>NZ_SZNK01000001.1:5752500-6052500 GCF_005217615.1 Brevibacillus antibioticus
ATAATAAAAGTATCGGAACTAAAAGCCCAATAGAGCAAAACGTAACGATAGGGACACAAAACGGCAGTCAATTTATGAACTGCACCCCGTCAAGTAGACAGTACAAATAATAAAAATTTAGGCGGCCTTGGTCCTGAACTCCATCGGACTGAGGTCGTTTAGTTTTGCTTGTAATCGTTCGTAATTGTAAAAGTGGATATAGGCCTCAATATCTCTCTCAAGTTCCTCAAAAGTATGGTACGTGTGCAAATAGTACTTCTCACATTTGAGGGTCCCCCAAAAAGATTCCATTGGGCCGTTATCGATACATCGTCCCACACGGGACATGCTCTGGATTATGTTGTTGTCATCCAAAAGTTTCTTAAAGCCAAAGGAGGTGTATTGGTAGCCTCGGTCGCTATGAAGCATGGGGCTACTTCCTGGTGCTGCCTGCAAGGCCCGTTTCAATGTCTGGAATACAAGTGGATTGTTATTGGAACGCCCTAATACATAGGCGACGATGGATTTATCATGAAGGTCGAGAATAGCACTTAAATACGCTTTCTGGCCGTTACCGTACTTGAATTCCGTTACATCGGTGAGCCACTTTTCATTCGGTGCATCGGCATGGAATTTACGGTTTAGTAGGTTTTCCGCCACCTGCTGCGGCGTGGCGTTTGTGTACTTCTTTTTCTTTCTCCGGATAACAGACTGGATTCCCATTACCTTCATTAACCGTTCTACGCGCTTATGGTTAATGGTTTTTCTGGTTTGTTTTCGCATATGGAGGGTTAATTGACGGTATCCAAAGGTGTGCTCCACTTTCTCATAGATGGTCATCATCACCTGGGTAAACTTCTCATTCTCCATCTCTCGAGGACTGGGTTTGCGATTTAGCCACTTGTAATAGCTTGAGCGTGCAATTCCTGCAATTTTACATAGGAGTTGAACGCTAATTGATGCATCCTTTTGAAGCGCTTGGATGGCAAGGTAAATTGTTTCCTGCCGTGTCTGATTTAGCGTCGCCTTCTTTCTAGCTCCTCTAACTTTTTTAAGAATGCATTTTCCGCCCGAAGTCGCTCAATTTCGTACTCCATCTTCTTCATCTTGAGTTTCTGTTGATCGGCCTCTGTTAACTCCTCCGGAGTTTTCTTTCTCCCTCGGCTATCCTTTAACGCATCCTGACCGCCATCTCCGAACTTCTTCACCCATTGGTATACTTGCTGGTAGGAGACCTGAAAATGTTCAGCTGTCTTTTGGTAATTATGTTCATGTGCCAGACAATACTGGACAATCTCAATCCGTTCTTGCCAAGTCGTAGAGCGACTCTTTGTCATAGCTTTTGCTTCCCCTTTATAGGCTTTTAAGCTGCTATGACCATTATACTTGTTGATCCAATTAAAAAGCTGTCTCGTGCTAGCAATCTTGTATTTATCGATGATCTGGTACTGAGACAATCCCCCCTCAAGGTAATCCATTACCGCTCGGAGCTTAAGCTCAGCACTATAGCGTTGAAGATGCGTACGACGCTCTAACCCTTCATATCCATACATCTTGTACCGACGCTGCCATTTCATTAAAGTCGTCTTGTTAATCTCATATTTCTTCGCAGCTGCCAGGAAACCAATTTCCCCATTTGATACTTCTTCGAGAATGGCGAGTTTCTCGAAAGCATTATATTTACCTCTAGACATGAAAAAGCTCCCCTCACAATAGCAAGCTTTTTATTATTTCGCCTGTCTACCGTATGGGGAGCATATCATTAATCGGCTGCCGTTTCTCTATGCCAGGCAAATGTCCACCCGTTAATTCGTTATCATAACCGAAGGAGTAGCAGTTCGCACGAAGATGATTGCATCAAAAGCTTTTGCCGGAATCATCTGCAACGTATACATCTTCTCCATTTTTCCATACCATCCACTAAAAACATCACCAATTGCACTGATGGACTGGGCTTTATTCAGATAGGTGTAAAAATCCGCATGATGCTTTGCCTTGGAAAAATCAAGGAATGCATCCGCCATCCCTGTCTGTGCAAACAAAACAGCTAGCCGATCTTTGCCACTATTCTTCACAGTAAACGCTTTGCGCTCATTGGTAGAGGCGTCATTCGCAAGGAAGGTGCTTTCGTAGAATTCACTTCCGATGGCGTAATACTGGTCTCCCAAAGCTTTTGCGAGATGTGCCCCCATGCAGGTCGTCATTCCTGCGGTAGTGGAGGTCTTTTCTATGTGTCCATTATGTCCGGCGATGAACAGGTTATTGTGACCGTACTGTTTCTTTTCAAACGATAAAATCCACATCACTTTTTCCGCCATATAGCGATCACGGGTGTTGCCATAGTTCGTATTTGTTCCGCGCAGTGTAGCGTTTTGCTTGATGGATTCTGCGAAGGCGAAAGCCAGCTCATATTCTTTCATAGAGCTTTTCGCGATGTAAACAGATTGGTGTTGTTTCATCTGCTCCATCAAGCTTCTTATGTGGGAGAGCGCTTCCTGTACGAGGGCGGTCTTTTGATCATACACCGTCTTATCATTCAGATTCGTAAGCAACTTCTCATACTTGGTTGCGAGTGTCGGATCAACTTTTTTCAAAAAGGAGAATAGCCCGTTTTTGTTATGGTCATAGCGTTGCATGTCAAAGCCATAGAAATGAATTTGATCTTTGGCATCTCGCTTCTCATTAAAGGAGCGCATCCAAGAGAGAAGGGCGGCCATTTCTTCTGTTTGGTAAATCGTAAATCCGATGGCTTTTGCGGCATCCTGCGCAGTTCCGCTGCCGCCTAAAATGTATTCATTGACCTTTTGGCCACCGCCAAAATCGCCTTCAATGGCAAATACGCGATATCCTTGTTTTTCTACCAGATGCTTAAAAATATCTAACTTCAGCGTAGTAAATTGCTTGTTGCCATGCGTGGCTTCTCCAAACCCGATGATGGTTTTGGCAGGAAGCTCCATTTTTGAAACTGGGACAAGGTTAGATTGCAATGACTGCTGCAAGGTGTTGGCTGATGCAGATTGGAAACCCGTCAGTACACTCAGCACGATGAACAAGCTTAGGGTGATCAGGAGTTTTCTTTTCATATCAATCTCTCTTTCTTGAAGGGATTACTGTGAAACGGGTGGATTTTCTTACCATTTACACAATTATACTCCTTCTTGATAGAATTTACCTACAGTGAATTCTTTTCTGTGGAGTCTCAGCCGAAATGTAAAAACGCACCTGGATTGAATTATCCCCCGGTGCGTTTTCCATTTGCTATTTCAAATACTTCGCTCGATACTCGTTTGCCAGCATGGACATGAGAATGGAGTCGTGATAGGCGTGGTTGTAATAAAGCGCTTGTCGCTGTACACCTTCACGCTGGAAGCCGAGCTTTTCATACGTATGGATGGCGCGTTCGTTAAAGGCGAATACGTTTAGCTCGATGCGGTGTAGATTGAGGATGCCAAAACCATAATCGAGCATCAGCAGAAGGGCTTCGCTTCCGTAGCCTTTGCCTTGATAGGCATTTTGATCAATCGAAATTCGAATGAAGGCGTTGCGATTTTTCGAATCGATATCCCCGATTTGGACGTCGCCAATCACCTGATCATTTTCACACAGGCAGATCAATAAGAGGACACTGGAAGAGTCCTGGCCTTTGTTCGCGATGTACTGGTGGATTTGCTCACGCGTGAAATGTTTTTGTGTACCAGTCAGCATCCGCGTTTCCTTGTTGAACAAGGAGCGGAAGTATAATTCGGTATCTTCTGTGCCAATTGGTCGCAAAAAGACACGTTCTCCTTCTAAAAAGCGAACCGCTGCACTTTTATCCTCATGTTGTGTCATAGACATAGTCGTTGTCCTCCTGTTCGTTAAAAACTTCTTTTTCTTAGGATAACGAGCAAGTGTATACTTGAAAATGTGCAGTTTTGTAAAAATGAAAAGGACAGATGGAGGGGGAATCGAGATGCTCTTGACCCCAAACTGGCAGGAAAATGACAACGAGCCGCAGTACGTACAGCTTTATGCTTATTTGAAAAAGGAAATCGTTGCAGGACGCTTGGCGGTGAGTAGCAAGCTGCCGTCCGTTCGCAAGCTGGCTGACCTGCTGGGCTTAAGCACAACGCCCGTGGAGATGGCATACCAGCAGTTGCTTTCGGAAGGTTTTATTCAAAGCAAACCGCGCAGTGGATACTATGTAGAGAAACTGCCTGATCCAGAGGTGAAGCCGGGAGCTGGTGCGAGCATACAAACCATCCAGCGGCCTATGCTGCGTGACGAGCGGGAATACGTCTATGACTTTCATCTCTCCCGCAATGATTTTTCGCTATTTCCAACCATGATTTGGCGGCGTTTGTACAATGAGACGCTTCACATAGAGCAGCAGGAGAATCTCTTTTATGGAGATCCGCAAGGGGAGGCTGGACTCAGGAAGCAAATCGCTGACTACTTGCACAGGTACAGGGGTGTCGCCTGTTCGCCGAATCAAGTGGTGATTGGGGCGGGCCAGTTTGGCTTGCTGTCCTTGATCTGTTTGATGGTAAAGCCACAATTCCACCGCATCGGTGTAGAAAATCCGGGGTATTTGTTGTTTGCCAATACGTTTCGCCAGCATGGATACGACGTGTTGCCGATTTCACTGACAGAGGACGGAATAAGCGTCAGTGAGCTATATGAGTCAGGGGTTAGCTTGGCTGCCGTTTCGTCGGCTCATCAATACCCACGTGGGATGATCATGCCCATATCCAAGCGATTGCAATTGCTCGAATGGGCCAAAAGTGTGGGAGGGTACATCATCGAAGACGATTATGACGGAGAATTTCGTTACCATGGCAGACCGATTCCGTCTATGCAAGGCTTGCTCCCGCATGCGAATGTCATTTATATGGGGAGTTTTGCGCAGGTGTTGGCGCCTGCAGTAGGTATTTGGTACATGGTCTTGCCAGAATCTCTGCTGGATACGTACTACAACCTGCTGCGCGAGACACTGCTGGAACCATCCTCATCCCGACTGCATCAACGGACGATGGAAGCCTTTATGGAAAAAGGATATTTCGAAAAGCATGTCCGCAAAATGCGCAAGCTGTACCGTAAAAAGCATGATGCGCTTCTGCTGGCTGTGCACAAGCATTTTGGCGAAAGAGCGACAGTTATCGGAGCCGATGCGGGCTTTCACGTCCTGCTGCGGGTAAACAGCGAGCGAAGCGAAGAGGAGCTGAAAAAGCTGGCGATTCAGGCAGGTGTGAGAGCCTCGTCCGCATCGTTTACATGGCTGGTGCCACCCAATCCCTTGCCAAAAGAGTTTTTCCTCGGCTTCGCGGGCATTCCTTTGGAAAAAATCGATCCTGGTATCGAGGCACTGAGACAAGCGTGGTTTGGAGATTGTTGACAAGGCATGCGTACGCCGTTATGCTAAAAGTACGTTTTGGAAAATATGAAAAACATAATATTTTCCTTGTTTTCCGAGGGGGCAAGAACATGCAGGAGAGAATCCTACAATGCGCTTATCATGAGATTGAGACTAAGGGCGTCCGTTTTACCATGTCTGATTTAGCTCGGCGCGCGGGTGTTAGCACCAAGACGTTGTATGCGAGCTTTCCATCGAAAGAGGCCTTGATCACCAAAGTCATTGAAGAAAACATCGAGGATTTGCGTAAAGAGGAAGATCGGATTTTGCATGATCCTGACCTCGATTTGGTAGAAAAGATGCGACAGCTTCTGGCACTGATTCCGAACAACTTCTCACGAACCGACCTGCGCGTGTGGTACGAGCTGAAGCGCTACTATCCTGAGCAATGGAAGCTAATCGACGAGTTCAATCAACAGGAATGGGAGCATGTTCGGATCATTCTGGAGCAAGGGATGGAGGAGGGCGTGTTTCGTTGTATCCAGCTTCCGATCTTGATTCAGATGTATACCGGGACACTCAACCAACTGATTGATCAGCAGTTGGCGAACCAGCATCATGTGACGATTGGCGAAGCACTGGATGCGGTCATCGATATTTTACTAGGCGGCATCATAGATTCTTCGTCTTCAAACAAGTAAGTAGGGGGAACATAATGAGTTGGATCTATCTATTAATGGCCATTTTGCTAGAGGTGGCTGGAACAACATCGATGAAGCTGTCTGACGGGCTGAGCAAGCCTGTCCCCAGTGTGATGATGTTTATCTTTTATATTTTGTGCTTCTCGTCGCTGAGTCTGGCGCTCAAGGAAATGGAGGTCGGGACTGCCTATGCCATCTGGTCGGGTCTCGGCACGGCGATCATCGCGGTCATTGGTGTGGTGGTCTTCAAGGACGCCTTCACTGTCAAAAAATTGATTGCTGTCGGACTGATCATCGTGGGCTGTGTGCTGTTGAATCTGGGAGACACTTCTCATGCGCAATCTTCTAAAGATACAGGAGTAGCTGAGGCAAAATGAGTGAGAAAAATGTAAGAGCATTACTAGTGTTCTTCTGGGTTACCGATGTGGTTTTTGTCGTATACTGGCTCGTTACATTTTTGGAGCTTCTCCCTGTGGAATATCTGTATCAGGATTACTATGACCCCAATTTGCTCGCATGGAACCTGTCCTTTTTTCCATTGGATATTTTCATTTCCATCACGGGCTTTGCCAGTCTGTACGCCTACCGCAGAGGACGGCACATCTGGAAGCCGCTGGCCATGCTGTCGCTCGTTTTGACGTCCTGTTCGGGTTTGCAGGCAATCGCTTTTTGGGCGTTCAAGGCAGATTTTGATTGGTCCTGGTGGATTCCGAACCTGTACCTGTTGATTTACCCGTTATTCTTTTTGCCGGGCTTGATGCGAGAACTGGCAAAAGTGAAGGAAAGGGATTATTGACAAATTTTGAAAAGTGGCTATATAGTAGGTCTTAAGTTAATAGTGCTGTGGAGATTGGGAGATCAGCTAATATTTGCAAAATGAGGGCATAGGCTCTTGGTTTGCGAGTATTAGCTTTTTTATTTTCTCTCCAGACAAACCACAAAGGAGTTGGCGGATTGTAAGCGCTTTACGGGAGTAGGTTTACAATTTTTTCAAAAAGGGGGAGGATGGGGCATGTCTATCTATGTAGGGGAACTGATCGGGACAATGATCTTGATCATTTTGGGGGCAGGTGTTTGCGCCGGACAGAACTTGAAAAAGGCGTATTCCCAGAACGGCGGTTGGATTGTGATTACGCTGGGCTGGGGGCTGGCAGTTGCGTGCGGAGCGTATGCAGTCGGAAGCATTAGCGGAGCGCATTTGAATCCGGCACTTACGATTGCACTGGCCAGCATCGGTCAATTTCCGTGGGAGCATGTGCCGGGCTACATAGCGGCTCAACTGATTGGGGCATTTATGGGAGCGACATTTGTCTGGATCTTTTATTACCCGCATTGGCGAGAGACGAATGATGCAGGAGCCAAATTGGGGGTATTTGCAACAGGTCCCGCGATTCCCCATACAGTTGCAAATCTCTTCAGCGAAATTTTAGGTACGTTTTTCTTGGTGCTCGGTCTACTGGCGATCGGAGCGAATAAATTTGCAGAAGGACTCAATCCGTTTATCGTTGGCTTCCTGATTGTCGCAATCGGTTTGTCTCTTGGAGGTACTACCGGCTATGCGATCAATCCAGCCCGTGACCTTGGCCCTCGCCTCGCCCATGCTCTCTTGCCCATCCACGGTAAAGGAAAGTCCAATTGGCGCTATGCATGGATTCCTGTTGTTGGACCAATCATTGGAGCAGTAAGTGGAGCGTTTTTTTACAAATCAACGTTTACAGACCATTCGTTGACAGGTGTAATAGCATTAGCGGCTTTCATGGTGATTGCCATCGTGGTCGGCATGACAACCAAAAAATCAATCGGTAGCAAGGAGCGACTCGCATCCGAAAGTGCGCGTTCCTAGACATAAAGGTAAGAATGAAGGCGATTCCATATGAGTGAAGGAGGAACAGTTGTCATGGACAATAAATATATGCTTTCCCTCGATCAAGGAACCACGAGCTCTCGCGCTATTTTATTCGATAAATCAGGGGCCATTATCGGTGTGGCCCAGAAGGAATTCACGCAAATTTATCCGAAGCCGGGTTGGGTGGAGCACAATGCCGAGGAAATCTGGGAATCACAGCTGGAGGTTTTGAAAGCGGTTTTACTGGAGAATCATGTGAAACCAGAAGAAATCGCAGGGATCGGGATTACCAATCAGCGGGAAACAACCGTGGTATGGGATAAGCACACGGGCAAGCCGATTCACAATGCGATTGTATGGCAAAGCAGACAGTCCATCGATGTTTGCAACCAGTTGAAAGAGCAAGGCCATGAACAAACCGTTCGTGAAAAGACAGGATTGTTGATTGACGCCTATTTTTCTGGCACAAAAGTAAAATGGCTGCTCGATCATGTGGAGGGAGCACGGGATCGAGCCGAGAAAGGCGACCTCTTGTTTGGAACTATTGATACGTGGCTGATTTGGAAGCTGACCAATGGCCTTGTGCATGTGACCGACTATTCCAATGCTTCCCGCACATTGATGTTTAATATTCATTCCCTAGAGTGGGACGACGAGCTGTTGAACATGCTGCAAATCCCGAAAAGCATGCTGCCAGCTGTCCGTCCTTCCAGCGAATTGTACGGCTACACAGACGAGAAGCTCTTCGAATTCCAGATTCCGATTGCCGGGATTGCTGGAGACCAGCAGGCCGCTTTGTTTGGGCAGGCTTGCTTTGCGGAAGGGCAGGCCAAAAACACTTACGGAACAGGTTGCTTCATGCTGATGAATACCGGAGAAAAGGCAGTTGCATCCAAAAACGGGTTGCTTACGACCATTGCCTGGGGAGTGGATGGCAAGGTAGAGTACGCCCTGGAAGGCAGTATTTTTGTAGCTGGTGCGGCGATTCAATGGTTGCGTGACGGGCTCAAGCTGATCGAAAAATCATCGGATTCGGAAAAGCACGCACTCACTGTTGACAGTACAGATGGTGTCTATATGGTTCCAGCCTTTGTTGGACTGGGAGCGCCGTATTGGGATATGGAAGCTAGAGGCGCGATCTTCGGCTTGACCCGCGGAACGACGGAAGATCATTTGATTCGGGCAGCGCTGGAGTCTCTGGCTTATCAGACACGGGATGTGCTTGAAGCGATGGAGGCTGATTCTGGCATCCGGCTGCAAAAGCTGGCGGTAGACGGTGGAGCTGTGGCGAATAACTTTTTAATGCAGTTCCAGTCCGACATCCTGAATACAGAGGTTGAGCGTCCGCGTGTCAATGAAACGACTGCGCTGGGAGCTGCTTACCTCGCAGGGCTTGCCGTCGGGTATTGGGGCAGTAAGGAAGATATTGTGAATAACAAAGTGGTGGAGCGCTCCTTCTCACCGGATATGGCGGAGGAAGTGCGCCTGGGGCTGTACGCAGGTTGGCAGCAAGCAGTTACGGCAACGATGGGTTACAAGATTAGGCATTGATTTTTGTGTAAAAGAGGTCTAAAGTTAAAGATAAGTTAATCATGCTGTGGAGACTACGGAGACAGCCAGTATCAGAAGAGCAATGACATTGCATTGCGTCTTTTGGATATTGGCTGTCTTTTTCTTTTAGAGAGGATGAGAAGAACGATGAACAATCAACATGCATTATCATCAAGTCAACGCCAGGCTTGTCTGGATAAAATGGCAACCAAACAACTCGATCTTTTGGTAATTGGCGGTGGGGTGACGGGAGCAGGTATTGCCCTCGACGCAGCCGCGAGAGGTCTGAGTGTCGGACTCGTGGAAAAACAAGACTTTGCTGCGGGTACCAGCAGTCGTTCTACCAAGCTCGTTCATGGAGGATTGCGCTATTTGAAGCAGGGCGATGTGCAGCTGGTGCGGGAAGTAGGCCGGGAGCGAGCTATTTTGTATCGCAATGCGCCACATATCGTTATCCCGGAAAAAATGATTTTACCCATTGTGAAAAATGGTACTTATGGCAAGCTGGCAACCTCTGTTGGTTTGTATGTTTACGATGTGTTGGCTGGAGTTGAAAGAAAAGAACGACGCATCATGCTGAACAAAGAGAGAACGGTGGAGGCAGAACCGCTTTTGCGCCGAGACATTCTCAAGGGCGGCGGGCTTTATTTCGAATATCGGACAGATGATGCTAGACTTACGGTTGAGGTCATGAAAACAGCAAGCTCGCACGGAGCGCTCTGCGTGAACTATACCGAAGCCACTGGTTTTATTTATGAAAACGGTAAAGTCATCGGGATTAGCGCGAAGGATTTGCTTACGGGCACGGAGTACGCCCTCCATGCCAAAAAAATCGTAAACGCAGCAGGTCCTTGGGTGGATCAGCTTAGAGAAAAGGACCAATCCCTGTACGGCAAGCGCCTCCACCTGACAAAAGGTGTCCACCTGGTCGTGCCATATAACAGACTGCCATTGAAGCAGGCCGTTTATTTCGATGTATCTGATGGGCGTATGCTGTTTGCCATTCCGCGCAATAACAGTACGTATATCGGTACCACTGACACGAATTACAAAGGTGTGCTGGAGCGCCCAACGGTGACGAGAGAAGACATGGAGTATGTATTGAATGCGGCGAACGAGATGTTCCCTTCTGTGAAACTGACGGAACAGGATGTCAGCTCCAGCTGGGCAGGACTCAGACCGCTGATCCATGAAGATGGCAAGTCCCCATCCGAATTGTCACGCAAGGACGAGATTTTTTATTCCAAAAGCGGGCTGATTACAATCGCAGGTGGAAAATTGACGGGCTTCCGCAAAATGGCCGAGCGCATTGTTGATGTGGTGGCCAAGCAGTTGACCGAAGAAGAGGGCAGAGCATTTGGAGCTTGTCGGACAGACAAAATCGTCCTCGCTGGTGGAAAATTTGATTCCGCAGCCAAGATTCCTGTATATGTGAAAGCACAGGCAGAGCGACTTAGCCAATGGGGAATCACCGAGGAACAAATCCGCGTTCTTGTTGGAAAATATGGAAGCAACAGTGAGCAAATCGTAACGATGTGCCAAGAGCTTTTGACACAAAATGCTCAAAATGTGTCTCCGATTGAAGCACTGCTGAAAGCAGAACTGCGCTACGCTGTAAAAGAAGAAATGGTCATGACCTTGAGTGATTTTCTGATTCGTCGCAGTGGCAGACTATTCTTCGAGAGAGATACACTGGAGCCTGTGTATCGAATGGTGGGAGAAGAGCTCGCTCATGAGCTGCAATGGTCAGATGAGAGGAAAGAACATGAAATAAAAGTGTTTGAAGAGGAATATCATCTTGCGAAAACATTTCAATAGGGGTGATTCGTGATTGGCAAACCAGATCAATCAAAAAATACTTCCTGCGGCCCGGACATTAAAAGAATTTGATGAACTCATGGAAAGCGGCTACGAGCGCATTATTTTGCTGAATGCCCATGTAGCGCAAGTAAAGCCACTGGGAAAACGGGCCAGAGCATTCGGGAAAAAACTGCTGATCCATGCTGATCTTATTGACGGCTTGAAGTCTGATGAATATGCGATGGAGTTTCTTGCGCAAGAAGCTCAGCCCGAAGGAATCATCACCACACGGAACAGTGCGGTTCTTGCCGCCAAGAAAAAAGGGCTCATTTCCATCCAAAGACTGTTTCTCATTGATACGATGGCATTAGACAGCAGCCTTACCCAGCTTGCGAGAACCAAACCGGATTACGTCGAGGTTTTGCCAGGAATCATTCCCCACCTGATCGAAGAAATCACTGTACGAACTCAAATTCCGGTTATCGCTGGAGGATTTATTCGTACAAAGGAAGATGTGGATCGCGCTATTCTTGCCGGTGCTATATCTGTAACCACTTCTCGCAGAGAGCTGTGGACGAAATCATAAGGGCATATCAGGGTAGTCAAAAGCCGGTCATTCCTGTTCGTAGGAATACCGGTTTTTTTGATAGGTAGATACCCTTTTACTTGTAGAAAGGTCAGTAGTCTATGCGGATGAACGTCACCATGCATATACACATATAGTCAGCAAAAATAAGAGGAAAGAAGGCGGTTGCGTGAATTTTCAAAGCTCTCAATGGCAATCATCGTATTCTTCACGGGAAGGACATTCTTCTTATTACCCTTGGCAAAGAGATCGGGAACGGCCACCGGGATGGGATCGTGGAGGAGGAGGCTGGCAGAGACCTTTCCGGAGTTGGGAGTTTGATCATAGACGGAGATGCCCGGATCACTGTCGTTGGTGCCCTCCTGGCTGCTGCGGACGCTTTCGCTAACAGATAAATAAGTAGTAGAACGAGAGCCAAATCTTGAGATGGATTCAAGAGATTTGGCTCTGTCTTTTGGGCAATGATTTCATTTTGAAAAAAATGTAGCGATTTGTCTGGAAATAACGTCAATAACTGTATGAGTAGAAAGATAGGAAGAAAAAAGAATGGTCCGTGGAGGTTTTGAACGAATGAAAACGGCGCAGTGCAACCGGTGGCTCCTGGCCTTTTGTGCGTTCCTCCTGTTGGTAGCAAGTGTTCCGTTAGGATTAACGGAAACAGCCTTGGCAGAGGGAAACATTCAGCTAGGAGTAACAGCCGGAATTGAAGGAAAGTACAGGGAGACGGGGATGGTTCCCGTTGTCGTCACGGTGAAAAATGGAGGGGCGGATATCGAAGGGGAGCTGTTTGTCGCCACTGGGGAGCAGGGAGGCGGACGTTTTGAATTTGCCAATTATCAGCCGCTTTCGATTGCAAGCGGAGTGACCAAGCAGGTAACGATTCTTGTTCCTGGATCAGAGCTGCATCGCAGTTCTTTTGTGGCTTTGATGCAAAATGATAAGGTGATCGCGCAAACTCCGATAACAGGTTTTTCATACGACGAGGATACGTTGATGATCGGTGTGTTGGCAGAAAATCCCGACACAGCTAACTTCCTTGGTGTACTGCCGAAAGGCTCTATTCATAACCCTGTCCAGCTCTTGACAATGAAGGCAGACAATATGCCAGTGACAGGTACACAGCTCCAGATGATTAATATGCTCGTCATCAACAATTTTGCTTTGGACTCATTGAATGAACAGCAGATCAAAGCGATTCAGGATTGGACGAAAGCTGGCGGGATGCTGATTTTAGCTGGAGGAGCACAGTACAAGAAATCTGGAGGCGTTTTGGGTGACTTGTCACCAGTAGAAGTGACAGGGGTGACGAGTGTACAGACATTCTCTAGTTTAAAAGTGGATAAGACCAATCCGATTGCACTGACGTCTCCCTTTACTGTAAGCAATGGGACAGTGAAGGCAGGGAAAGTCCTGTACAGCGAAGGAAATATTCCGCTGATGGTTGTACATAACGTGGGAGCAGGAAAAGTATTGTACGTCGCCTATGATTTGGCGGCGGAACCAGTAGCCAGCTGGGCAGGAAACAGCCGCTTTTGGGCAGATACATTTGTAAAGGCTTTTGGTTCTTCCATCAACGCTTCAAATAGTAGCATGATCGACAACGTATGGCCACTTCGCGATGCTGCTGATCGCGTCCCATCCTTGAAAATTCCAGAGGTTGGCTGGTTCGCAGTATTTTTCGGAATTTATGCCCTGGTTGTCGGGCCAGTTCTTTTCTATATGTTGCGGAGAGGCCGCAAGCAAAGCTACATGTGGGTGATTGTCCCCGCCCTTTCGGTGTTGGCGGGAATCGGAATCTTCTCGATTGGTGCCATCCAGCGGGGTGTAGGTGTAAAGCTGCACCAAGTAGGTTATGTTGAACTGCAAAACAACGGACAGGCGAATGCGGTGAGCGTAACCGCATTATTCGTACCGAGTAATGACGACTATCGTTTGACGATAAAGGGAGAGGGCATAACCCAACCCGTTACCGAAAGAGACTATATCGATCAAATTCCGCAAACGTGGATTTCCATACAGCCCGATCAGACTCATATTGATTTCCGAGATGTAGAATTCTGGTCGATGCGCAAGGTTGCGACGGAACAAACCTTATCGGACGTAGGAAAAATAGAATCGAACCTTTCGTATGAGAACGGCGCCCTGAAAGGAACCGTGACGAACCATACGAAGTACTCGCTAAGAGACGTAACGATCTCGACAGGTATGCAGGTACAAGAGTTTCCACAGTTGGCGGCTGGCAGCAGTATCGAAGTGAACCTGCCGTTTGCTCCTCAACAACAAGCAAGACGGAACCAACATCGGATGAATATGGGGCATGCACTGCCGCAGTATATGCAATCGAATGGCTATGATAGTCAAACGCGTGAGCAAGTCATCGTGGACATGCTGGACATGATAGACAGACGTGGGGGGCAGTCTGAAGTGATAAAACTCGTGGGCTGGACCGATGAGCAAGTTGCTGAGGCTGTCGTACCAAACGAAAATACGGAGAACAGCAGCATTGCGATGGTCACTTCGACGCTGCAAGTGAATCCATCCAAGGACGGACACATTTATTATCCGACGGGATCATTTGATGTGACGATGTCGGGCAGCTCTGTTCCGGTAGATGACTACGGAGATGGCTTTAGACTTCCTGCCGGGAATATTACCTTTGACATTAATCTGAATCAGGAAGGACAGGATCTTGCCATCAGCAATTTGTATCTGTACACCTGGTCAGAGGACAATACAACATTTGAAAAAGAGGTTTACAACTGGAAGACAAAAGCTTTCGAACCATTTGAAAAAGCATTCATGAACAACGTCATGACAAGTGAGAAAACCACTACTTATGTTTCGGGCGACGGCATTGTCCGCATCAAATTTGCCCACCAGTTTGAGGATGATCGCCACATTGGGGTTCCAAGTGTCAGTGTGGAAGGGAAGGTGAGAAAGAAGTGATCCAGATCCAAAATTTGCGCAAGCGCTACGGCAAAATGGAAGCGTTAAAAGGACTTTCGCTCGAAATTGACAAGGGTACTGTTTTTGGGTTCGTCGGTCCGAACGGGGCAGGAAAATCGACGACGATGTCCATTTTGGCGACTTTATTGGAGCCGACCAGTGGGAAAGCATACGTAGGCGGCTACGAAGTGACCAAGCATCCAAAGGAAGTACGCAAGCTGATCGGCTACATGCCAGATTTTTTTGGTGTGTACGACAATTTGACAGCAGAAGAGTACCTCGATTTTTACGGTGCGAACTACGATATTCCGGCAGCTGAGCGAAAACAAATCATTCCACAGTTGTTAGAGCTGGTGAATCTTACGCATAAGCGGGATGCCTACGTCGACTCGTTGTCGCGGGGGATGAAGCAGCGCCTTGGACTGGCCCGCTCGTTGGTCCACAATCCGGAAGTGCTCATTTTGGACGAACCGGCTTCTGGTTTGGACCCTCGTGCACGCATAGAGCTGCGGGAGATTTTGAAGGAACTGCGGGACATGGGCAAGACGATTATCATTAGCTCGCATATATTGCCCGAACTGGCGGAGATGTGTGATGTCATCGGGATTGTGGAGGAAGGCAATCTGGTTGCCTTTGGACGAGTCGATGAGATTTACTCGAAAATGCAAGAGCAGCGGGTATTGCGTATCCGCCTGTTAGATCGGGTTGAGGAAGCAATGACGCGCTTGCGTGAGATGCCCGTCATTACAAGAGTGACACGCGAAGGGAACTGGGTCGTTGCAGGCTTTTCAGGTAATGACGAAGAACAGGTTGAGCTGCTGCGGGAGCTTGCGGTGTCAGGTTATCCTGTTGCTGCGTTTAATGAGGCCGTTGGTGATTTGGAAGAAATCTTTCTGGAAATTACGAAAGGGGTGGGCTCATGAGCGACTTGAGACGATTTAGCAACCCTGTCTTGTTCAATGAATGGAAAATGCGGATGCGGACCAATCGGTCACCGTGGATCATCCTGCTCTATTTGCTTGTTTTGGGCGTAATGACGCTCACGATGATTTTCTTTATGACAAACGGAGGGAGCTACTACAATCCGAATGATACACGCCAACTGTTCATGATACTGTCTGTGTTTCAGCTTGGGATGATCGGCTTCGTCGTGCCTGGAATAACGTCAGGTGTGATTTCCGGTGAGCGCGAACGCCAGACGTTGAGTGTGTTGTTGACCACGAATGTCAGCGCCACACGATTGATTTTAGGCAAATGGCTGGCATCGCTCAGCTTCATGACTTTCCTGGTCATTGCGACCATCCCGCTCTATGCCATCGTCTTTTTGTATGGAGGAATTTCACCAGCACAAGTGATCAAGGTGTTTGGCTTTTACGTCATTACGATGTTTGGCATCGGCAGCATTGGTGTGCTCATGTCAACACTGATCAAACGGACTGGTATCGCTACGGTCGTCACTTATGCCGTGGTGTTTGGATTTGCGATCGGGTCGAGTGTACTGGCGGAAATTATCAAAGAGTTCATTCGGTACCAGCGCCGTTCGGGTGCCATGTCATCCGCGACTATGCCAGACTGGCCAGATCTCCTGCATAATTTCAACCCATTGTATGCGATGTTAAACATTTTTGATGAAGGACCGCAGCTCAGGATTGGGAATGTGGACCCGTACGCGGTGTACTGCCTGTTTTTCGGGATCATTACACTGTTCTGCCTGTCACTCTCCATCTATCTCATTCAGCCAGTGAAACCGAGATTTCGCAAAGCAAAAGAGGAGCAATAAGCCATGTTTACCTCTAGAGCAAACGACGAGCTGAAGTCACTGCTTGCACCCATTCGAAAGCAACTGGACTTGCGTGTATGGATACAGCAGCTAACGGTCTATGGTTTGTGGGGAATGGGGGCGAGCCTGGTGCTCCTCCTCCTCGCCCGCATCTGGCCGATTCCGTTTTACCATTGGATCGCGGTTGTGCTGCCAGTGCTTGTTGTTATCACAGGTTTGGTGCGTGCGCTTTGGATGCGCCCTACTTGGCTCCAATGTGCACAAGTGGCAGACGGTAATGGTTTGGCTCAGCGAGTCGTCACAGCATGGGAGAATCAAGAGAATCAGTCGATGGTAGCGAGTATGCAGAGGGAAGACGCCCTGCAGCATTTGCGAAAAAATTTGCCGCAAATTGTTGAGAGCGTCCGCATCTGGTCGCTAGTCCAAAAAAAGGTGTATGTCACAAGTAGCTTGCTAGTGGTGTGCCTGATGCTGTTTCTTTGGCCGAATCCGCAAGACTTGCGACTGGCCCAGATGGCAGAGGAAAAGAAAGCAATCGTGCAGGTTGAGGAAGAAGTAGAGGCAATCAAGCAGGACGTGAAAAAGAATACAGGCTTAACCGACGCGCAGAAAAAGCAGCTGGAGGAAATGCTGGAGCAGGCAAAAAAGGCTCTGGCGAAAGCAGACGACCCAGCAGAACGTCAAAATGCACTGCGCGCTGCGGAAAAACAATTGGAAAAGGTCAGAGATGCAGAGCAGCACAAAGAAAAAGCGCTGCAAGCACTCCAGCGCAGCTTGGGTAATCAAGAAGGGACAAAAGCCTTGGCTGGAGCAATGGAAGCGAAAGATCGACAAGCGATGACCGAGGCCCTGGCACAAATGGCAAAAGCCATGGAAAGCATGCCGCAAAAAGAGCGGGAAGAGATTGCCCGCGAACTCGCTAGTGCAGCAGAGCAATTGAAAAAAGAGGCAGAGTCTGCCGACTCGAAGGAGCTGGAGGATATCGCCAAACAAATGGCGGAGGCAGCCCAGCAAACAGGCCAAGGTCAAGTGCCTCAAGCGATGACTGCGCTTGAGAACAGCTTGATGCAAGCCATGACGGGCATCCAGCAATCTCAGCAAGCCATGCTCGCAGCTATTCATGCCGCTGCTTCGCTCAATCAGTCGCAAATGACGCTTGCCAGTGCAGGAGCACAAGCAGGAAATGCAGGAGCGAGTGAAGCTGGGGCAGGAGCAGCAGCAACTGGACAGGCGACTCCAGCATCTGGATCACCCGGGAATCAGCCAACTGCGGCCACACCGGGAGCAGGTGCCAATCCGAATCAAGGGACGAACCCAGCAAACCAGCCAGGGAATGGAAGTAATGGCTCGGGGCAAGGGAATGGAAACGGCAACGGAAACGGAAACGGCGGTCAAGGAAGCGGACAAGGAAGCGGACAAGGAAGTGGTCAAGGAAGTGGTCAAGGTGGCGGGGCCGGGTTAGGAAAAGGCAAACACGAGCTCGTTACCGTCCCGGAAGAGCGCATAGGTGGAGACAAAGGACCTGCTGATACAGTCGGAGGCACACTCGGGTCAGGACCTTCCCAGTCGCAGCAAAGTGGAAACACACAAGTTTCCTCAGGTGGAACGCTGCCATATGAGGAAGTGTACGGCCAATATGAGCAATTTGCCCGTGAAAGTATGGAAAAGGGCAGCATTCCTGGCGATTATCAACAGATCGTGAAAGATTATTTCAGCAAAATAGAGCCTTAGATCATTCAACAACAGGAAGGAGACACGGCGATGGCGCAGCAAACGCTAGAGGATTGCTTGCAGCGAGTAGAGCTTGTCAGGCAGGAGATTGGAAAGGTATTGGTAGGACAAAAAGACGTGGTAGAGCAACTTCTGTGGGCCGTGTTTGCAGGAGGACATGCGCTTTTGGAAGGCGTACCCGGATTGGGCAAAACGCTGCTTGTTCGGACACTGTCCCAAGCCTTCGAGCTGTCGTTTCAGCGGATACAGTTCACACCGGATCTGATGCCGACAGACATTACTGGAACGAACATCCTGCTGGTTGACGAGAAGGGACAGCAGTCCTTCCAATTCCAACACGGGCCGATCTTCGCTCATGTTGTGTTGGCTGACGAAATTAACCGGGCGACGCCAAAGACGCAAAGCGCCCTATTAGAGGCCATGCAGGAGCGAACAGTTTCAGCTGGAGGAGTGACTCGTCGGCTGCCAGAGCCGTTCTTCGTTCTCGCGACACAGAACCCGCTCGAGCAGGAAGGGACATACCCATTGCCAGAAGCCCAAATGGACCGCTTCTTATTGAAGATCGACGTGCCGTATCCGACAGAAGAAGAACTGAAAATGATTGTGCGCCAAACGACCACGAGCCAGGTGATCACCGTGGAAAAAGTGGCTTCAGCTGAGCAAATTGCCGAGATTCAGCAGGCAGCGCGTGAAGTACTGGTAGCTGATGCGGTACTGGATTACGCCGTGAAGCTGCTTTTAGCGACGCATCCGGGGGAGTTGGCAATTGCTTCGGTAAACAAATATGTGCGCAATGGCGCAGGTCCGCGTGGCGTGCAGTCGATTGTCTCCTTGGCAAAGGTACGTGCGTTATTAGCTGGCCGATACAATCTGGCGTACGAGGACGTGACAGCAGTTGCTCTGCCAGCGTTGCGCCACCGTATTTTCCTCAATTTTGAAGGAGAGGCAAACGGCATCCGACCAGACCGCGTCATTATGGATATTTTGGACGAACTGGGGACGCAGAAGGTATGAATCAACACCTGCTTGATCCGTCATGGCTCGCCAGACTGGAGCGAATGCAGATGGCTAGTCGCAAAGCGGTCAGCGGCAGCCAGGCAGGAAAGCGAAGGGCGAGACAGCTGGGCAGCTCCATGGAGTTCGCAGACTTTCGGGCGTATGTTCCCGGCGATGATTTGCGGCAGCTCGATTGGAACGCGTATGCCCGTTCAGGCAAGCTGTTTTTGAAAAAGTACTTGGATGAAACAGAGCTTCATGTGAACTTGTATATCGATTGCAGTCGTTCGATGAGCTACGGGCAACCGAATAAAATGGCTCGTGCTGTCGAGATTGCCGCGGCCCTTGGCTATTTGTCCCTGTGCCACCTCGATCATGTATCGGTCTATGCATTTGACAGCCGCATTACGGCAGCACTTACCGGGCTGCAAGGAAAGAACCAGGCGCATCGCTTGCTCAGCTTCTTATCTTCCCTGCAAGAAGGGGGAACAGGTGATGTGCAAACGGCAATGCGCCAGCCCGGGGCTGTCAGCGGCAAAGCTGGCACATCCATCGTGCTGTCGGACTTTTTGTTCGAGTCAGGCTATACGGAAGGCATCGCGTATTTGCAGGCGGCCAAACAAGAGGTCACGCTGGTCCAGGTGCTTTCCAAAGAAGAGCTTGCGCCCGAGTATGCGGGAGAGCTGCGATTGATCGATTCAGAGACCGGGCAAGCAAAAGAAGTATCCCTGACCAGCCCGTTGATGGAAGAGTACCACAAGAGTTTGCGAGATTATCAACAAGAACTGTCCGCGTTTGCTTATGGAAGAGGGATCGCCTTCGTGTCTGTAGAGGCGGAACAATCCCTGGAATCGATTGTCTTCCATGTCTTTCGTCAGGCCGGCTTGATTCGCTAGAGAGGAGAGAGACAACATGCAATGGATGGGTTTGGGCAACTTGTGGTTTGCGCTGATTATCCCGGCCATCATCGTCCTCTACCTGCTCAAGCGAAAAGTAGAGGATCGTGTCATACCAAGTACACTCCTGTGGCAGCGTACGATGCAAAACTGGGAAGCGGTGAAACCGTGGGAAAGGCTACGGCGCAACCTGTTGTTGCTGCTGCAACTGCTCGCTGCCTGCTTGCTCGTGCTGGCTTTGATACGTCCAGCTGTTCCCACTGAGGGAATCACAACCGACCATACGATTTTGGTCGTGGATACATCAGGGAGCATGATGACGAAGGAAGGGAACGAGACGCGGCTGGAACGAGCAGTGTCACAGGCAAAAGCCCTCGTAGAGAAGCTGGGAAGCGGCCAGACGATGACGCTCATCGAGGCAGGGCGTGAGCCGAATGTTTTAGTTTCCAAAAGTGCAGACAAAGAGCCACTCTTGCAAGCCATCGAAAAGCTTGCGCCTTTTTCCGGGACATCTGATCAAATCGCAGCCCTGTCTTTGGCAGGAGCCATTGCAGAGAATGAACCAGGCAGTGGAGTGGTTTGGATGGGGGACGGAAGCGGGGAACGCAAGCTGGATGGAGGCTCAGTCCCTGCTTTTTCCGGGAGCTTTCAGTTCATGCAGATGGGAAGCACCCGCGAGAATACCGCAATTGGTGTTTTTGTGACCCAGCCTACGGAAAAAGGGGTAGAGGGACTACTGCGGGTGGACAATCACGGCAGCATGCCTGCGAAAGGAAAAGTCACTGTTTTTGATGAGCATGACAAGCTGCTGGATACCGATTCTTTTGAGATGGGAGCAGGCAGCTCCCAGACATTTTCGTTTCAGAAGCTGGCGATGTCTAGTGTCTATCGTGCCGTCATCGAACCGGAGCAGGACGGACTTTCCCAGGATAATGTCATGTGGAGTGTTCCATTCGCTGCCGGTAGAGGAAAAGCAGCGTTGTATTCGCCAGAGGGGAACCGCTTCCTCCATCAAGTATTGCAGACAGTCGGAAGTCTTGAGGTGGAAACGATTCAGCAGGCACCAGATGCTGTGGCGGCTGCGCGTGACCTGTGGGTTTTTGACGGAGTCGTGCCAGACCAGCTGCCAAAAGGAAACATTCTGTTGATTGCTCCGAACAAGAAAACAGAGTGGTTGCCGCTTGCTGGAGAAAAAGAACTGGATCAACAGCCAAGGCCAGTTTCCCCGGATGACCCGCTGCTCAAGCACGTAGATTGGCGGGATGTGCACGTCGCCAAAGGATACGCATTGGACGAGATGCCTGGTATGAAGCCATTGGTACGCGCCGGTGATGTCGATCTGGTCAGAGCCGGGATCATAGATGGTCGACGAATGGTCATCATCGGATTTGATTTGCATGCATCGGATTTCCCGCTGCGTCCTGCTTTTCCGATTTTTATGCAAAATGTCGTCAACTGGCTGTCACCTGGTCAAACAGCCCCAATCCCCACGGCACATCCGGGAGAGGTCTTGACGATCCCACTCTCACCGGGAGCAACAACACGTACCTTGACGTATCCGAATGGACACCAGGAGTCTCTTACGGAGGACTCCACGTCCAAAACGATGCAGCTACCGGAGCTGACTGGATTGTATCGCCTTGACGAAGGAGTAGATACAGGCACGAAAAGTACGTATTTTACTGTCCAAATGAATGAGGAAGAATCGAATATTACACCAAAGTCTGTGAGCGTTGCCCGGAAAAATGCCGAAGAGCAAAAGGAGAGTGAGGAAGCAACAGCGACTGACACAACAGGAGCACTGGGAACGAAGGAGTTGACCTATTGGTTGGCGGCGTTTGCTCTCTTGGTGTTATTGGTGGAATGGAGGGTGTATCAGCGTGGGTATTAACTTTATACAGCCGCTATTCCTGTTGCTATTGCTTCCCGTTGTGTACGTCATCATCAGCTGGTGGCAACATCAAAAGCAAATGCCAATCGGCAGAAAGGCGACAATTGCAACTATTCGCTCGCTCTTGTTCCTTCTTCTGGTTTTGGCGTTGGCAGGGACACAGCTACTGACACCTGTTCAGGCGAAAACGATTGTGTTTGTTGTAGATCGATCCGCTTCCATGAAGGACGATCCGCGGGTTCTCTCTTTTTTGCGGGAGGCGATCGGGCAAAAGCAAGCAGCGGATAAGTATGCTGTCATTGCAGTAGGTGCGGAGGCGGCGGTCGATCAACCGTTGACGATCCGCCAAGAGTTACAGCCCCTTGGCGTGGATGTCAACCGGAATGCAACCAATTTGGCAGAAGGAATCCGATTGGCGTCTGCCATGATCGCTACCAATGCCAGAGGAAAAGTTGTCTTGCTGACAGATGGTCAGGAAACAAACGGAGATGCGGCACGGCAGACGAGACTGGCGAGGGAGCGAGGAATCGCTGTAGAGGCTGTCTCCTTGCAGCAACCATACGGGGATGAAGTCGTTCTTACATCTGTACAGGTACCGCAAAGACTATATGCGGGAGAGGAATACGGCATCACGGTTGATGTGGAGAGTACAGTAGCAACCGAGGCAACCCTGCGCCTGTATGAAGGCAATCGCGAGGCGGGCCAGCAAACGGTACAAATCAGCAAGGGCAACAACCGCTTCGTTTTTTCGCAAAAAGCGATGCAGCAGGGTTTCCATCGCTATCGTGTGGAAATCGAGCCGCGACAAGATACTGTAGCGGCGAACAATCAGGCTACAGCCTATACACAGGTAGCCGGGGCACCAGTCGTACTCGTAGCCGAAGGGCATCCTGGTGCCGCTAGCAACCTCATTCAAGCGCTGGAAGCGGGTAATATCAAGGTGGAGCTGCGCGATTTCGCACTGCTGCCAAAGGAGCTTGAGGGCTACAAACAATTTGCCTCCATCGTACTGGCAGATGTGCCGGCTACCAGCATGAATGATGCGGATATGGAACGCATGCGGACTGCTGTACGTGATTTGGGCATTGGTTTGATCATGACAGGCGGTAAAGATAGCTTCGGTATGGGTGGTTGGTTTCAGACACCAATCGAAGAGGCATTACCTGTTCACATGGATTTAAAAGGGAAGGAACAACTCCCTTCGCTCGGACTGCAGCTGGTCATCGATAAGTCGGGCAGTATGAGCGCCGATGCCAGAGGTGCGGATAAGATGGCACTGGCTAGGGAAGCTGCGATTCGAGCAACAACCATGATGAATGCACAGGACTACATCGGAGTGATTGCATTTGACGACACGCCATGGGATGTCGTAGCTCCACAATCTGTCACGAAACTGGATGAAATCCAACAGCAGATCGGCAGAATCCAAGCGGATGGCGGAACCGATATTTTCCCTGCCTTACAGCTGGGCTACGAACGTGTAAAGGCGATGAATACCCAGCGCAAGCACGTTATTTTACTCACAGATGGGCAGTCTGCAATTGGCGATGATTACGAGGGCCTGCTACAACAAATGACGGCTGAAAATATTACCGTTTCAACTGTGGCGCTGGGTGATGATTCGGATAGGTCGCTGCTGGAGATGATTGCCGAGTTAGGAAAAGGCAGATACTATTTTGCAAATGATGCCGAATCCATTCCGAAAATCTTCAGTAAAGAAACAGCCTTAGCCAGCCGTACGTTTATTGTGGAGAAGCCCCAGGTACCAGGCTATACAGGATTGGGAGCATGGCCTACGCTGAAGCAGACATTGCCTCCGGTGCGTGCGTATATCGCAACAACACCGAAGCAAACAGCCGAATCATCCTTGATGAGCGCTGACGATGATCCGATTCTCACCCGTTGGCAGTATGGTCTGGGGCGTTCTGTCGCCTGGACGAGTGATCTGGAAGGGAAGTGGTCACCGGACTGGGTGGCTTGGGGAGGAAGCAGCCGTCTGTGGAACGAAATCGTGGCATGGACTTTCCCACAAATTACAGAAGGCGCTTGGAAGACGACCACGAGCATGAAAGGCGCAAAAGGCAATGTGAGGGTTACGATGCCACCCGGTGGAAGCCTGCCTCAAGAGATGGAGGCAGTCGTTCTCAATCAAGAGATGAAGCGAGAGGTCATCAAGCTTAAACCGGTTGCACCAGGCGTCATGGAGGGTGAATTCGAGACTGCTGATCCGGGTACTTACATGATTCAGATCTCACAAAAAAATCAAGGTCGAGTCACGGCGAGCCAAACGACAGGATTGACCGTTTCCTATTCACCCGAATACGGAGTACATTCCGATGGAGAGAAAAAACTTCAAGAGTGGCTAAGTGTCGGTGGAGGGAATCAGATCACCAAGCCGGAAGAAGCTTTTGGTGGCACGCTTCCCGATAAATGGGACACACAGTCGATCAGTGAGTGGTTACTGATGTTGGCGGCTTTTCTGTTGCCGATCGATATCGCTGTTCGCCGCCTGCAGTTGCCGGATCAATGGTGGGCAAGACTATCTAGTCTATGGAGAGTGCGCAAGTCCATGTCTGCCGATTCTGATCAACAGGTAGTATTGTCTCGCCTCGGCGAGAAGCGCTCTGCGACAAGACGGACACGCGAAGAGCGGACAGATGACCAAAAAGTCGTATCTGCTCCTCTCATTCATCCGGTAGGGAGGGCTGGAAATCGGGTGAAGCCAGCAGTCAAGAACGAGCAGGCAAAAGAGAAACAGGAGAAGCAAACACAGCCTGACGAAACGCTAAACAGACTATTGGTGGCCAAGAACCGGAAAAAGTCTCAGTAATAGATAAAAAAGAAAACAGCAGCCTGGCGAATATCGCTACGGATTGCTGTTTTCTTTTTGGAGATGCTCTTCATACACGAGCGGGATTGCTATCCCAAAAGCAGTTTCATCTTTAGGAAGGCTCTCTTCCATCGATACACCAGGATTATTCGCGCGGAAAGCAACTTCATAGGTTTGACCTGGCGCTATCTGGAGAGTGTCCGTCCACCATGGACTTCCTGTAACTTTTTTGCCGTCCCGGCTCAAGATGAGCATGTGATGGCCGTGCAGATACAGCGATTGATCCTGGAAGCTCCGGTTGACGAAGGTCAGCTTTATGAGATCGCCCTCTTCAAGCATCATCCGTGTATCAGGAAGCAAGTCGCCATTTACAGTCGACAATCGCTCGAATTTACCGTCATAAAACCCGTACTGACCATCAATGAGCAGTTGATATTCCCGATCAAAATGGGAAGAGAGATCAAAAGGAAGGGCAGTCGGACTGCCGTAACGTGCAGGGTCAAAGACGGAAAGCTCTGTGTTTAAGAAGGGCACAGCATCTTTGGACCCGTCTGGACGTAGTAGCAGCCCTTTGTCATGCTGGTTTGCAGCTGGAGCAAATAGCACGGGACGATTCGGCATTGTAAACTGAATGTCGTATCGACCGCCGGCCCCAGGCTGCAAGGCTTGATTGGCAATCAAATTCGGTTCGTTTACCTCGGTTCCGTCAATCGCTACTACCTGAAAAGGAGTTCCTTCCAGTAAATAGGTGACAGGAGCATTTTCAGCGTTTATAAAACGAAGGCGAACCGTTGTGCCGGGAGTAACTGTTTCCATTTTTCGCGTATCTGAGCCGTTTAACGTCGCGCCTGCCTTTTCATCCTTGTGATGAATCATGGCAATGTCGCGGATGGGTACGCCTGTAGTTGTAGCTTCGGCTGCCTCGATCACAAGAGCACCCAATAATCCGTTCACTACTTGCTCAGGAATTTGCTGGTGAGAATGATACCAATACGTCCCTGTTTGTTCTGCGCGAAAGCGAAAAACAGATTTTTCTCCTTTTGCAATGCGATCATTGCTTGCGGGAGTCTGCATGCCATGCCAGTGGATGTCTATCCCTTCGGTTATATCCTTGTTCAGAAGGGTGATTTCGACGAGCTCACCTTGCTTCATACGCAGCTCAGGTCCGGGATATTGTCCATTCAGGGTCCATGCTTCTACGGTTTTGCCTGATGCTTGATGGATGGTTTTTTTCTGTACGTTCAGCGAAAACGCTCGATCAGGGTTCCCTTGTTTTAGTTTTGCTGATACATCGACACTTCTAGGTTTCCCTGAGGGAGGCATCGAATGAGCACTTGCCTTTACAGGGAAAACAAAATCGGGGAGAGCGTGATCATCCTGATTCTGATCTCCCAAAGGTGAATGATCAGGAAGGCGGCTCGCTATCATCGCTTGATTTCCCCAGATCATCGCAAGGAAAGCGGTCATCAGGAGAAACGCGGCAAAACGGATAAAGCGGAACATACGGCGCGGCCTTACCCAGTTTTCCGCAGTGGAGTGGTATTGATGCTGCCACGATTGCTGAATCCAAAGCAGGGAGACCCCGGCTAATAATACACCCCAAGCGAGAAACAAAATGGACGGTTCCAACGTAACAGCAGGAAAAAAGACTTGAAGGAAGAGTGCAATCAGACAGCCCAAGACGCTAGCTTGCAGCGGAACGAGCAATTCGGGGCAAGATGCGTCTCCTCGCCACTCTGCATCTAACGTGTCGTCTAGGTCAGGGGAGTTTGCTTTTACAGGCCTAACATTTTTCTCTTGTAGCAAAATTCGGGTATAATCCGTATCTACTTGTGACTGCCTTGACTCTTTGCCCCCTTTCCCGGCCAACTCCCACAGTCGTGGAAAAGTCGAGAGTAGGCAGCAGAGCAATGGAACAAACATAAAAGGTAAAAAGCCAAGCAGCGTATCCTTTATGGAAAGCCAGCCAAAAGATTCAAACATAACCCACGTCATCACCAAATGACCCGCAAATACAAAAAGGGCCGACCATGAAAAACATAAAGTGATGCGAGCATTGCTTATGAAAGCCCGTTTCGTCGGACGGAAAACGAGCTGGTTTGCCATGAGTGTCGGGGCCAGCATGACGATGAGAAGGACCAGAAACAATCCTTGATGAATCCCGGCAAGCACTTCAAAATCAGCCATGATCAGTTCCTCCTGTTTACCAGTTCGATTTTAATGATATAGAGAAATGGTTGAAGACCAAACGTACCGAGGCAGTATTTTCACTCCGTCTTAAGTCGGAGAAGTACACTTGATCTACATGCAGGATATGAATTACAATTTTGGTATTATTTTTCGGTTTATCAGAATATGAGGAGGGGGACTTTTTCTCATGTCCTTTGATTTTGTACAAACATAACAACGCTCTCGAGCTCCTCCTGCCTCGTCTGGTTTGGATGCGAACAGACTGGTATAAACGAGAGGAGAAGCAGACATGGAAAATAAGGAATGGATCAAAAGCTTTCAAGAAGAAGTGGAGGCACCATTCGTTGGATGGGATTTTGCACGACTGACAGCGACAGGCAGGATGCAGGATGCACCACTTGGCTGGAACTATGTAAACATCGTGAAAAAGAACATGCACAAAGTCCGCTCTATGCTGGATATGGGAACTGGCGGTGGAGAACTGTTTTCTACGCTTGCACCATTCCCTTTGGAGACGTATGCGACAGAAGGCTATAAGCCGAATGTAGCCGTGGCAAAAGCCAATCTGGAACCCTTGGGTGTTCGTGTGTTTCCGGTAGACGGGGAAGAATTATTGCCTTTTGAGGATCAATCACTCGACTTGATTATCAATCGACATGAATCATATTTGCCGTCTGAAATGAAGCGCTTGTTGAAGCCGGGGGGCACATTTGTTACCCAGCAAGTAGGCGGTCAAGACAATCTCGAGCTGAATCGATTGCTAGGCGCTCCAATTCCGCCAGATTACTTGCACTGGAATCTTGCCTATGCAGTGAACGAACTGGAGGAAGCCGGTCTTACGATTGTGGACCAAAAAGAGGAAATGAGCTTTTCTCGTTTCTATGACATTGGTGCTATTGTTTACTATGTGAAGGCAATCGAATGGCAGATTCGTGACTTTACTATAGAAAAGTACGCCGATGCCTTGCTCGATCTGCATCAGAAAATCGAAGCGGTTGGATATATCGATATTCCTACCCATCGATTTTTCATGATTACCCAACAAAAGTCCTAATTAAATCACGACCGATTGTCGATAAGACTGGTAGGGAGTGTTTAGGAAAAGCACCCTTTTTTGGGTGTTTTTTTATCGAGTAGCACCTTGTGAGAACAGCAATGCTGATGCTTTTACGAAAAGGCAAAACCTCCCGCAACAAAGCGTCCGCTCCTGGGTGGGTGGTCCACATTACACATATGTAACCGGCGAAGGAGAAGTGAAACAGGATGAGTAAGAGCTTGGCAACACGGGTCGTTGCTCTTGTAGCGGTGATCATTGCCGTTATGATGACAATTAATATTATCATGATGTACGAAAATAGCGTAGCTACTGTTGAAAAGACACTCTCGCGCTCAAGCATTAACACAGCATTGCATATCTCCCAAGGGCTTGATTCAGAGAAGATAGCGAAATTTATATCTCAGCCACAAGAATCTGACGACTACTGGTCTATCAAAAAAACGTTGAGTGAGTACACCGATAAAACAGGTGTCCTTTTTGTTTATATTCTTCATACAGACGGTGAAAAGGTAAAGATTATGGTGGATGGCATGGAGAAAGGAGCAAAGGGAGCATCTACAATGGGTGAAGAGACGACCTCTACCAGCAAGGCTGATATTGCTCCTGCTCTAGAAGGCGGATCGAACAGTACGCCAATCGTCGAAGACCCTGTGTACGGAAACTATCTAAGTGCATTCGTACCGATTGAAGATTCATCTGGTCAAGTAATTGCTGTGCTAGGTGTAGATACTGCGGCAGACAAAGTGGAGCTGATTAATGATCAGGTTTTGGATGAAACCATGCCACGCATCATTCTTGCTATGATTGTTGTAACGATTATTGCTTTGGTTGCTGTATTTTTCTTGATCAAAACGATGCTGCGTCCATTGCAAGTTGTACAAGAGGCGTCTATGCGCATTGCTTCTGGTGATCTCACGTCTACAGGGATCTCTGTTTCCAACAAAAAAGACGAGATTGGCCGAATTGTCGTTGCTTTTGGTGAGATGGCGGCACAGCTACGTCAAATCATTGGTGGAGTAAAAGAGACAACTGAGCATATCGACAGCATGGCGAATTCCATTCGGGAAGGTGCCAACTCTGTCCGCGAGCAAAATAAAAATATCGTGGTCACCAGCCAAGAGATTGCGCAAGGGAATGAGCAAACAGCAACTGCGATGGAGATGACAGTGCAAACGGTTCAAGAATTCTTGAGCGAGCTGTCTGAATTGAATATGGCAATTGACGAGATGGATGCAGTATCCAATCGCGTGTCTGATATCGGAGAGAGCAGCTATAAAGTATTGCAGGAGTTTTTGGCAGATGGAACAGAGACGAACAAACAATTTCATGAAGTGCAAAATACAATGGCGATTCTCGAAGAAAAATCGAGCCGAATTAACGACGTGATTGAAACGATTCAGCAAATCGCCGGACAAACCAATCTGTTGGCATTGAATGCAGCCATCGAGAGTGCCCGTGCTGGAGAAGCGGGCAGAGGCTTCGCTGTGGTAGCAGGAGAAGTTCGCAAGCTGGCTGAACAGACAGGTTCGGCAACCCACGTCATTCAGGAGAGCATCAAAGACATTCAAGATCAGGTGAGACAAGCTACGGAAAAGACAAATGCGACGCTGGATCGCTACAATGCGGGTACAGAGCGTTTGGATTCCGTTACACAAGGCATTACGGCTCTGTCTGACATGACGAATACCTTGAAGACGTCGCTTGCGAACGTTATGGCAAGTGTAGAGACGATGAAGCAAGGTCAGAACAAGGTGAATGAATCCGTGTTGACGGTTACTGCAATTTCGGAACAAACAGCAGCAGCTACCGAAGAAGTATCTGCTACGATGCATGAGGTCAGTAGAAACGTTGATCAGTTCGTGTCTGAAACGGAGCAGGTGACAGACAGCATTCAAGAGCTGCGCAGCAAGGTGGATACGTTCCGACTGTAGACAAATTACTTTAGCTATAAATGAAAAACAGCTCTTCTACTGGCAGGATGATGCCGAGAAGAGCTGTTTTTTTTGTGGCTGTAGTGGGGGAAGAAGCGCATTTCCAGTCTACGCTTCGGCCTCCGCCCCGCAAGAGGTGAAGACTGTCCGCTCCGGGCTTAATGGCGGGAGCCGCTTCAAAAGTTGAAGTTTCGATGAGGAATCCGCAGAGTTGAAGCTAAAACCACTCCCTCCATTCAGCCCTCCGCTTTGTCGGGTTCCAGAGGCGCTTGGACTGGAAATGCGCTTCTTCCACGCGGCTTTTCATGAACAGCAAACCTACACTACAAAATTCCAATGAGCACAAGCACTACACTGTGCACGCCCAATAGCACCATGCGCAGCCAGTTAAATGACTGTTTCAACTGCCCATCCCGAATCGGAAAGATCGAATACCCGTTGCGCTTTTGCTGGTGCCGCCAGAGGGTGCCGATCTGGCTGGCAGTCATGAAGAGAAAGAGCAGACCAGCAATGATTTTTGCATAGGGGCTGGGCAATATGAGAACGACGAAGCCTGACAGCAGGATAAGTCTGAGATAAATGCCCGCAAAGTCACCAGAGCGAATAAATTTTTTGGTAAACAAATGACGTCCTGCTGTTGATTGACGGTAAGGCAGCAGCTTCGTCAGGGTAATGAGCCACGAGCGTGATTTCACTTGGTGCTGCATGGCAGGTACATCCCTGAAGTTGTTCACGAACTGATAAAAGCGGTGACGCAAGCCGCTTTCGATGGCCAACAGGCGATACCATTGTATGGAATGTTTTTTCTTATAGGTCAAGATTCGCGAATGGAGCCAGATCAAGAGCGCAGCGCAGATCAGAACACCTAATGGGACATTACCCAAGCGCAAGAATTGGCCTTCACTCAATACCCAGGCGAGGAGCATATACGAAAACACAAATCGAGCGAGTGTATAGAATCCGATCTTCTTCTGATCTGGCAAACGTAAGAACGTCCAACTGCTGTAAATATTCCAGCCCTTCAAGAGCAGGGGAATGCACCAATAAACCCACAGCTGCACGCCTTGTGCTCCTATGACCTCTGTATACATAGGCATGAGCAACAGCAGGACGACAAACACCATGATGCTCTGAATGACAAAATTGTAAACGAGTGCCTTGCGGAAATAGCGATCTAGCCTTATTTCATGCGGAGTCAAAAAAAGCAAATCTGCTTCCAGCAAAAACGTGCGCAGGGGGCTTCTCACCACGATGATTGCAATCACGAGCGCCATTGCATATGGCAAAGGGAACCAGTCCGGAATCATCGCGATGATGCTGCGGTAGTAGAAGGCGAGCAACCCCATTAAAAAGATCCCGACGAACGCCAACCCGCCATTGGCCATGTACTGGGCATATCGAATGAATTCTACGGAAAAGGCTTGGAACCGTTTGCGAAATAATTGATCTACGTCTATTTTCACTGGCCGTCATCCTCTACGATATGCAAGTATATGTCGTCCAAGGAGCTATCTGGGAGTCCTGTCATATGCCGGAGCTCCTCTAGTGTTCCTTGGGCTCTAATCTCGCCTTTGTGCAAAATGATGAATCGGTCACAATGCTTCTCGGCGGTCGCCAAAATATGTGTGGACATTAGAATGCCCGCCCCTTGCTCCTTGCAGCGGTTCAGCCACGTGAGTAGGGAACGAATTCCCAGAGGGTCCAGACCTAGGATCGGTTCATCCACGATGTACAGAGGCGGTTGTACGAGCAACGCCATCATGATCATGAGCTTTTGTCGCATCCCTTTGGAAAACTGCTGGGGAAATCGATCTTTCATTTCCTCCATGCGGAATTCTTTTAAGAGAGGACGTGCTCGTTCATAAAAAACTTCCTGGTCCAGCCCGTGGCTCATGGCCATTAACTCGATATGCTCCCACAGCGTAAGCTCTTCGTAATAAATGGGAGACTCGGGAATATACCCGTAAGACAAACGATAGTTTTCGGGGTCTGATTGAAAGGTCTTCCCCGCAATGCTGATTTCACCTGCGATTGGTTCCAGGAGTCCTAAAATATGCTTGATTGTCGTGCTTTTGCCTGCGCCATTCAGCCCGATTAGCGCTACAATTTCTTTTTCACGTATGTGAAAGGAGACGTCTTTGATTACAGCGTGGTTGTAAGAGTACCCACCTGTTACCCCTTTTACCTCCAGCAAGGTTGTCATGATATCCTCCTTTATGAATAAACGGTTATGTCCCCGTTTATATGAGAGAAATGATAGATAGTCTTCCCTCTATTTTAGCTGAATTCAGGATTTGGAAATACATTTGTTTACAGCCTTTTTTACACGAGACTGAACAAAGAGGGATAACCGTACAAGCAATGCTCCTCTCCGCTACATAAACAGTAGTATAAAGGACGGACGGAGGAGGTGGAATCTATGACAGCAGGACCGTATGAAAATCAGAAAGATATAAATCAGCATATACAACGTATCTATTTAAAATTAGACAAATTCGAAGAACGAATCGATCAGCTTGAGGGACAAATGATAGTTGTCACGAAGTGGTTGGAACGAATTGAACATCAACTGGGACGCATGGAGGATGTGCGTTATGATGTACTGCAAGTTTTGAACAAGCTACAGACGGATTTTGAAACGAAAGCAGAGAAGACGGAAAAAGACAAAGATATTATCCTGCAATTACTGGCTAACGAAAATCGGGACAAGGAAGCACTTGCTCAATTTATGGAAGTAGAAAAAGACAGGAAACAAGAACGTTTTTTACAGATTTGGGCAGTTTTAGGTCCTGTCATCGCCTCCGTTCTCTCCTCTTTTTTTACCCGATTTTTTATGTAGCGCATAATATGTTTAAAATGTGGAAAAGTTGTGTAATACGCTTTCCATTTTTCTACCATAACTTCTTTCTATACTTGGAGGGCAGATTATAGAAAGAGAGGATACCCAAGTGAAGAAGTTTGATATTTCCATGCTTACGGTTGCCATATTAGTAACGGGGTTAGCTGTTTTAGGTTTTTATCAATCATGGGCAAAAGGCAATGACCCTGTATTGGTAACGGCCGGTGATACCTCCATTACACAAAATCAGCTTTACAGTGAAATGAAGAAAACGTACGGAAAATCAATGATACATGAACTTGTTGCGGAAGCGTTGATCAAGCAGGAAGCCAAGGCGCAAAACGTCGCGGTGACGCAAGAAGATATGAATAAAGAGATTGATTCGATGAAACAACAGGTAGGTTCACCTGAGGCATTCCAAAACTACTTGAAGAGTATGGGGATGACTGAGGCCCAGCTGCGGAATAAATTGAGCGTGCTCATGACACGGGATAAGTTGTTGGATAAAGCATTCCCGGTTACCGAGGAGCAAATCAAAACCTACTACGATACAAATAAAGAACAGCTGGGGTCACCGGCACCTGAGTTTGATAAAGTCAAAGATCAGATCAAGATGATGCTGACTGACCAAAATCGCAGCCAGAACTACGGTACCTGGTTAAATACGCTTCAGGAAAAACACAAAGTAGAATGGCATGACCCGTCTTTTGACGATGCATCAGTGCCAGGTGAAGCACAAATACCGGCTCCATAATGTAGAACTTATACCTAAAGACCTTGTCCTCTTTATAAGAGTGCGAGGTCTTTTTCTATGAAAACGGTCATGACCAATTTGTTTAGTAATACGAAGCTTACTACGGTATCTCCGCGTAAAATATACATGGCGCACACCAGGATGCTCATATATGGCACTGACTTTACTAGCAAAGGGAAACAAGCAGTTTTGACAGGCGTGTGATTAACCGGACCTGCAAGGGAGGGGGACCACGAAAAAATGTCGAGCAAATAGATACCCCTGTGCTTCTTCAATATACGACATTGGCTACCTTCCGGGGAGACAAGATGATCAACTGACTGAGTGAAGCGGACAGCAAAGCGTTTAGTTATATTACAGGCAAAGTAAAAAGCACGGTCGGAAGCATGCCTTGCAAGGGAGGAGGACTTTTGACAATGGAAGCATTGGCTACAAAAGCAATTGCCAATGCTAAGAAACATGGAGTAGACATATATGGATTCAGAGAAGCGATCCATCAAAAATAGCCGAAAGTATGGAAGAAGATAGGGAGCAGTTGGGAAAAGGAATTCACCAAGCTACCCCGATTGATTCGGAAGCGGCAGCGCAAAGAAATCGCTGTCTTTCTCGGGTTGTTTGTCATCAGTATTGGCTTGTACGAAGGAGCCGAAAAAGGGGTTGTCCCTCATCCTGTTTGTTGGATGGAAATGGTTTACAAGCCGTTATACGACGGCGTTATGACATGGCTGAAGTAAACGAGGGGCATACTGAGTACACCCCCAGTAAAGGAGAGTAAATAGACGTGGACGGTCTTTTGATGAAGCTGCTCGTTAGTCCGTTGTTGGTCGTTTTGGCAGATGCTCTCTTTCCAGAAGTGAACTTCGCTAATCTATATCAATCTGTCGGAGTCGGATTTGTCTTGGCAGTCGCCGGATATTTTTTGGATAGGGCCATTCTTACATCAGGGAGCCTTTGGCTTACGACCATGTTTGACTTGATTATCGGCTTTTTGATCGTTTATGGAAGCATTGTGTTTTTACCGACGGCTCAAATCGCTGCAATCGGGGCTGGTTTTGTTGCGATATTTTTTGGCGTAGCAGAATATATCCAGCATGTTTGGTTGATACGCACAGGACGAACGGAAAGTGTATAAGTTGTTCAACGTGAAAACACACTCCTTACGGGGGTGTGTTCTTTTATGCATAAAGTAAAACATCACGATCGCTTTGCCACGATTCGCTCAATCCATGACCACGGAAGCCAATTTTTTGCGGCGATCGTAAGTGCCACGCCTCGGCCAACTGGGTAGCGGAATCGCGGCTTGGGAGTGGTGGCCGCATGGACAATCGTCGAGATGACTGCGTCGGGTGCAGGTGCCTTTTCTATAATTGCTTCTAGGTGACGCATCAGTTGTTTCATTTGGGAGGCGTAAGGAGAGTTTTCATCAAGCTGTTGGTCTTGCATTCCTTTCTCCCAGATTGCTGTACGAAAGGAGCCGGGCTCAATAAGGACGACTTGAACCTGAAAGGGTAGCATTTCAAGGCGAAGCGATTCACTGAAGCCTTCGACTGCATGCTTGGAAGCTGCATACGGTGAGAGACCAGGGAAACCAAAGCGCCCACTGATGCTGCTTACGTTAATAATTCGTCCAGCCCGTTGTTGCCGCATATAAGGCAAGACTGCCCGCGTGACGTCGATCAGCCCGAACACATTTACATCAAACTGCTTGCGCCATTCTTCAGAAGAGACTTCCTCAGCAAAGCCGCCCAACGCATAGCCGGCATTGTTCACCAACAGATCAATGCGCCCATGCCGTGCAATGATGGAAGTGATTGCATCCTGAATTTGTTCGGGATGCGTAACATCAAGGGAAATCACTTCCAGATGCTCAGGATCTATAAGCAAGCTTGCTGATTTGTCAAGAGGGTCTCTTTTTGCTAGATCACGCATAGCAGCAATTACCTGAAAACCGGTCTTGACTAAAGCGACTGAAGCGTGCTTACCAAAGCCACTTGAGGCACCAGTGACTAGTGCAATTGGTCTTTTTTGCATGATATTCTCCTTTTAAATGGATGCAATGGTAGTATTTAACTGCAGTGTTCACAAAATTGTTCATAAATTTGTTAACAAAATCATAACAAATAGCCTTTGTATTAAGGAAAATTTATGTATACTTAAATGGTTACCACGCTAGGGTAGAAGTGTGCAATACTGCCCCTTACTTTCCTGTTTGTTTTTGGAATAGATGCTAATACCTTTCATGTTTGGGTATTATAGTTGTGAATGGTATTGTATGCGATTTCTTCAAGCAGATAGAAAAGTACGAAAACTTCTAGTTGTAGGCGTGGCTAGAACGTTACCAACACGAAGAAAGAGGGGTTCACTGGTATGAAGGGTTGGCAACAGTATTGGCGTCAGTTTTCCCTGTTTGCTCTGCTGGCGCTAGTGTTAACCGGGTGTGGCAAAGATGAGCTTTCAGCGCTCAAGCCCTCTGGTCCGGTAGCTGCGATGCAGTTTGACCTGATGAAGCTGTCCTCCGCTATCATGATCGGCGTCTTCATTGTCGTTATGGCGATCTTTACGTACGTCCTTATCCGTTATCGTAAGCGTCCCGGACAGCAAGGCATTCCTAAGCAGGTCGAAGGAAATCATGCACTTGAAATTCTTTGGACGGTAATTCCTTTCTTGCTCCTTATCATTATGGCGATTCCGACTGTTACTACCGGTTTCGCACTGCACAAGGAGTACCCAAAAGAGGAAGCAGTTCAAGTAAAGGTTACCGCTCACCAATTCTGGTGGGAATTCGAGTATCCTGATCTTGGGGTAGCGACTGCACAAGACTTGGTATTGCCAGTTGGCAAAAAGGTTCAATTCGTATTATCTGCGTCTGATGTTAAGCACGCATTCTGGATTCCTGCATTGGGCGGTAAAATCGATACGAACCCAGGGCAAGAAAACAAAATGTGGCTGCAAGCAGACAAAGCAGGCATTTACTACGGTAAATGTGCGGAGCTCTGTGGAGCGTCCCATGCCTTGATGGACTTCAAGGTAGAAGTAAAGGAACAAGCAGATTTTGACACTTGGGTAGCGAACATGAAGGGCGTTCAGGCAAAAGAACCTGCAACAGCATCTTCTCCACTGGCTGCAGAAGGTCAACAAATCTTCGATAAGAGTTGTTTGGGATGTCATGCTGTGGCAGGTAAAGGCGGTAAGATGGGGCCAAACCTGACTAACTTTGCAGATCGCGAACGTGTAGCAGGTATCAAAGCACATACGCCTGAAAACATTGCAGAGTGGCTGAAAGATCCGCAAAAAATTAAGCCAGGCAACAAAATGCCTAACCTCAACCTCGATGACATCCAAGTGAAAGCGCTTGTAGAGTACATGGGGACATTGAGCGTAAGCGAGAAAAAGTAAAGTAAAACCTCATAAAACTTATTGCATTGACAATCGTCATAGGCAGTGACGCTTAAAAAGGAGGTAAACCCGTGTCTGCACATGCTTCTCATGCACCAAATCGCTCGGGGCTGTGGGATTATCTTACGACAGTGGATCATAAGAAGATTGCGATCCTATATCTGATTGCCGGTGGAATTTTCTTCTTGGCCGGTGGTTTGGAAGCCCTGCTGATTCGTTTGCAGTTGATGTACCCAGAGATTGAATTCGTTGGTGCCAAGACTTTTAACGAATTAATTACGATGCACGGCACTACGATGATTTTCTTGGCAGTTATGCCAATTATTTTTGCTTTGATGAACGCGATTGTTCCTCTTCAAATCGGTGCACGCGACGTAGCATTCCCGTTTGTTAACGCTCTCGGATTCTGGCTATTTTTCTTCGGGGGAGTGCTACTGAACACAAGCTGGTTCTTGGGTGGCGCACCTGATGCTGGTTGGACATCGTATACAACCTTGGCTTTGAATCAATACAGTGGCAGAGGCGTAGACTTCTACGTACTCGGTTTGCAAATTGCCGGTCTCGGAACGCTGATTGGTGGTATTAACTTTCTAGTTACCATTATCAACATGCGTGCTCCAGGTATGACATTCATGCGTATGCCAATGTTCACCTGGGCGTCCTTTATTACATCCGGTTTGATCCTCTTCGCATTCCCTGCGATTACGGTTGGTCTGGTTCTGTTGATGTTTGACCGCTTGTTCGGCGGAAACTTCTTCAACCCTGACGCAGGTGGTAACGTTGTTATCTGGGAGCACTTGTTCTGGATCTTCGGTCACCCCGAAGTATACATTTTGATTCTCCCGGCATTCGGTATCATTTCTGAGGTAGTTTCTACATTCTCAAGAAAGCGTCTGTTTGGTTACAGCTCCATGGTATTTGCAACTGCGCTGATCGGTTTCTTGGGCTTCATGGTGTGGGCTCACCACATGTTCACAACAGGTTTGGGCGCAATTGCCAACACGCTGTTTGGACTTGCAACCATGTTGATTGCTGTTCCTACAGGTATCAAAATCTTTAACTGGCTGTTGACCATGTGGGGCGGTCAAATCCGCTTCCCTACCGCAAACCTGTTTGCAGTAGGATTTATTCCAACGTTTACAATCGGTGGTATGACAGGGGTTATGCTTGCGGTTCCGCCGGCTGACTATCAATACCATGACAGTTATTTCGTAGTTGCTCACTTCCACTACGTAATCGTAGGGGGTCTCGTATTCGGTCTCTTCTCAGGTCTTTACTATTGGTGGCCGAAAATGTTCGGTAAAATGCTGAACGAAACAATCGGTAAATGGAACTTCTGGACGTTCTTCATTGGTTTCCACCTTACCTTCTTCCCGCAACACTTCTTGGGTCTGATGGGGATGCCGCGCCGCGTCTTTACATACCTCAAAGATCAGAACCTGGATATGGGGAACTTTATCAGTACGATCGGTGCATTTGGTATGACGATCGGTACCATCCTATTCATGATCAACGTAGTCGTGGCAGCGAAAAGCTCCAAACGCGCTCCTGCTGATCCATGGGATGGACGTTCACTCGAATGGGCGATTCCTTCGCCGCCGCCGGAGTACAACTTCGTTCAAACCCCTCTCGTTCGCGGTTTGGATGCGTTGTGGGTCGAGAAAATGGCTGGTAACAAAGGCATGACGCCTGCGGAGCCTATTGGCGACATTCACATGCCATCGCCATCGTTCTTGCCGTTCCTGATGTCTCTCGGATTGTTCGTGGCAGGCTATGGTTTTATCTACCACAACTATGTGGTTGTAGTCATTGGAATACTCGCTACACTGGCTTGCATGTTTACCCGTTCAGTGAAAGACGATCCAGGCTATCACATTCATGAAGATGAACTCGAAGAGAAAGGGGTAAAGGCTTAATGGCTAACCATCACGCACATGCAGTATTGCCTGACGAACCGGAAAAAGCCACCCTTGAAGGTAAGAATAAGGTTCTTGGCTTCTGGCTCTTCCTCGGTGGGGAGACAGTTCTCTTCGGTTCCTTGTTTGCAACATTTATCGCTCTTCGTGATCAAGCAAACGGTGGACCAACGTCCCAAGCGTTGTTTGACATGAATCTCGTAGCAGTGGCCACGCTTCTCTTGCTTACCAGCTCGATGACAAGTGTTATGGCTACACTGGCTCTGCACAGGAAAGACCTCAAGAAGATTCAGCTATGGTTGACTATCACAGTAATACTCGGTCTCGGCTTCCTTGCTTTGGAGATATACGAGTTTGTACACTATGTGCATGAAGGACTGAAAATGTCAACGAGTGCATTTTCATCTGCCTTCTACACATTGGTTGGATTCCACGGAGCTCACGTAGCGTTCGGGATTTGCTGGATCACCCTGTTGCAACTATCTGCGACGAAAAAGGGCCTAACGGTAGTAACTGCACCGAAGTTCTACCTGGCATGTCTGTACTGGCACTTTATCGACGTTGTATGGGTATTCATCTTTACCGTGGTATATCTCATGGGTATGATCGGTGGAAAGGTGGGGTAATCTATGGGAGCACATGCTCATAATGAAGAGGTACGCAAACCGAAAGTCAAACATGAAGGTCCGAAAAGACACCTTGTTGCTTTCATTGGATCTCTCGTATTGACCGCACTGGCATTCATTGCAGTGGCGTATGAAGCAATTCCATCAAGTTTTACCGTACCATTCATCGTAGCACTGGCCTTTGTTCAAGCGTTCTTCCAGCTGTATGTCTGGATGCACATGGATCAAAAAGGTCATGAGTTTGCACGGATCAGTATTTTCGCAGGATTGTTTGTAATTATGATGGCGATCATCGTCTTTATTTTCTGGGTCTGGGTCTAGGAAGTGGAGCGATGCGGGAGGACAGACATTGGGTCTGTCCTCTTTTTTTGTGTTTAAAGGAGCTGCTGCGGTGGAAGGGAAGAAGCGAATTTCCAGTCTACGCTTCAGCCTACGCCCCGCAGGGGGGGAACTGTCCGCTCCGAAAAAAATGGCGGGAGCGCTTCAAACGTAGAAGTTTCAATGAAGTAGTTCATAGGTGAAGCTGAAATTCCCCGCCATTTTTTCCGGAGCTAGGTCGGGCTCCAGAGGCGCTTGGACTGGAAATTCGCTTCTTCCCACGCGGCTTTTATTAAATTCCGAAAAAGGACTCCTTGAAATTCCCCAACAAATGTTTTGAAAAATCAAAGGCAACCACAGTTGTTCGAAAGTCCTGTCACATGTTTGGAAGGAGACCGCCCGAACGAAGTGAGGATACAGGCGACTGGAAAACATGTGGCAGGGATTCCCCCGACCACAAAAGATGGGAGACACCCCATCGAAGCATATTCTGTCAGGCTTTTCCCAGTCATAAACATGAAGAGAAGGGGGGATTAAGAGGAGACGGAGTTTTCGCGCTTTTTGAAAAATACTTGCACCTGTCACGAAGGCTTTATATAATAAAAATATTAACATGCGTTTAAATAACGTTATATGAATTAGTCGTCACATATTGCGACTATAATCTGAGGAGAGTAGGGATCAAGATGGTGAAATTGGTAGCAATTTATCGTAAGCCCGAAGATATCGATGCTTTTGACAAACATTATCTCGAGGTACATGGCCCATTGGCAGAGAAAATGCCTGGCTTAATCAAAATGGAAGTGAGCAAAATCTACGGAACACCAATGGGAGAATCCGACCTGCATCTGATGGCAGAAATGTACTTTGAATCAAAAGAAGCTTTGATGGAAGCGTTGTCATCACCTGAAGGTCGCGCAGCAGGAAAAGACCTCCGTGGCTTCGCTGGACCCATTGTGTCCATGCATTTTGCAGAAGTAGTTTAATCAAGCATGACCACGAAAAGATTGATAGACGAAAAAGCGCTTCATCATAAGCATTACGCAGAGATTTGCGAGAAGCTAAAGCAAGATCCATTTGCACAATTTTTGGGCATCAAGCTGATTGAGCTGGGAGAAGGAACAGCAACTGCGGAAGTCACAGTTGCCGAGCATATGCTGAATGCGCACGGCACCGCTCATGGCGCCATCATCTTCTCCCTGGCAGACTTTGTTTTTGCAGCAGCTTGTAATTCCTATGGCAAAACGTCTGTGGCACTGTCGATGAATATCGGATTCTTGGCTGCTGCCATGAAAGGGAATCGCTTGGTGGCAACAGCGACAGAAGAGAAGAAAAACAATCGCACAGCCTGGTATCGCATCCGCGTAGAAACGGAGCATGGCTTGGTAGCGACACTGGATGCACTGGCTTACCGGAAAAGTGATTACTTCGTCGAAATCGACGAAAACGAATAACTGACAGCGAAAATAAAACGGAGAAAGGATGCCAAAAGCCACGTGCTTAGGCTCCTTTCACTGTTTCAAGAAGATACGAGAAAGGGGGCAAAGATGTCAGTGGAGATCCGCAATCGATTCAACCACTACCTGGGCATAGAAGTTGTGCACCGAGATGAACAGGGCTGCAAGGTAGCACTGAAAATTCGCCCCGAGCTGTTCAATAGCATCGAGGGTGTCGTACACGGAGGCGTTACGGCGACATTAGCCGATGTGGCAATGGGGCATGGGGCAGCACCTCATGTGGATGGTGTACAGCAATGTGTGACGGTGGAAAGTAAGATTCAATACCTGCACCCTGCTCGCGGTGAGGTACTCGAGGCACAATCCCATGTATTGAAACAAGGAAAAAGCTTGATCGTGATGGAAGCACGCGTGACTTGTGATGGCAAGCTTGTGGCTTTTGCTACCGGCACGTATGCTCGGGTGAATCCACCTGCACAAGGAGGACGTTGATGATGAAAGAGAGCGTTCGCTTTGAACGTGAAGGACATATAGGACTGATTACGCTAAATCGCCCAGATGAGCTGAATGCGCTGAACTACGATACATTGGAGCGTCTGGGAACCTTGATTGAGCAGGTGCGTCTGGATGCAAAAGAAATTCGCGTGGTCATCGTGAAGGCAGAAGGGCGTGCATTTAGCGCAGGGGCAGATTTGAAGGAGCGCCGTACACTGACGGAACAGCAGGTGCGCCGCAATGTCCGCAAAATCCGCGATGTATTTACTGCGTTGGAGAGGCTTCCGCAGCCGACGATTGCCATGATCAACGGATTTGCTTTTGGCGGGGGTTTTGAGCTGGCGCTGGCCTGTGATTTTCGCTATGCCGTCGCAGATGCCAAGATGGGTCTGACAGAGGTGAGCTTGGGCATCATTCCTGGTGCGGGTGGTACGCAGCGGTTGTCTCGCTTGATCGGACCTTCTAAGGCAAAGGAGCTGATCCTGACTGCCAGGCGCATCCAAGCGCAGGAAGCGTATCAAATTGGTTTTGTAAATGCTGTCGCAAAAGATACAGAGGAGCTGCGTGAGCTGGCAATAGGGCTGGCAAACGAGATTTTGGCAAATGCTCCGCTGGCAGTTTATCAGGCTAAATCAGCCATTGATCGCGGAAGCAGTGTCGATTTGCAGACAGGTCTAGATATCGAAACCATGTGCTATGAAGTGATTATTCCCACGACAGATCGTCTGGAAGCATTGGAAGCCTTTCGCGAAAAGCGAAAACCGGTTTTTAAGGGTGAGTAACATTTTCAAATAAGCACTCCTACTGAGTCATAACGCAAGGGAATGAGGGAAGCGACATGATCTTTAATACAGAAATGGAAACGCTACCAAGAGAGAAAATGACGGAACTACAACTGGCACGCTTGAAAGAAACAGTCAAACGCGTATACGAGCGCGTCCCTTTCCACACAAAAGCATTCAATGAGGCTGGTGTGAAACCGGAGAATATCCAATCGATGGAAGACATACAGAGGCTTCCATTTATGAAAAAGACAGACTTGCGAGAAAATTATCCGTTCAATCTGTTTGCAGTCGATATGAAGGAAGTAGCACGTATTCATGGTTCTTCCGGGACAAAAGGAAAACCGACTGTTGTCGGCTACACCAAAAAAGACTTGGAGAATTGGGCGGAGATCGTGGCGCGCGCCATTTGCTGTGCGGGTGGAGAGCCAGGAGACATTTTCCATAACGCGTATGGCTACGGCCTTTTTACAGGAGGTTTGGGTCTGCACAACGGCATCGAGCACATGGGCGCAGTCGCAGTGCCAGTATCCGGTGGCAATACCTCCCGTCAAATTACGCTGATCGAGGACTTCAAGCCACGTGGCATTGCAGCAACCCCATCCTATGTCCTCAACATTGTGGAAGAAATGAAAAAGCAAGGAATCGATCCACGTGAGACGAGTGTCAAATACGGGATTTTTGGTGCAGAGCCGTGGTCGGAAGAAATGCGCGTACAGCTGGAGCAAGAGCTCGACATTAAAGCGGTGGACATTTACGGGCTGAGCGAAGTGATGGGGCCAGGTGTTTCCATTGAATGTCAGGAAGTGCAGGATGGTCTGCATATTGCAGAAGACCATTTCTACGCAGAAATTATCGATCCGAATACCGGAGAAGTGCTTCCATACGGACAAGAGGGCGAGCTCGTATTCACGTCACTGACGAAAGAAGCATTCCCGGTTGTACGCTACCGTACGGGTGATATCGCTTCCCTCAATCCTGAGCCCTGTAAGTGCGGACGGACAACCATGCGGATGTCGCGCATCAAAGGGCGTGTAGATGACATGCTCATTATTCGCGGGGTCAATGTGTTCCCGACGGAGATCGAGTCCGTTCTGCTTACGTTTAACCAATTGGCTCCACATTATCAGGTCGTCATTGAACGCGACGGTGCCCTCGACCGTTTTGAGGTGCATTGCGAGCTGACACCAGCATATGCAAATGAGATCAGTGGAAAGGACAGCTCTGCTCTCTCGCCATTGGTGAAAGAAATTTGCCATGACATCAAAAATACGTTGGGCGTGTCAGTGGTGCTGCGGGTGCAACCGCCAAATTCCTTGTCGCGCAGCGAAGGAAAAGCGATTCGTGTCGTAGATAACCGGAACAAATCACAGGCAGCTATTTAAACTAGCTCCTGTAAAAAAAGGGTGTGACAGTTCATGGCCTATGAATATATTAGCGTAGCCAGTGAAGATGGTGTCGGTATCATTACGTTGAATCGACCGAAGATTCTAAACGCACTGAATTTGCAGCTCGTCGACGAAGTGGTTGACCAGCTGGAGCGAATGGACCGCGACCCGGATATTCGGGTGATCATCCTGACTGGCAACGCGAGGGCGTTCGCAGCGGGTGCCGACATTAATGAAATGGCGGAAGCATCAGCTATCGACATCATGAAGCGCAATCAGTTTGCGGTTTGGGATCGCATCTCACTCATCTCCAAGCCGATTATTGGTGCCGTCAGCGGCTTTGTGCTTGGTGGTGGCTGTGAATTAATGATGAACTGCGACATTGTGATCGCTTCGGAGACAGCCGTCATTGGTCAACCGGAAATCAAGCTGGGAGTCATGCCTGGGGCTGGTGGTACACAGCGTCTGACGCGTGTGGTGGGTGAGCGAAAAGCACTGGAGATGCTGCTTACAGGTGAACCGATTTCGGCCAAAGAAGCGTTGAAATACGGACTGGTCAATCGGGTAGTGCCAGTGGAGGCCTACTATCAGGAAGCGCTCAAGCTGGCGAAGCAAATCGCCGAGCAGCCGCCGCTCGCGGTACAGGTCATCAAAAAAGCCGTGTACAAAGCTGGTGATCTCCCCCTTCAAGAGGGAATGGATTACGAGCGAAACAGCTTTTATCTTCTTTTGGCAAGCGAAGATCGAAAAGAAGGCATGCAAGCGTTTCTGGAGAAGCGCAAACCCCATTTTACGGGACATTAGGAGGCGGCCATGTACGAAACGATTCTTTATGAAGTGTCAGAAGGCGTAGCAGTAGTGACCTTGAACCGTCCGGACAAATTCAATGCGTTTACAGCCGTTATGAACAAGGAAATCGCCGATGCGTTGAAGCAAGCGCAGAAGGATGCGGACGTGCGTTGCATCGTTCTTACCGGAGCAGGTCGGGCGTTCAATGCGGGTCAGGATCTCAGTGACGTTTCTGGAGGAGATGTGGATTACGGTGGTTTCTTACGGGATCGTTATAATCCAATGATCCTCCAGTTTCAAAAAACAGAGAAGCCAATCATCGCAGCGGTTAACGGTGTAGCAGCAGGTGCAGGCATGAGTGTTGCGCTGGCATGCGATATTCGTCTGGCTTCGGAAAAGGCATCCTTCGTCAACGCTTTTGTCAACATCGGGCTCGTTCCTGATTCAGGAGGCTGCTACTTTTTGCCGCGCATCGTCGGGATCGGCAAGGCGTTGGAGCTGGCGATGACAGGGGAAAAGGTATCCGCTGAGGAAGCACTGCGAATTGGATTGGTCAATCAGGTGTACCCTGCGGAGAGCTTCATAGAAGATGCGTTGGCGTATGCGCGCAAGCTGGCGTTACTGCCGACGAAGGGGATTGGTTTAATCAAGCGCACGATGTACAAAGGGCTTGAGATGGGGTTGGAAGAGACCTTGGAATATGAAGCTTTTGCACAAGAGGCGGCTGGCAGCACAGAGGATCACAAAGAAGGGGTCACCGCTTTCATGGAAAAACGTGCGCCTCGTTTTACAGGCCGTTAGAGGCGAAGGGAGGCAAGCCCAAGTGAGTATAAAAACAGTAGGCGTCATTGGGGCGGGAACGATGGGAGCGGGGATCGCTCTCGTCTGCGCGCGCAAAGGACATCAGGTCATGCTGTTGGATGCAAATCAGGCGGTGCTGGACAAAGCGCTTGTTTATTTGGAATCGATCCTGACAAAAGACGTGGAGAAAAACAAAATCAGCGAGCAAGAAATGACAGAGACGCTAGAGCTGGTCCATCTCGTATCGGAAATAGAGCAGTTGGCAGACTGCGATATCGTTATCGAAGCGGTGCCAGAGCGTCTTGATTTGAAAAAAAGCATTTTCAGTCAGCTTTCTGTGATTTGCAGAGAGGATGCCCTTTTACTAACGAATACTTCCTCCATCTCGATTACAGAGATTGCAGGAGGGCTTTCGCATCCCGAGCGCATTCTCGGATTCCATTTTTTCAATCCGGCACCTGTCATGCCATTGGTTGAGGTGATTCGCGGGAAAAAATCGAGCGAGGAAAATGTGGAGGTGGCGTATCGATTCGCGCAAGAGTTGGGCAAGGTGCCTGTTCTGGTGACGGACACCCCTGGCTTTATCGTCAATCGAATCGCACGGCCTTACTATAATGAAGCATTGCGCGTCCTGGGCGATCATGTGGCAGGTGTGGAGCAGATTGACCGCATCATGAAGCTGGCTGGCGGATTCAAAATGGGACCGTTTGAGCTGCAAGACATGATTGGCATCGACATCAATTTTGCCACGACCAAATCGATCTATACCGACTTCTTCCATGAAGGACGATTTAAGCCTAGTCGGATTCAGCAACAAATGGTTCAATCCGGCAGCTTGGGCAGAAAGACGGGGGAAGGCTTCTATGACTACAACAAATAAGGCTGTATTGCTCGTGGGCACAAGCCCGCTGTACGCAGAGCTGAATCATTTGATGGTAGAAAGAGGCTACCAGGTGCTTTCGCTTGCAGAAGCGATGGCGGAACCGGAGCTGATTGAATTGGCTGTGGAAGTAAATAGCGTCGATATGCAGGCGAAAAAGAGGCAAGTACGCGAGCTGGATGACCTATTGCCGCCAAACGTACCGATCATCACGACTTCGCTCGCGATTACAGCGACAGAGGTAGCTTCTTGGACACAGTATCCTGAACGTGTTTGCGGATTTGGGACGCTCGTACCCTTGATTGAGCGGGAGCTGATCGAGATTGCCCCTGCCTTGCAAACGGAGCTGGATACGATTCAAGCAACAGAAGACTTCTTTCAATCGCTCGGGAAAGAGACGGAAACCGTAAACGACGAGGTAGGTCTCGTGTTCCCGCGCATTTTAACGCTCATTATCAACGAGGCTGTCTTTACGCTGATGGAAAAAACAGCAACAGCTACGGATATCGATATCGCGATGAAAAAAGGCACCAACTACCCATACGGCCCACTTGAATGGGCAGATCGTATCGGCTTGGATGAGATTTTTGCGATATCGAGAGGCTTGCAACGTGATCTGGCCGAGGAGCGTTATCGCACAGCGCCGCTATTACGAAAGCTGGTGCTAGCAGGGCGTGTCGGCGTACGCAGCGGGCAAGGCTTTTACACGTATGAGGACAAAGTGGGTGTAGAGGCATGAGCATGATTAACAAGGAGGTGTACGTAGCAGCAGCAGTACGTACACCGATCGGCAAGCTGGGCGGAAGCCTGAAGAACACCCCCATCGACGACCTGACAGCCATTGTCTTGAATGGAGCGCTTGCGAAGGCAGGACAATCCGGTGAGATTGTTGATGGGGTCATCATGGGGAACGTCATATCGGCCGGACCGTTTATTAACATTGCACGTGTCGGTTTGTTGAGGGCAGGGCTTCCTGACACCATACCTGGACTGACGGTGAATCGGGTGTGTGCATCCGGGCTAGAGGCAGTCAATTTGGCTGCGCAGTCCATTCAGGCAGGACATAGTCAGGTTATGCTGGCTGGCGGTGTAGAGAATTTGACTCGTTCACCCTACATCATGGAAAAATTCGAGCAGCCGTATCAACGCGGGGGACAGACGCTGATCGAGTCTTTTGGCGGACCTCGTTCTGCTCCTGTCTCGCTCTATGGCGATTTGACCATGGGAGATACAGCGGAAAACGTGGCAGAGCAATTCGGCATCAGTCGCGAGGATCAGGATCGTTTTGCAGCAGAGAGCCAGTCTCGGGCTATCAATGCTATCGATGCAGGTCTGTTTCGCGACGAGATCATTCCCATCACGTTAAAAGGAAAAAAAGGGGAAGAGACGCTGTTTGATACGGATGAATTCCCAAGAAGAGATTCCGGTGTGGAGTCATTGTCCAAATTGCGACCTGCCTTCCGAAAAGATGGTAGCGTCACAGCAGGCAACTCCTCCGGTATCAATGACGGCGCAGCGGCCTTGCTCTTGGTGAATGAAGAAACGCTGCAAAAGACAGGCGTCGCTCCTTTGGGGCGCATTGTTCATTTTGTCAGTGCTGGCGTTGATCCGCGCATTATGGGCATTGGTCCGGTCGTCGCGATTCGCAAGCTGCTTGCAGAAACGAACATGACGGTAGAGCAAATCGACCTGTTTGAGTTAAATGAAGCTTTTGCTTCCCAGTCACTCGCTTGCATGAGAGAACTGGGACTAGACCCTCTGAAAACCAATGTAAACGGTGGGGCAATCGCGTTGGGTCATCCACTCGGAATGAGCGGTGCCCGCCTGGCAGGTACGATTCTTTTCGAGCTGAGACGTCGCCGAAAGAAATACGGAATCGTTTCGTTGTGTATAGGCGGCGGGCAAGGATTGGCCACGTTAGTAGAAGCGCTTTAAAAAAAAGCCTTCGTGCATAAGAGGAGTGGAAGAATGAGTACACCTGTCATCATAGATGCTGTGCGCACGCCAATCGGCCGTATTGGTGGTGCGTTGAAGGATGTGCGCCCGGATGACCTGGGCGCATTGGTGATTCAAAAGCTGCTGGAACGTAACTCCATTGATCCGAAAACGATAGATGATGTCATCATGGGCTGTGCCAATCAGGCTGGGGAAGACAACCGCAATGTTGCGCGCATGTCACTTCTGTTGGCGGGATTGCCTGTCGAGGTGCCGGGAGTGACAGTGAACCGCCTGTGCGGTTCAGGTCTGGAGGCTGTGAACCAAAGCGCGAATGCAATCAAAGCCGGTGCAGGTCACGTCTATATCGCGGGCGGGACAGAGAGCATGACACGCTCTCCGCTGGTGATGATGAAGCCTGGCACGGCTTTTCAGCGCGGCAATCAGCAGTTGGTCGATACGACGTTGGGCTGGCGATTGGTTAACGAAAAAATGAAAGAGATGTATCCGCCGATCAGCTTGGGGGAAACAGCGGAGAAGGTAGCGGAGCAATACGGCATAAGCCGTGAAGCGCAGGATGAGTTTGCTTTGCGTAGTCAGCAAAATTACGCACGTGCCTTGGCAGAAGGAAAGTGGGAGGCAGAGATTGTTCCCGTAGAGCTGAAAGGGCGCAAAGGCGAGGTTACGCTGTTTGAACACGATGAGCATGCACGTCCGGAGACGACCATCGAACAGCTCCAAAAGCTGAAACCAGCATTTCAAGCAGATGGCAGCGTCACAGCAGGCAACTCCAGCGGTCTAAACGATGGAGCCTGCGCTCTACTCATCATGGAACAGGAAGCGGCTCTTGCAGTTGGCTTGAAGCCTCGTGCAAGGATTGTCGCATCCGCAGTCGCTGGTGTTGATCCATCCGTGATGGGAATTGGGCCTGTACCTGCTACGCGCAAAGTACTGAAGCAGGCAGGCTTGTCTCTTGCGGAGATAGATTTGTTCGAATTCAACGAGGCTTTTGCGGCGCAGGCAGTGGCAAGTGTACGCGAGCTGGGGGTCAACCCTGATCTGGTCAACGTAAATGGCGGAGCGATTGCTTTGGGCCATCCACTCGGGTGTAGCGGAGCGCGCATCCTTACTACTCTTCTGTATGAAATGGAGCGTCGTGATGCCCGTTACGGGTTGGCCGCGATGTGCATTGGAGTAGGACAGGGAATTGCGACGATTATCGAGCGTGTGTAGCATGGGCAGATAGGGAGGCAGGTACTCTTGATAGATAGACTGCAGCCGGGGACGACGGAAGAATTTACTGTGACAGTGACAAAGGACATGCTGCCTGTTTTTGAAGGCCAAGTCGTGCATCCTGTGATGTCGACAGTCAGCATGATTTATTACATGGAGTGGGCGGGAAGACGCGTCATTTTACCATACCTCGAAGCCGATGAAGAGGGCTCGGGATTTGCTGTAGACATCAAGCATGTCGGCCCAGCAGTGATTGGTCAGGAGGTCACGTTCCGGGCTACCTGTGTGCAGGTTACCGAAAAACGCGTAGTGTGCGAGGTTACGGCGGACACTACGCGTAATCGTGTAGGACTTGGGACGTTCGTCCAAGCCATCTTCAAAAAGGACGAGATCAAGCGTCGTTTTGAGGTCTTGCAAGCAGAGATCAATCGGGAAGTAAATGGGGAATTGTAAATTTAACAGAATAAATTGACTCTTTTAAAATGTTTTACTATAATTACGTTTACATCACGTCATACGATTTTATCGTCATATACTCTCGATCGATTCACGCACTTCCTACAGAATATGGTACAATTTCACACAGCTAATAGGTATGAATCGATTTGGGGGTAGAAGAAACGTGAAGCCACAATCCATGCTTTTTACAATTTACGGGGAATACGTCCGCCATTATGGAAGCGAAATCTGGATTGGTAGTCTGACCAAGCTGATGGGGGAATTCGGACTGTCGGAGCCGGCTGTTCGTGCAGCGATCTCCCGGATGCTTCGCCAAGGCTGGCTGGAATCGCGAAAAGTAGGGAACCGCAGCTACTACTCGGTATCCGAGCGTGGCAAAAAGCGATTGGAAGAGGCAGCGGCACGTATTTATAAGGTCGAGACAGATGTGTGGGACGGCAAGTGGTGCATTGCCAGCTACAACATCCCCGAGGAGCGTAGAGCGCTGCGTGATCAACTGCGCAAGGAGCTGGGCTGGATGGGCTTCGGGATGCTGACGACCAGCACATGGATCAGCCCCAATAACCTTAGTGATCGCGTGAAGGAACTGACGGAAGCGCACGAGATTACAGAATATGTCGAGATTTTTACATCCGAGCATATGGGCTGGAGCAATCCGAAGCAGCTCGTGCAGAAATGCTGGGATATCGATGAAATCAATGAAAAGTACAAGTCCTTCATCGATGCCTACCGAGAAGAATACGAGCAGCTTTCTGCCAAAATGAGCAATGGAGAAGCGGTTCCAGACAGCCATTGCTTCGTGGAAAAGACAAAGCTCGTCCACCAATACCGCAAGTTCTTGTTCATCGATCCTGATTTGCCGCAGGAATTGTTGCCAGAGCTGTGGTTGGGTAAAGAGGCGGATGAGTTGTTCCAAAATTACTACCAGTTATTGAATCCAGGGGCAGTACGATTCTTCGAGACCGTGTATGAAGCTGCGCCATCTGCATAGGCGAAAGCTGCGAAGGAAAGGCCCTAGCACGTCTAGGGTCTTTATTTATCAATTATTTTCCCATTATTTAAAATGTAAGCGTTTTACTTGGGTATGGTTTGGTCGACGAGAAACAAAGGGGGTACAGCACGAATATGACGGAATTGCTGCAGTACGTTGCAAACGGCCTTGTCAGTGGCGGGATTTACGCGATCGTAGCGATTGGTTTCATCACGATTTACAACGTGAGCAAGGTGATTAATCTGGCGCAAGGTGAATTTTTGATGCTGGGCGGAATGGTCACAGTTGCCCTGATTGGCATGAATCTCCCGTATGGATTGGCAGCATTGCTTGCGATCCTCATGGTCACCATGATCGGTGTTTTGATGCAGAAATATGTAATCGCTTACGTCAAAAAAGCTAACCCAATTAGTTTGATTATTTTGACGATAGGGGTATCCACACTAATTCGCGGCATTGCCAGCTTTATTTGGGGAAAAGATGCGTTTGCACTCGAACCGATTACGAGCAATGAGCCGATCTCGATCGGTGGCGTGATGATCGCACAACAAAGTATCTGGATTTTGGCTGCTGTTCTTATCATTCTTTTTCTACTTTGGTACTTGATGGACAAGACGATTCTCGGCAAAAAAATTAATGCCTGTTCGGTCAATCCGATGGCAGCTCGCCTGATGGGGATTAGCCCGACAAAGATGAGTATGCTGGCCTTTGCCATCAGTGGAGCGACAGGAGCGATTGCTGGAATCGTGATCGCGCCGCTTTCCGTAACGTCCTATGATATTGGCGTGCTGCTCGGAATCAAAGGCTTTTCCGCAGCCATTCTTGGCGGACTGGGAAATCCATTGGGTGCAGCCGTAGCTGCCTTTTTACTCGGGATCGTCGAGTCGCTGGGAGCTGGTTACATCAGCTCGGGTATGAAGGACGCGATCGCCTTTCTGGTGTTGATCGGCATGCTGTTGATTAAGCCATCCGGCATCTTTGGAGAACGCAGCGTTGGAAAAGGAGGGCTATGATGAAGCAGATCATTGATAAGTGGGGCAAAAGCATAGGAATCTACCTGTTTTTGCTGATTCTTTTCCCATTCGTTATGCCAGATGAATACTATCGATCCGTCGGAATTATTATCGGTCTTCAAGCAATCGTAACCATTGGGCTATGCCTCGTGATGGGGCTGGCTGGACAAATTTCGCTAGGGCAAGCCTCGTTTTGGGGGATAGGCGCCTATACGTCGGCTGTATTGACGACGAAGTACGGTCTGCCGCCATTTGTTGGACTCATTGCTGCTGCGGTTGTTCCAGGGTTATTCGCCTTTATCCTCGGGCGGGCCATCGCGGGGCTGCAAGGCTACTACCTCGCGATGGCAACTCTCGCATTTGGCTACATCGTCCAGATCGGGATTACGGAATGGGAGTCGGTCACAGGGGGAGCAAACGGGATGATCAGCATTCCACAAATGACTTTCTTCGGTGGAAGCGAGCTGTCCATGTACTTTCTGATTTGGGGAGTCGTCACCTGTGTGCTGCTCTTCTCACTCAATCTCTTGAATTCACGCGTCGGCAGGGCGTTTCGGGCGATTCACAAAAGTGAGATTGCCGCGACCTCGATGGGAATTGATGTCCGCAAGTTCAAGCTGAATGCCTTTGTGGTAAGCGGCATGTTCGCGGGTATTTCCGGTGGCTTGTACGCCCATTACATGGGAATTCTCGATCCGCAGCCGTTCGGGCTGCACGAGTCGATCAAGTTTCTGACGATGGTCGTCATCGGCGGGATGACAAGCATCTGGGGCGCTTTGATCGGGACGATCCTGATTGGTTTTATCAGTGAGGGGCTGGTCCTCTTGAGTGAAGTGGTGCCGGGCTTGCAGGGGGATGTGGACACGATTGTATTCGGTGCGATTCTCGTGCTGTTCATCATGTTCATGCCAGAAGGATTGGTTCCGCGCATTCGGGCTGCTTTCGAAAAAGGGCAGGCGAAAAAGGCAAAGGCCATGGCTGACGAAGCACAGCGAAAGCAGCAGGTGGAAAGGAAGGCTGCAACATGACAACACTTTTGGATGTGCAAAAGCTCTCTCGTGATTTTGGCGGTGTACGGGCAGTGAATCAAGTAGATTTTCAGGTGCGGGAAGGAGAAATCCTCGCGCTGATCGGTCCGAACGGCGCTGGAAAAAGCACCGTGCTCAACATGGTGTCGGGTGTGATCCCGCCTTCGGAAGGTGAGATTCGCTTCAGCAGCCAGCCGTTGATACGTGTGCCAGGCTATGAATATGCCGGATTGGGCATCACGAGAACCTTTCAAAACCTCCAGACCTTTGACGATATGACCGTCTTGGAAAACGTGATGGTCGGCATGCATACCAAGACAAGCGCGAGTCTCTTTTCCTGCGGCATGAATCTGGCAAAATCCCGTAAGGAAGAGAAGCTGATGCAGGAGCAGGCACAGACGTGGATAGAGAATGTAGGACTGGCCGAGGAAGCGTCCTCGCAGGCTGGGAGCTTGCCATACGGGAAGCTGCGGCTGATGGAGATTGCCCGCGCGATGGTAGCCAAGCCGCGGTTGCTCTTGCTGGACGAGCCTGCTGCGGGCCTGAATCATACCGAGACGGCGGAGATGAGCCGCATGTTTTGCGAGATTCGCGACAATGGAACGGCTATTTTGCTAGTGGAGCATGACATGGACATGATCATGACGATTGCGGACCGCATCGTTGTATTGGATCAAGGGTCAAAAATCGCAGAAGGAACCCCGCGTGAGATTCAGGAAAACCCGCGAGTGATTGCGGCGTATCTGGGTGCAGAATGAAGCGCGAAAGAGGTGGACAAACATGGGGAAGGCAGTCCTTACAGTAGACAACATCACGGCTCGCTACGGTCCGGTGGAAGTGCTGCACGGGATTACTCTGCAAGTGAACGAAGGTGAGATCGTCTCTCTATTGGGTGCAAATGGAGCAGGCAAAACGACACTCTTGAACTGTATCTGCGGTCTGCACGGCGACATGGAAGGCAAGATTTGGTTTCGTGGCGCGGACATTACGCGAGTTCCTGCGGAGCTGGTGGTACCTCGGGGCATGGCGCATGTACCGGAGCGCAGACAAATTTTTTCGACGCTGACCGTGGAGGACAATTTGTGGCTGGGTGCTTCGCATCGGATGCCCAAAACGAGTAAAAAGGAAATTGCTAAAGAAATGGAGACGGTGTATGAACGTTTCCCGATTTTGGCAGAGCGGAAATGGCAGCTCGGAGGAACGCTTTCCGGGGGGCAGCAGCAGATGCTCGCCATTGGCAGGGCGCTCTTGTCTCGCCCGCAGCTCCTCTTGTTGGACGAGCCTTCGCTAGGACTAGCTCCGCTGATTGCCAAAGAAATCCTGACGATTGTGCAGGAGATTCGCTCGGAATGGGGCACCACGGTTCTACTAGTCGAGCAAAATGCTCGTGCAGCGCTCGCTATTTCCGACCGGGCATACGTACTCAGTACGGGGACTGTCATGCTGGAAGGGAAGGCAGACGAAATTAGCACTGATCCGCGTGTACAATCCGCTTATTTGGGAAGCTCTCACGAAGCAGTGTAGTAACACTAGCAGTTTGATCTAGATCAACCACATACATGAGGGGGTACATCCATGAAAAAACAAACATTCAAGAAATGGCTATTTCCAGCAGCAGTCGCTTCGCTCGTATTCTTGAGCGCCTGTGGAGGCGGCGCTACGCCAGCAGCGGAATCAGGCACTGGTGGCGCCAGCAAGGACCCGATCAAGGTCGGCGCTATTTTCTCGCTGACTGGTCCGAACAGTCCGCTCGGCGTACCGGAGAAGCAAGCGGTAGAGCTATTGGTAAAAGAAATCAATGGCGCAGGCGGAGTAGATGGCCGACCGTTGGAAGTCATTTTTGAAGACGACAAGTCTGACAATACGGAAGCGGTAAAAGCAATCAAAAAACTCGCTTCGAAAGAAAAGGTCGTAGCCGTCCTCGGTTCCTCAGGCAGTGGTCCGTCTCTCGGGATGGCTGAGTATGCCGCAGCAGAAAAGCTCCCGCTGATCTCGATGGCAGCCGCAGACCAAATCACCAATCCAGTTCGTGCTGGTATCTACAAAACACCGCACACGGACGTACACGGAACGAAGCGTATTTTCAAATATTTGAAGGAAAAAGGTATTACGAAAATTGCTACGCTCAATGACAGCAATCCATACGGAAGTGGCTGGACCACGCAATTGCAAAAACATGCGCCTGAATACGGCATCACGATTGTAGCCGAAGAAAAATACGGCACAAAAGATCCGTCCATGAGCTCCCAATTGACCAAGATCAAAGGGACTGATGCGCAGGCACTGATTGTGGCAGGTACGAACCCAGGACCCGCTACAATTGTGAAGGAAGCCAAGCAACTGAACCTCACTATTCCGATCATTAGCAGCCATGGCTCCGCGAACAGCAAATTCCTCGAATTGATTGGAGACGCAGGCGAGGGTGTCCTGATGGTAGCTGGAAAACTGCTCATTCCTGAACAAGTAGCGGCAGACGATCCGCAATCTGCGATCATCAAAAAATTCGTGGATGGCTATCAAGCTGCCTACAATACACACCCAGACGGCTTCGCGGGATACGGATACGACGGCTTGAATTTGCTCGTGGAAGGCTTGAAGCAAGCAGGCGGTGACACCTCCAAACTGGGTGAAGTATTGGAAAAGGTGAAATACGTAGGGGTAACCGGAGAATTCAAGTTCACGGCTGATGATCATAACGGTCTGACAGAAGATAGCATGATCATGGTTGAGGTGAAGGATGGGAAATTCCAGCTCGTTAAATAAGTGAAACAAGTTCGTTCCCTCCGCGTCGTGAAGAAGAATGCGGAGGGAATCGTTGTTTTCATCACAAGGGTAGGAGGATCATGCATGTCTCAGTTGCTGAATAGCGTCTTAATGGTTGCACCGATTTTACAAAAGGCATTTTTGTCCGAATGTATGGTCGGAGTCACTGACAAAGAGAAGTTTCTCGCCTATTATCCAGCAAAGGGCTTGAACCTGGGGATTCGAGTAGGGGACGAATTGCGCTCGGGGAGCATCAATGCGACAGCTGTAAAAGAGGGCAAGCGGGTCGTGAAGAAGATTTCCAAAGAGATCTACGGCATTCCTTATATTGCAGTCGGTTATCCGCTTGTCGAAAACGGGCAAGTAGTCGGTTGCTTGGCGACAGGCGTGACGACCGATCAAGAGGATCGCTTGCATGGCTTGGCCCAAAACTTGACGGACGCGCTGGAAAATATCGCTCAGCACACAGAAAGTTTGGCAAAGGACGCAGACCATTTGGCACAAGCGAGCCACACGCTGAGTGATGCAGCTGGTCAATTAGGGATGAAAATTGCAGAAACGACCTATATCAACGAATTGATCCGTAATATTTCAACGCGCTCCAATGTACTCGGCTTGAATGCTGTCCTTGAAGCAGCTCGTGCAGGTTCTGCTGGTCGCGGCTTTTCCGTGGTCGCAGAGGAAATCCGTCAGCTTTCCCAGACGACCGCTACTTCAGCGAAGGGTATTTTCAGTCTATTAGATGAAATGAATGCACTCGTAGGGACGGTAACGGGCGAAATGGAGAAGACGATGAATCACAGCATGCAGCAGTCAACGCGAATACAGGAGCTGGACGCAGTCATGCAAGAGCTGCGGCACATGGCCGAGCAGTTGAAAAAGGCAGCAGAAATAACTGGGCGCGGAGAATAGGAGAGTCCTAATGTAAGCGTATTGCAAAAACGTATGACGATATGTTATTATTGCGTTATAAAAACGTATTATAATTTTATCATAATGCATATCTGATAAAAGGAGGGCGTTCTCCATGCAAATGAGGCTCGAACATGCCGATCTGACTGAAAACGAAAAGTTGGAAGCGTTTTTAGCGAGAATCGAACGCGGGGAAAAAATAGAGGCAGACGATTGGATGCCAGACGACTATCGCAACCAGTTGATCAAGCTGATTTCGATGCATGGCATCAGTGAGATCATGGGTGCCTTGCCTGAGAAAGAATGGGTACCAAAGGCGCCGACACTGCGCAGAAAGTTGGCGATTATGGCGAAGGTCCAGGACGAGATGGGGCATGGTCAATTGCTGCTTCGCGTCGCGGAAGACTTGCTTGAGCCATTGGGCAAGACGCGCGAGGATATCATGAACGATTTGTTTTCAAAAAGACTGAAATTTCACAATGTATTCCACATGGAAGCGCCTACCTGGGCTGATGCTGGTGTGATTGGCTGGCTGGTTGACGGAGCGGCTATCATTACGCAAACGATGTCCCTTGATACATCTTATGCACCTTATGCCCGCGCTCTGCATCGGATCTGTGCGGAAGAAAAGTTCCACGCCCAACACGGGGAGAGCATTGTCTTGGAGCTGGCAGAGGGCACCGATGAACAGCGCCAAATGCTGCAAGATGCTATCCATCGCTGGTGGCCAGCGCTCTTGATGTTTTTCGGACCACCGGAAAACGGCAATATAACGAGCAATCAGGAATCCAACATGCGCTACAAGATTCGTACACAGACCAATGAAGAATTGCGCCAAATATTCCTGGAAAAGTATTTGCCGCGTATTTTCCACCTCGGCTTCACAGTGCCAGACGATACGATTTACTTCGACGAGGCAGAAGACAAATGGGTCTACCAACAGCCTGACTGGGAAGAGTTCAAGCAAATCGTCAAGGGGAACGGACCACGCTCCGCTCACCGTCTGAATCTTCGGGTAATGTCTTATGAGGAAACCAAATGGGTGCGCGATGCGATTATGTCGTACGGCCGACAAGTAGGGTAGGTGAATGTGGATGAGCAACGAAAACTTTTTCATATACGAAGTATTTAGCCAAAAAACCGTAAATGCTCCGTTCGTCCAACAGTTCAGTTTGTTGGCACCCAATAAAGAAGTTGCTTTGAGCATGGCGAGGGAGAATTTCCTGCGCCGTGAGCCTTGTTTTAATTTGTGGGTAGTCAAGCGCGACGACATTTTTGGACTGCCGCCAGAGGAGCGTCCTTTCCTGGAAAGACTCGACAACAAGAGCTATCGGGAGACCAAAGGATACGGCGATTTGCAGTCGAGATGGCGCCACCATCGTGAGCAGTACGAAGATAAACAGAAGCATGCAGGCAACGGCAGTTAAGCAGGAGGGATACAATCATGGGCGACCGTTTACATGTAGAAACAGTGGAAGCAGCAAAACAAAACCCGGCATTTGCAAAAGCCTTGACAGACCTGTTGTTCCAGCTTGCTGATGACGATTTTCTATTGGCTTATCGCGGATCGGAATGGCTTGGGCTTGCTCCGCATATTGAAGAAGATGTGGCTTTTTCATCCATGTCTCAGGATATGATGGGCCATGCCGTGATGTTTTATGAAATGCTGGAGCAACTAGGGGTGGGAAAAGCAGACGATCTCGCACAGCTGCGCGAGGCGAAGGCGTTCTCCAATGCGATCTTGGTAGAGCGTAAAAACGGCGAGGGCGAATACAACGATCATCCGCATTACGATTGGGCTTATGCGATTGTTCGCAGCTATGTGTACGGCTTATACAAGCAGGTTCGCTTGGAGGCTCTTACGCAGTCGTCATACGCACCACTCGCGCTGGTCAGTCGCAAAATGATGACAGAGCATCGCTATCATCTGATGCACTGGCAAGTTTGGTTGAAGCAATTGGCGAACAGTACGCCTGATGCGCGTCAGAGGCTTGTGGCAGCCATTGCAGAAGTTTGGAAGGATGCCGGGGAGCTGCCTCATCTAGGACCAAACCAGCTCGATATCGTTCAATTTGGCCTGATTGCAGAAGAAGAGCAACTGAAACAAAAATGGCTGACACTGACCAAAGACATTTTCGAAAAAGCAGGACTTGACTGGCCGGGTGAGCCAGGTGTGCCACAAGAGAGCGGCCGTCACGGTGAACATACTGCTGATCTGGTTCAAGCTTTGGCTACCTTGTCTGAAGTGTATCGCATTGATCCGGCTGCAGGCTGGTAAAAAGGAGTGATTCTCTCATGGCGCAAGAAGAACTGCAACTGCATGAAGGGCTTGAAGCGACATGCTGGGAACTGCTGCAGCAAGTAACGGATCCCGAAATTCCGGTGATCAGCATGGTGGAGATGGGGATGATTCATAAAGTGCGCGTCGAGGCAGACGTCGTACACGTCGAGGTGCTCCCTACCTTTGTCGGCTGTCCGGCACTCGAGATCATGAAGAGGAACATCACAGAAAAGCTGGTGGAGGCAGAAGGAATCAATCAGGTTCAGGTAACGTTCGTTTACGATCCGGCCTGGACATCTGATCGTATTGCTCTGGATGCTCGTGATAAGCTGAAAAGCTTTGGCATCGCGCCGCCACCGCTTGACTTCAAACCGGGAGATACATGGGAAGTGGCCTGTCCCTACTGTGATTCCCCGTATACACGAATGGAAAATTTGTTTGGCCCTGCAGCTTGTCGAAGTATTTTGTATTGCCGGCACTGCAAAAATCCGTTTGAGGCCCTAAAACCAATTTATTGAAAGAGATTGAGAGGAGCGAATGTCATGGGAGAGTACAAGCAAATGTTCATTAATGGAGAATGGGTAACGGCCGAGAGTGGCGAGTCCATTCAGATTACGAATCCTGCTACAGGTGAAACAGTTGGAACAGTAACCTTCGGCGATGGTCGAGATGCCAACAAGGCTATCGACGCTGCTCATCAGGCATTTGCTAGCTGGTCTCGACTGACTGCTCGCGAGCGCGCCAAATATTTGTACAACTTGTCCGAGCTGGTGAAAAACAATCGGGATGAATTGGCGGGCATCATTTCTGCTGAAATGGGCAAGCCTTTGGGCGAGGCAAAAGGCGAAGTGCTGGGTGCCGCTGATAACTTTGTCTGGTACGCAGAAGAAGCCAAGCGTGTCAACGGAGAAACGATCCCATCCTCCGTTGCGAACAAGCGCATCATGGTGCTTCGTCAGCCGGTAGGGGTGGTAGGGGCGATTACCCCGTGGAACTTCCCGGTGAACATGGTTGCACGCAAGATCGCTCCGGCTTTGGCAGCAGGCTGCACGGTGGTTTTAAAGCCAGCAGAAAGCACGCCGCTGTCTGCGATTCGCATGTTTGAGCTGATTGAGCAGGCTGGCTTTCCAAAAGGCGTCGTAAACCTCGTCATTGGAAATCCGGAATCGATTGGGAAGGAATTCATCGACAATCCGAAGCTCTCCAAAATCGGATTTACAGGCTCCACTCGTGTCGGCAAGCTGCTGATGGAAGGCGCGGCGAAGCAAGTGAAGCGCGTCAGCATGGAGCTTGGTGGTCACGCACCGTTCATCGTATTCCCGGATGCCGATCTGGATGCAGCCGTAAAAGGTCTGTTCGAGAGCAAATTCCGCAACTCCGGTCAAATGTGCATTTGTACGAACCGCCTGTATGTCCACGAGGATGTCGCAGATGCGTTTACAGAAAAGCTGGTAGAGCGTCTGAAGCGTGCGAAGGTAGGAGATGGCCGCCAGAAAGAAACTGAGATCGGTCCACTAGTGAACGAGCGTGCTTTGAACAAGGTGCTCGAGCATATCGAGGACGCCAAGGACAAAGGCGGGCAAGTGGTATACGGCGGAAATCGTTTGGTTGAAGGTGATTATGCGAAGGGCTTCTATTGCGAACCGACCTTGATTGCGGGCGTTACAACCGATATGAAAATCTCCTTCGAAGAAACGTTCGGCCCTGTCGTTCCACTCGTGCGTTTTACAGAGGAAGCGGATGTCGTACAGAAAGCAAACGACACACGTTACGGTTTGGCTGCTTATGTATACACCCGCGATAATCAGCGTTGCTTCCGTATGGCTGAGCTCCTCGAATACGGAATCGTTGGGATCAATGACGGATCGCCTACGCAGACACAAGCACCGTTTGGCGGTTTCAAGGAAAGCGGTATCGGTCGTGAGGGTGGCCGCTATGGAATGGATGAGTATTTGGAAACAAAGTTCGTTTCCTTTGGACTGTAAGATATGAAAAGAAAGAAGAGTTCAGACAAGATCTGGACTCTTTTTTCTTTATCATATCGGAAAGGTTTTAAAAGGCATCGATGAACAAATAAAGCTGGTGAGAAGAAAAAGCACAGGTCTCGTAGACCTTGACAAAGCCTGCCCAGTCGGAACTTCAAAAAGGGGACCCGATTGTCGAACACTTCTTCCTTGAGAATCTTCCGCCCGTAGGGTGGCTTTGGCTCGACGGTCCCCTTTTTGAAGTGGAGACGGACAGTCAATCCCCCATTGCGGGCGTGTCAGAGTCGAAGAGAACTGTGCTTTTTCTTCTCCTCCACTATGTTGGTTGAATTGTGTGAAATTTAGGAATTGTTTTGTTCAACAGTTTGTTCATTTTTGTCTTCAAAGAAAAAGGGAATAAACGGTATAATGGAGATTGGATCAAGGGCAACATTTAATAGATAAAAATTGGTATTTCGTATTGACACAAAATGTACATATGACGACGCCCAGCGTATGTGGCAACGTCCAAGATTTTACACTTGGAAGGGAGGGTATAAACTTGGGAAATGTACATCAAATGCACGAGATGTCATCGGCTACCGGATCAGCAACCTTTTCGGATTTATGGAGTCCGGATGTGATGCTTTTGTCGTTGCTCGTGACTACTGCCTACTTTCTCGTAACCGGTCCAATGCATAAACGTTTTGAAAACGCTACACCGGCGACTGGCAAGCAAAGATTGCTTTTTGTGCTGGCAATCGTGTTGTTTTATACCGCACAAGGAAGCCCTATCAGTTATTACGGCCATCATTACATGTTTAGTTTGCACATGCTTCAACAATCGATCTTGTACTTTGCTCTACCACCGCTCATGCTTCTGGCAATGCCTGAATGGCTTTTGGCCAAGATTTTTCGTCCGAAAGCGTTGAAGCTTATCCTAAACTCTTTGACACATCCGTTAGTGGCAGCGCTGTTTTTTAACTCACTGTTTTCGTTTTACCATGTTCCGTTTATTTTTGATGCCGTCGCGATCAACCATGAGTGGATGACGTTTTATCATGTCATTCTCGTGATTGCCGCATTTGCGATGTGGTGGCCGATTGTGAGTCCGTTGTCTGATAACAAGCGACAACTGGCCGGATTGAAAAAACTGTCGTATGTTTTTGCAAACGGTGTCTTGATTACGCCAGCCTGTGCGCTGATTATTTTTGCCTCGGAACCCCTGTATGCTACGTATATAGCTTCTCCACAGCTATTCCAAAGCCTCGACGCGTTTAACGATCAGCGACTTGGCGGAATCATTATGAAGCTAGTACAGGAGCTTGTTTACGGCTGTGTGCTGGCCTATGTCTTCTACCATTGGTACAAGGCAGAGAAGCAGGATGACATGCCAATGGATCAATCTTTTGGTGCTGAAAAGCCGACTTTTTAAATACGCGTGAACAGCAGAAACGTTTGTTGAATGAGGTGAAAAAATGGGGCTCCTATTGCCTACGGTAAGTACGGCTTTTATCGTCATTAGTGGCATTCTCGTTGCGATTGGCTGGTACGCCATTGCGAAAAAACAAGTAGAAAAGCATATGAAGATTATGAAATGGGCTGCGATCTGTGCCACGATCTTTTTTATCACGTACGTTTCCAGAACGGCTTTTATCGGAAACACGCATTTTGGCGGACCAGACAGCATCAAGCCAATCTATCAGACATTCTTGTTCTTCCACATCGTTCTGGCAACAGTCGGTGGTGTGATGGGTCTGATTACACTCAGATACGCTTACACGAAAAACTATGCTTCTCATCGTAAGATTGGTCCTTGGACGTCCATTGTTTGGTTTGTCACTTCCATTACAGGAGCCGTGGTTTATCTGCTGCTGTACTGGATTTATCCAGGTGGCGAGACGTCTGACGTGTTGGATGTAATTTTTGGTAAGTAAGTAGATTTATTGGCATTGGATACAATGTAGGTAGTTATCCAGTCATGATTTGGACGTTCAGATAGAAGGAAACAGGAGGTACAAAACGTGGACCAGCAAATGACCGTGCAGGAATCGCTTGATGCCGATGCTTCTTTGCAGACACAGCCGGTAGCACCTGCTACCTTTCGGGATTACGTACAACTGACAAAGCCTGGCATTACCCTGTCAAACTTGATGACCACTTTTGCTGCTTTATGGTTAGCGTCCTACGGTTATCCGAACTGGAAACTGGCTTTTTTTACCATGCTAGGAACCGCTTTGGTCATTATGTCGGGTGCGGCTTTAAACAATTTCTACGACCGTGATCTGGACAAAAAAATGAAGCGGACGCAACATCGGGCGGTAGCGACCGGAAGAATTTCTGCACGTAACGCGATCCTCTTAGGAATTGGCCTGCTGTTGGCAGGGGTTACTGTGTTGGCTGTATATGCGAATCCATTGGCGGCGGTTTGGGGATTGATTGGCCACATTTTTTACGTGCTGATTTACACGCCGCTGAAACGAGTGACAACTCTGAATACGGTGATTGGCGGTATTTCAGGTGCAGCTCCTCCGGTAATTGGGTGGGTAGCAGTAACAGAGACCATGGACATGACTGCTTGGCTGCTGTTCCTGGTTTTGTTTTTGTGGCAGCCTCCCCATTTTTTGGCGCTGGCCATGCTGAAAACAGAAGAATACCGTGCAGGAAATCTGCCGATGCTACCGGTAGTAAAAGGCTTTGCCGAGACGAAGCGACAAATGGTGTTGTGGGGTTCAGTGTTGTTACCGGCTTCTTTGCTGCTGTTTGTCCATGCTAGTCTAGGCTATGTGTATTTGCTCGTCATGGGTGTAATGGGGATTGTGTACATGGTTCTGCTTTTACAAGGCTTCAAGACCAAGGATGATCTTGCTTGGGCACGCAAACTGTTCGGCTATTCCATTCTTTATTTAACCGTGTTTTGTGCAGCGATCGTCATTAGTACCATGGTTAACTATTATTGACACGAAACACTCACTAAATGTTCACGGAACATCCCTTGCTTAGCAGGGGATGTTTCATTATCGTAAAAGAGGACATAGAACGAGGGGTTGTTTGATCCTCACAAGAAACAGGGTGACTTACTATGGGAAAATGGCTGAAGCCATTAGCTTTTCTTGCTACCTTGATCATGTTTATCGTGATGGTAGCCGGATCGCTTGTTACAAAGACAGATTCAGCACTTGGCTGTGGAAATGACTGGCCACTGTGCAACGGTAAATGGGTTCCGGAATACACGTTGGCATCCATTATTGAATATTCTCATCGCCTGATTACAGGTGTTGCCGGTATTGTTGTCGCGATTTTTTCTGTACTTTGCTGGCGCTATTACAAAGACAACCAAGAAGTTCGCAATCTCGCTATTTTTGGGTTGTTTTTCATCGTAGTGGAGTCCATTCTTGGCGCTTCTGCCGTTATTTGGCCACAGTCCTCATCTGTTTTGGCTCTGCACTTTGGATTCTCCTTGCTTGCTTATACAGGCGTGTTCTTGTTGAGTGTGTTCGTTTATCAACGAGAAAAAACGCAAAGCTTGGTGAAAACGACCGTCTCAAAAGGCTTCCGCAACTGGATGTGGTTCGTCGCCATTTATACGTACGCTGTCGTTTATCTGGGAGCGTATGTCAGACATACGGGTTCAAGTATGGCATGCAGTGACTGGCCACTGTGTCAGGGACAGGTCATCCCAGAGTTGTACGGACAGACAGGTATTCATTTTGCCCACAGAATCGCTGCGATGGTGTTGGGATTCTTGTTGTTGGGGACAATGATTTACTGCATACGTCATTTCAAGGAAAAACGGCGTGACTTGTACGGTGCGAGTATCTTGAGCTTTATTCTTTGCATCGCGCAGGTGTTCAGCGGGGGCTTCGTTATTATTTACAAGCTTCACTTGTACGCTACGCTGACTCACTCCATGATTATCACGATTTTGTTCGGGATCATCTGCTACATGTGCTTGCAGACGTTGAAGTCGCCGACAAATGAAAAGCTGAGAAGATAAGAGAAAGCTGCGCTCCTGATTCGTGGGAGTGCAGCTATTTTTATATTAAGTGGCTGTGGTGGGGGAAGAAGTGCATTTCCAGTCTACGCTTCGGCCTACGCCCCACAAGGGGGATTCACCGTCCGCTCCGAAATAAATGGCGGGAGCGCTTCAAACGTAGAAGTTTCGGAGAAGGATCTCATAAGTGAAGCTGAAATTCCCCGCCATTTATTTCTGCGCTGGGTAGGGCTCCAGAGGCGCTTGGACTGGAAATGCACTTCTTCCAACGCGACTTTCGATAAAACCATTTGCGAGTGGATTCAAAGATGCTTCATGTCCTACTTTCACGATGGTGTAAACGTAGCGGAGCAGATACAAAGCTGTTGGAAAGCCCTGTCACATGTTCGGAAGGAGACCGCCCGAATGCAGAGAGGAAAAAGGCGACTGGAGAACATGTGGCAGGGCTTCGACTCCACCACAACAGTCACGATAGAAGACAGCGAATTTACAAACCGTCAGGCTATTGCCCAGACGGTTTTTCAACATTCAAAGGAGCAAAAACACCATTTTCCCAACGATACATTTGCAATGTAGTCTTAGGCTTGCCCGGCAGTATTTCACCTGTATCAGGATTTAGCTCCTGCTTCGTCATCTTGTACGATTTGATAACTGCCGATCGTCTGGAATAGTTGACCACCCGGTACCGAAACCGTTTCCCGTAGCAGTCCTTCCCATGCCTTGACCAAATGACCTTTGTCTAAATACCACAGATTCGCCTCGTAGACCGATATGCCTGATCCGCCAGTATGCTGGACGGTTTCAAATACTCGTTTTTCTGCGAGCAAACGTGGTTTGGCGTCGTCATTTTTGTCGATCTCGGAGTGATTCACTTCACGCGTATAGTCCCAATGATCCAATTGCAGGCGCGGGGGATTCCATTCCTCTTCTGCGATGAGGGCGTACGTACGATCAGGCTTTTGATCAAGGATGTAAAAATTCCCGATATGTACGCTGCCGTTATGCTTGGCGACAATTTCTAGTTCCGGGTCATCATCGAGATTGACAAGCTGAAAATCAAAGTTGTCGGTAACAATTGGATCTTTGGCTTGCTTGTTAATCCATTCCATTACTTGGGTTCTGGTAGGCTCCTTGGAGGCAAGGGAAGAGGGGGCAGTGAGGACGAGACTGGAGGCGGCAAGTCCTACTGTCAGGGTGAGAAACAGGCGGGAATTACGCAACGGTAACGAGCTCCTTTCCGGGATGAGATCGATCAATGGCGACCTTTTCAGTTGGACGACGAGCAGTCAGGAGTAAAAGTTACGGGGAAGTGGAGTAAATTTCAACCGCGAACGGCGCTGTCTTTTGTTACAATGAAAAGCAAACACATGATCGTGGAGAGTGATAGTAGTCATGCGGATATTGCATACAGCCGACTGGCATTTCGGGAGGCAGCTGGAAGGGCGGGACCGACGGATAGAACAAACAGCTTTTGTGGACGAGCTTTGTCACATCGCTGATGAGCGGGAAGTAGATTTGGTTCTCATTGCTGGAGATGTATACGATTCGGTCAATCCGCCTGCTTGGGCGGAAGAGCTTTTTTATGATGCATTGGAGCGCTTGTCCTCGGAAGGCAGGCGAGGTGTTGTCGTGATCGCGGGGAACCATGACCAGCCTGAGCGGGTGCGAGCAGCAGCGCCGCTTGCCACAAAGCACGGGATCGTTTTGTTGGGGTTACCAAAGGAAGCACCACTGCTGACGCAGGAAGCATCGTCTGATCGCGTGCAAATTGTGCAGGGAGGCCCTTCTTGGCTGGAAATGAAGATTCCTGGCTGCGCTGCGAATGCAGTCATTTTGGCTTTGCCTTATCCTTCTGAATCGCGATTAAAGGAGCTGCTGAGCGAAAGCTTTACCCAGGAGCAGATGCAGCTTGCTTTTTCCGAGCGCATTGCACAATTGCTTGCTGATCTGTCTGTTCATTTTCGCGAGGATACGGTTAACCTGGTCACAAGTCACTTATTTGTCATGGGCGGTAAAGAAACGGATTCCGAGCGACCGATTCAAATTGGGGGAGCGTTGACTGTATCGCCGCAGGCTTTTCCGAAGAACGCTGATTATGTGGCACTCGGCCATCTCCATCGACTGCAAAAGCTCAGTGACAAGCCGTTGGTGCGTTACAGCGGCTCACCGATTTCGTACAGCTTTTCCGAAGCAGGTCAGAGCAAGGCAGTCGTACTCGTCGAGGTGGAGCCAGGGCAAGAAGTGCGTGAGGAGATCATTTATTTGACGAGCGCACGACCATTGGCACGTTGGAGGGCGACAGAGGGAATCGAGCAAGTCGAGCGCTGGTTGGAAGAGGGGCGCGATGCAGGGGCGTGGATTGACTTGGAGCTGCATGTATCTGGCGTGATCGACCCGGCAGAATTTCAGCGTGTCCGCAAGCTATCGGATGATTTCTTGAAAATACAGCGTGTTGTCGTGAGGGAAGATCGTGAGGAGGAAGAGGAACAGCGGGTCGAGCTGACAGAGCTTACGTCCGATCAATTGTTCAAGCGCTTCTATGAACGAAAGAGGGGAGCAGAGCCGGATGAGCAGCTCGTGACCTTGTTCCAGCGTCTATTGGCAGAAAACGGAGGAGAGGGGGAAGAAGAGTGAGACCGATACGATTGAAGCTGGCAGGGATGCACAGCTATCGAGAAATGCAAGAGGTCGATTTCGAAATGCTATGTCAGGCGGGATTGTTTGGGATATTCGGCCCGACTGGAAGCGGGAAATCGACGATCTTGGACGCGATCACACTAGCGTTGTATGGGCAGGTCGTCCGACTGGGCGGGGGTAACCATCCGAAAGAAGTACTGAACCAGCTGGAGCAGCGCATTTTCGTTTCCTTTACCTTTGAGCTGGGGACTGGCGATGAGCGCAAGCAATATACGGTGGAACGGGAATTTGGCCTGGATAAAAAGGGGAACAAGCGACAGCCGGAAGTGAGGTTGATTCAGTCGGGAGCCTTGACCGGAGAGCCGGATGTCGTATTGGAGTCCAAGGCCACGTCCGCGACTGCCGCGATTGAGGCACTGATTGGTCTCACTTTGCAGGACTTTACCCGGGCGGTCGTTTTGCCACAGGGTCAATTTTCCCGATTCTTGACGCTGAAGGGCAGTGAGCGCAATGAGATGCTGCAGCGAATGTTCCGCTTACATATTTATGGGGAAAAGCTGAGTGAGCGGGTACGGCACGCGTTGGAGCAGGTCAAGGAACAGATGCATCGTTTGCAACTGGCGAGTGCAGCTCTGGGTGACGCAGGTCCGGAAGCCTTGGAGCTGGCGAGACAAACGTGGGAGGAAGCTGCGCAAAAAGAGCAGGAATTCACTCAGCAAAAACAGGAGCTAGCCGGGAAGCTCAAGGAGCTGGAGCAGCTTAACCAGTGGCATCAGGAGCTATTGCAAGTCCAGGCCCAACTACAGCAGCAGGAAGCAAATGAAGCGGAAATGGCATCCCTAATGGCGAAGATTCGCGAGTGGGAATCGAGTATTCGACTGTGGCCATTACTCCAGCAATATGAGCGGATGGATCAGGAATGGCATGCGACTGGTACGGCATTGGAACGCAGCCGCGAACAACAGGAGAGTGCTCGTTTGGCTGTAGATGAGGCAGAGCAGGCGTATCAGAAGGTCCATGCCGAGTTGGCTGTACAGGAGCCGTTACTAATTCAGCAAAAGGGCAGGCTGGTACAGGCACAGGAGTGGGAAGAGGAGCTAAAGGCGATCCGGGAAGAGTGGACAGGTCTGGAGCGAGAGTGGAATGAAGTCTCAGTCGCCTTGACCAACATAGAACAACAGCTGGAAAAGGATGAAGCCGAATTAAAAAACTGGGAGCTTGCGTGGGCGGATCTGCAAGAACAGATGAAACAGGTCACGATTTCTCCTGAATGGCGAGCACAAATAGGGGCAGCCAGAGAAGCGAAACAGCAGTGGGAACGGGACCATGCCAAGGTACGTGAGCTGGAAAAAGAACAACTCACTGCACAGGAGCACATTCATGCGGCGACCCATACTGCCGATGAGCACAAGCGCAGCTGGGAAGCGTGTGCGAATCGCTTGGCACAAAAAAGAGAAGAGCTGGCAGCACCAGCCGACTCGGCTTTGATGAGCGAAGCAGAATGGGAGAAAGCAAGAAATGTACTGGCAGACATGAAGCAGGTAGGTCGCCAGTGGCGGGAAGTATTGCAGGCTTTCTCATCCTGGCAGGAGAAGTCGCAACAAATCGTCCAGGAGCGTAAGCAGTTGGATGAGCGCAATCAAGAGCTGACGCGGGCAGTAGAGACAAGCGAAGCACTTGTGAAAAGTCAACTGACCCAGCGAGATGAGCTGCGCCAAGAATGGGAACGCTGGCAGCAGGAAAACATGGCGCGATTTTTGCGCGAACGTTTAGAGGAAGGCAGAGAGTGTCCGGTATGTGGTTCCGAACACCACCCACACGGCCACCAGAACCATACAAAAGCGTCTGAAGCGGGGACGGAGGGTGATGCCCTGCGTGCTCGAATCAAAGCGTCAGAAGAGGCATTGCGTGCGGCTGAACAAGAAGCAGGCAAGACCAAGGAAGCTTGGTTGGCAGCAAAGGGAGCGCTTGCTGCTTTTGATGAGCGCCTAGCAAGCGTAAAGGCTGAACAGGAACAGCTGGAAGCGCGCTTGGAAGCGATCAAGGCAGAGTGTCGCGGGTACGGACAGCCTTGGATCGTGGATTCTTTCGAAGAGCTGATCGCCGTCTATCAGCGCGAGGAAAAAGAACTGATCACCAAGCAAGCGGAAAGAGAGCGGCTAAAAGCAGAGCGTGAGCAATTGCAGCAGCAGCTGGAGACCTTGCGTGAGGAAGAAGCGGAAAAGAAACGCTTGATGGAGCGGAGCACGCTGTTGCTCGAGCAGGCACAGAAGGCAATCCATGACAATAAAGCTCGTTTGGACGCTGCAACCATGCAAGAAAAGCATGCGAGAGAAGAACTGGACGCGAAGCGCAATGAGCTTCCCATCGAGGAAATCGAACAGCGCTACGAGGAAATCGGAAAATCAGATCGCCGTTTAGCAGAGCTGCAGCAGGTTCGATCAGAGAAAGAAACGCTGCGTGGAAAGCTGACGATGCAGGTAGAAGCAGCCAAATCGCGCAAGGTAGAGGGCAAATCGCGGGAAGCGGCGCTAAAGGAAAAGCTTGAAGATAGAAAGCGCATGTGGGAACAAAAGCATGCCCAATGGCTGGAACGCACGGGGGGACTTACTGCGCAGGAGTGTTTGATAAGGGTAGAGGATTCTCTCCTCGGCTTGCGTCAGGCAGTTACGCTGGCAGAGGCAAAGCGCAAAGAGACCGCCGAAGCGCGGGAAACGGTGCAAAACAATCTAGTCAAATATTCGGAGACGCTGGCCATCCTCACGCGGCAACGCACGGAAGCTCACGAGACATTGTACCAAGGCTTGCAGGAAACAGGTCTTGGTACTATTGAGTACGTACGGGAACGGTACGCAGAGCGCGAGCAATTGCCACAGGCACAGGAAAAAGTCGAGGCTTACACGCGAATCGCAGGGCAGCTTCGTTACGAGGAAGAAAGGCTACAGCAAGCAGTAGCAGGCCGTTCGTTTACGCAAGAAGAGCTCACCACTGCAAAAGAGGCGTGGGAGCAATGGGAGCAAGCCTTCCAAGAGGCGCAAAAGCAAGTCGCTGTCGCCAAAGAGCATGTGGATCGCATGGAAAAAAATCATGACAAATGGCAAGAGCTTCACAAAGAGATGGTACAGCAGCAGGATGAGCAGAGCCGCTTGGAAGAGTTGAAAAAGTTGTTTGAAGCCAAGGCGTTTGTCCAGTTCATTGCGGAGGAAAAACTGGTATCAATCGCAAGAGACGCTTCTTATCACTTGAAGCGGATGACCGCCAATCGTTACGGGCTGGAAATCGGCGACGAGGGCGAATTTGTTTTGCGGGATGAGGGAGCTGGAGGAATGCGCCGTCCAGTAAGCACATTGTCTGGCGGGGAAACATTCCTGACCTCCTTGTCGCTGGCTCTTGCCTTGTCGATGGAGATTCAAATGCGTGGCGGACGCTTGGAGTTTTTCTTCCTGGACGAAGGCTTTGGAACACTCGATCCGGAGCTTTTGGAAGTCGTTATGGATGCGCTTGAGCGACTGCGCATGGACGATTTTACCATCGGGGTCATTAGCCACGTCCCGGAAATACGTGTGCGCATGCCGCGTCGTCTGGTCGTGACACCAGCAGAACCGATGGGAAAAGGAAGCATGCTGCATCTGGAAATGGAGTAGGGAAGGGGAAAAATCATGGCAGTCCAATTTATACTGGGACGGGCAGGAACGGGGAAGACAGAATCGATCCATCGGCAGATACAAGCCCGGCTGCGGGAAAAGCCGTTGGGTTCGCCTATGATTTTGCTCGTGCCGGAACAGGCCAGCTTTCAGGAAGAGTATGCGCTAGCTACACTGCCAGAGCTGGGCGGTGTGATGGGGACGCAAGTGCTCAGCTTCGGTCGATTGGCTCACAGGCTTATGCAGGAGCTGGGCGATCTGACTACCGTGCCTGTCGACGATCTGGGTAAGCATATGGTTTTACGCATGCTTTTGGAGCGACACAAAGAAGAGCTGAACGTATTTGGGCGCTCGGCGACGCAGCCTGGGTTTGCTTCTCAGCTCGGTCGTTTGATTAGCGAGTGCAAATCGTATGGGGTATCCTTCACCCATTCCGAGAATGTGGAATGGGGAGGAGCCAATCTCAATCAAAAAGTACATGACCTTCGCTTGATTATGAATGCGTACGAGGCTTACTTGTCAGAGGGATATTGTGATGCAGACGACATCCTGAACCGAGTGGCCACGATGGTGCGTGATTCCATGTACATCAAGCAGGCTGAAATATTTATCGATGGCTTCACCGGGTTTACGAATCAAGAGCTGCGCTTGATCGATCAGCTGATGCAGCACGCCAAGCAGGTGACAATTGCGCTGACGCTTGACCCGAATGAACGTGACGCTTCTGTGGATGAACTAGGGCTGTTTCACCCTACACTGCGAACATATCAAGCCTTGACACTGATGGCGCGTGAATCGAGTGTATCAATCGCCAAGCCGCTTTTATTGACCGAGGCACAGCGATTCAAGAGCAGTCCATGGCTGCGTCAGGTCGAACAAGTGTATTTCCAATGGGGAGACCCCCCGATCCCGGATCAGCCCGGACGAGCGGACGAAGTGACGATGCTCTCAGCAGTGAACAGGCGGGCAGAGGTGGAGGCTGTGGCGCTGAAGCTCCTGACTCTGTCGAGAGAAGAGGGGTACCGCTGGAAGGACATGGCGATTTTGCTTCGGGAAATCGGGACGTACGCTGATGAGATATCGGCTGTGTTTACCGAATACGGCATCCCGCACTTCTTGGACCAGAAGCGTTCTGTCATGCATCATCCCTTGGTCGAGCTAGTTCGCTCGGCATTGGAGGTCATTGTTACGAGGTGGCGGTACGACGCTGTTTTCCGCTGCTTGAAAACAGACCTGCTTCTGCTGGATATCACCGATGAGCATACAGCTCGCAAGGAAATCGACAGATTGGAAAACTACGTGCTGGCTCATGGTGTCTTTGGCTATCAATGGGCAGAAGAATCTGCTTGGCATTTCCGCGGGCAAGCTGGCGCTGAGGAAGACGCGAAAATCGATGAGTTGAGACGCAAATACGCAGCGCCGCTCCTGTCCTTTGAAAAAGAGATGAAGCAAGCAACGGGTAAAAACGTACAGGAAATGACCCTTGCCCTGTACAACCTTCTGATCGCGCTGGATGTGCCAAACAAGCTGGAGAATTGGCAGCGACAGGCAGAAAATGACGGTGATCTCGATGCAGCACAGGTGCACGGACAAGTATGGACGGGATTGATCGAGCTGATGGATCAGGTCGTGGAGGTCATGGGCGACGAGAGCATGGACCTGGCGACATTTGCCCGTGTGCTCGACAGCGGTCTGGAGACGATTGAATTGGGACTCGTTCCCCCGGCACTGGATCAGGTGCTGATCGGGGCCATGGAGCGCTCCCGTCAACCGGATGTCAAAGCTCTGTTTTTGCTTGGGGTAAACGAGGGCATTATTCCGTTGCGTCCAAAAGAAGAAGGAATTCTGGATGAGGCGGAACGTGAGCGACTGGCTGAAATGGGCATGTCTCTGGCACCGAGTGCGAAGCAACGGCTGATGGCTGAGCCTTACCTGCTGTACCAGGCGATGACGAGACCGTCGGAGAGGCTGATCCTGAGCTGTGCGTTGGCGGATGAAGAGGGCAAGGCACTGCTGCCTTCCTCTGTGTTCACCCGCATCCGGGAAGTGCTGCCGGATATCCCGCATCAGGTGTTTTATAACGAACCGACGGGGCAGTACGAGACCGATGCATTCTTGCTCGGTCATCCGAGACGTGTGTTCCGCCATCTATTGACGCTATTGCGATCGATGAAGAAAACAGGAGAGCTGCCAGACTTTTGGTGGGAGGTATACGACTGGTATATTCGCGCTTCTCCCGATGTCAAACGGGAGCAATGGCTGTTGTCCGGCTTGCGCTACTTCAATCGCCCGCAGGAGCTGGATTTGGAAACGAGCACGACCTTGTACGGCAAACAACTAAAAATGAGTGTATCTCGTCTGGAACGGTTCCAGTCATGTCCGTTCTCGCATTTTTCTTCCCACGGTCTCAGATTGGCGGAGAGAACGATGTACAAGCTGGAGCGTTTCGATGTGGGAGAGCTGTTCCATGCTTCACTCAAGCTAGCCGTTGAAAAAATGAATGAAGACAATCTGGAGTGGAGCAAGCTGACGGAAGACAATAGCATGCAGCTTGCAAATGTGGTTGTAGAAGAACTGGTTCCTGCGACTCGCAGCAGCATTTTGACGCGGACAGCCCGGTATCGTTATTTGTCCGGCAAACTAAAGCGGGCAGTTGGCCGCGCGATTTACGTACTCGGAGAGCATGCGAAGCGCAGCCGCTTTGCTCCAGTAGGACTGGAGGTTTCGTTTGGGCCGAATTCAGATTTGCCAGGATTGGCTTTAACACTTGAAAATGGCGTGGACCTTCAGCTAATCGGACGGATTGACCGCGTTGACCAATCACTGGATAGTGAGGTCCCATATTTGCGCGTGATTGACTACAAGTCCAGTCCCAAGCAGCTGTCTCTCTCCGACGTTTGGAATGGCCTGAACTTGCAACTGCTCGTCTATCTCGATGTTGTCGTGGCGAATGCGGAGGAATGGCTAGGGAAAAAAGCCGAAATGGGGGGCGTTTTCTACTATCAGGTAGCCGATCCTTTTGTGACAGCAAAACGATTGTTAACGGCAGACGAAGCAGCAAAGGAGCGGGCAAAGCGCTTGCGCATGAAAGGCTTAATGCTCGCAGACCCAGAGCTGGCTCGAATGATGGATGGCTATGTAGAACAAGGGGCGTCAGAGCTGGTGCCATTTGAAATCAAAAAGGACGGAACGCTTTCATCGCGATCATCTGTGGCAACAGCCGAGCAGTTCCAAGCCTTGACCTCCTATGTTCGCGATACCGTGAAGCAAATCAGTACGCGCATGACCAACGGGGAAATCCAGATCGAACCGTACACAAACGGGACGATGACTGCTTGCGATTACTGCTCGTACAAGCCAGTATGTAAATTCGACGGAGATGCAGGCGGGAATGAGCACCGACAGCTTGCCAAATGGAACAACAAGCAAATATGGAGCATGCTGGCAGAGCAGCAGATGGCAGGAGAAGGAGGAATGACCGATGGCGGATCAACAATTGCAGGCCAAGCCTGAACAATGGACGGACGAGCAATGGCAAGCGATTATCCAGCGCGGGAATAATCTCCTGGTGGCAGCTGCGGCAGGCTCTGGGAAAACCTCCGTCCTGGTTGAGCGGATTATCCGACGCATCATGGACGAGAAGGACCCGGTTGGAGTGGATCAGCTGTTGGTGGTGACCTTTACCAATGCGGCAGCGGCAGAGATGCGTCACCGGATTGGCGATGCCTTGCGAAAAGCATTGAAAGATGACCCGCACTCTTCTCATCTGCGTCGACAACTGGCGCTGCTTCAGCGGGCGACGATTACGACGCTTCACTCGTTTTGCTTGGGGATTTTGCGCCAGTATTACTATCTGATTGACCTCGATCCTGATTTTCGCATTGCTGATCAGATGGAAGGAGAGCTTTTGCGTCAGGATGTCTTGGAGGAACAGCTGGAGAGCTGGTACGAGAATGATGCGGATTTTCATGCATTGGCTGATGTGATGCTGGATGGTCAAGACGATCATACCCTCACCATACTACTACTCCGGCTGTATGAGTTTTCACGCAGTCATCCGGCACCAGAACAATGGCTCGGGGAAGCGGCCGGAATGTTTGCGGTCCACGATAAAAATGGTCTAGACGGACTGGAGTGGACCAGAAGCGTGCTGCGTTCTGTGGAGCTGGCACTCGGTGGAATGACTGCTAAGATGCAAAGGGCAATTCTGTTGGCGGGCTCACCGGAAGGGCCTGCTGGTTATTTGCCTTTGCTTGAGGCGGAAGCGGCTGCCCTTCAGCGTGCCGGAGCGGCTTGCAGAGATGGCTGGGAAGTAACCGTCGAAGCTGTCCGAGGGGTTGTATTTGCCAGGCTGCCTCCAGTGAAAGGCACAGATCCGCTCGTGAAGGAACAGGTGCAAGACCTGCGAAACAGCGTGAAAAAAGAACTGGCAGAACAAATCGAGCAGTACTTTTCTACGACAGCCGAGCAGTACGTTGCGGATTTGCAGCGGATTGCTCCTCACATGCAGACATTGGCAAGGCTGGTGACAGCATTTTCGGACGCATTTCAATTGGAGAAGCGCTCACGTGGCTTGGTCGATTTTGGCGACTTGGAGCATCTCGCTCTGCGCGTTTTAACCGAAACGAATGAGTCCGGGGAGACTATTCCTTCGTCTATCTCAACCCAATTGCGTGAACAGTTCGCTGAAGTGCTGGTAGACGAATACCAGGATATTAACCTCGTGCAGGAGACAATCTTGCAAATGGTTTCCCGAGATGGAGAGAATGGTCAGCCAGCGAATCGCTTCATGGTGGGTGACGTGAAGCAGAGTATTTATCGGTTCCGCTTGGCAGAGCCGAAGCTGTTTCTCGAAAAATATGTGACCTATCAAAAAGATGGTGATGCCGACGAAGCTTGCATCGGACGGCGTATCGATCTGGCAGCGAACTTCCGCAGTAGAAGGGAAGTCGTAGATGCCGTTAACTTTTTGTTTCGCCAGATCATGTCTCACGGGGTAGGTGAGATTGGTTATGATCCTTCGGCGGAGCTGATTAACCGCGCGTCTTATCCAGAAGCACAGCCGAACCGTTTGCAGACAGAAATGCATCTGATCGACCGGAATACAGCGATAGCAGAAGAAGGTCAGGCGGTAGTTGCAGAGGCGACAGATGAGGGCGAAGCAGGTATTCCCGAGGGAGAGTCCGTAGAGGAAGCGAGTGTTGCACAGCTGGAAGCACGACTAGTCGCCAGCCGTATTCGCCGCTGGATGGAGCCGGGAGAGGGAGAAGAGCCCCTGCTCGTTTTCGATAAAAAGGCAGGGGGAATGCGCCCGCTGGCCTATCGCGATATCGTTATTTTGCTTCGTGCGACCTCAGGCTGGGGGCAGACGATGCAAGAGGAGCTGCACGCGGCAGGAATTCCCGTCTATGCGGAGCAGACTGCGGGTTATTTCGCGGCGACAGAGGTAGAAACGATGCTCTCCTTGCTGCGTGTCATTGACAACCCGCTCCAAGACATTCCATTGGCAGCTGTATTGCGGTCTCCTATCGTCGGCTTGCGGGAGGAGCAACTTGCTCAAATCCGCATTCACTACGCGACAGGGCCGTTTCACCAAGCTGTTCTCCAATATGCAGAAGAACGCCCGCCCCAAGAATCGTGGGAGAAAAGGCTGCGACAGTTCTTTGGCCGATTGGATCTATGGCGGACAGAGGCTCGCAGAGGTGCTTTATCGGAGCTGCTGACGATGCTGTACCGGGAGACAGGCTATCTCGATTATGTCGCGGCTCTGGAAAACGGTCAGCAGCGACAGGCCAACTTGCGTGCGCTCTATGATCGTGCCAGACAATATGAAGCTGGTTCCTATCGTGGCTTGTTCCGCTTTTTGCGCTTTGTTGACCGTCTGCAAGAAGCGGGTAATGATATGGGCGAAGCAAGAACCATCGGGGAAAACGAGGATGTCGTACGCATCATGACAATCCACAAAAGTAAGGGGCTGGAGTTCCCTGTTGTATTTGTAGCGGGCATGGGCAAGCAGTTTAATACGATGGATTTGAAAAGCCAGTTTTTGCTGCATAAAGATTTGGGCTTTGGCCCAATGGCTGTTGAGCCCTCCATGCAGCTGCGCTATCCGAGTCTGGCTGCGCTGGGCATCCGGCAAAAGCTACGTCGGGATATGCTGGCAGAGGAAATGCGTGTGCTTTATGTGGCTTTGACGCGTGCACGCGAGAAGCTCATTCTTGTTGGTTCATCCAAGGATCTCGGAAAAAGTGTGACGGACTGGGGCAGACAAGATGACAGCGAGCGGCTCAGTGACGAAGATTTGATTCAGGCAAAGGGATATCTGGACTGGGTGGGGCGTGCGATGTTGAGACATCCTGGGGCAGGATTGCTGCGGGCGTATCCAGAGCAACAAGGCTCGGGGGACGTCGTGAGAGTCAGAAGTGTGCCGGATGATTCGGTTTGGTCGTTTCACTTCTATCAGGCAGATGAGCTCCGTGCCCAAGGAGAGTCAGCCAACGACGAGGCATCTCTGTGGGAGCGCATGACCATGCGAGAAGCGATCGCGGAACGACCGTCTGATGATACTTTGCGAGAGATTGTCGCCAAGAGATTAGGATGGCAGGACCCGCATCCCATTGCGCCTCGAGTCGCTGCGAAATGGAGTGTCAGCGAACTCAAGCGACATGCCAAAGTCAGCAAAGGCGGACAGCCACTCACACTACCGTCGATTACGGGAAAGCCAAAGTTTTTGTCTGAGCAAAAATCCAATCGACTGACAGCAGCAGAAAAAGGGACAATCACGCACTTAGTGTTCCAGCACCTCGATTTGAAGCGTCCGCTGGATGAAGCGGATATTCGGGAGCAGGTGACGTCACTCGCGGCACGCCGCTTTTTGACTGACGAGCAGGTACAAGCAGTAGATGTTCCCCAGATCGCCCGATTCTTCGCAGATCCTTTGGGACAGCGAATGAAGTCGGCGGCGTTCGTGCATCGTGAATTGCCATTTACCCTCGTGCTTCCCGCATATGAAGTAGAAGCGGAGTTAGGTGAAGAGAGCAACGAGCAGGTTGTCGTCCAAGGGGTCATTGATTGCTTGTTGGAGGAACAGGATGGAAGCCTCGTCCTGATCGATTTCAAGACAGATTGGATGGCAAAAGAGGCGACTGCCGTAGCCATCGAAGAGATGAAGAGAAGATACGAAGGCCAGATCAGGCTATATGTCCGGGCGATCAAGCAGATCATCAAGCCAAAAGGGAACGTGTCTAGTTATCTTTATTTACTCTCAGGTGGATTCTCTTTATCGTTTTCGGATGAAAGCATGGAATAGTATGTTGGACCGTTAGAGTTATTAGCTCTGGCGGTCTTTTTAGTAGAGCTGCTGTGGTAGGGGAAGAAGCGCATTTCCAGTCTACGCTTCGGCCTACGCCCAGCAAGGGGGGATTGACTGTCCGCTTCGAAATAAATGGCGGGAGCGCTTCAAACGTAGAAGTTTCGATGAAGAATTTCATAGGTGAAGCTGAAATTCCCCGCCATTCATTTCGAAGCTAGGATGGGCTCCAGAGGCGCTTGGACTGGAAATGCGCTTCTTCCTACGTGGTTTTAGCTAACTGCTTGAAGATAGATTCAAGGAAGTGTCCCTCATTAATGTTTTAAAAGCCGGAAGAAATCAAAGCCATACGAAAGCACTGTCACATGTTTGGAAGGAGACCGCCCGAACGAAGAGAGGATACAGGCGACTGGAAAACATGTGGCAGGGCTTCTCCCGACCACTACTGTCAGAAGACCACCACTAAAAATCTCACACAATAAGAACGTATGTGCTATCATTAGTTAGAATTTTCCTACTCATCTACTCAAATAGATAAGGAGTGAACTCAATGAAGATGCTTTTCCAGTATAACTGGCAGGTACGGGACGAATGGATGGAGTGGTGCAAGCAGCTTCCATCAGAAGAATTGCTACGCGAGCGTACAGGTGGGGCTGGCACGATTTTGTACACCTTGTTTCACATTGCTGACGTCGAGTATAGCTGGCTTCGGGGTGTGCAAGGAAAGCCGGATGTTCAGGTGACATTCGAAGCGTACAAGACGCTAGAAAAGGTAAAGGAGCTATCAGATGCCTGGCGCCCAGAATTGCGTGATTTCATCGAAAATTGGTCAGACGAGAGGGGAAGCGAATCGGTAAAGGTCGCCTGGGATGATGAAGTGTACACGAAGGGGGAGCTGCTTCGTCATGTCATCGCCCACGAGATTCATCACATGGGGCAGTTGTCTGTTTGGGCGAGAGAGCTCGGTATTGCGCCTGTTTCCGCCAATGTCATTGGGCGCGGGTTAGCGCGCAGCTAGCCCTGACAAAAGCAGATCCAAACTGCACATGTGCATAATTTTCCTCCAAACGGATCATACTCCAACTGATTTCAATCACGGTTGGAAGTGAATGACCCGCTTGGGAGGTCGCACAAGATGTCATGGAAAAATCAATTGCTAAGGAAAAAGTCAGTTGCGCAAATGCTGAAGCAGGTGGATAAAAACGAAGGCTCTCTCAAAAAGTCATTAGGTGCTTTTGACCTGACAATGCTGGGCATTGGCGCGATCATGGGAACAGGGATTTTTGTGTTAACGGGCGTTGCCGCTGCCTTGCATGCTGGACCGGCACTTGTTTTGTCTTTTGTTATTGCGGCACTTGCCTGTGTGTTTGCCGCACTCTGCTATGCAGAATTTGCTTCGACTGTTCCGGTGTCAGGAAGCGCTTATACATACAGCTATGCGGCATTTGGCGAGCTTGTCGCCTGGATGATTGGGTGGGACTTGATTCTCGAATACGGGGTGGCTTGTGCTGCGGTGGCAAGCGGATGGTCGGGGTATGCCCAAGGATTGCTAGCCGGGTTTAACATCCACCTGCCGCATGCGCTTACGAGTGCGTTTGATACATCGAAAGGAACGATCATCGATCTACCTGCGGTCCTCATTATTGTCATCATTACAGCTTTGTTGATGAAGGGAACGAGAGAGTCAGCGAGCTTGAATACCATCATGGTGTTAATAAAAATAACGGTAGTTGTCCTGTTCCTCGTCGTTGGGGTCATGTATGTCAAGCCGGAAAATTGGCGTCCATTTATGCCGTTTGGTTTTGCAGGAGTAGCGACTGGTGCCGCAACGGTGTTTTTTGCTTTTATCGGGTTTGATGCGGTGTCTTCTGCCGCCGAAGAAGTGCGCAATCCCCAGCGCGACATGCCAATCGGAATCATCTCTTCCTTACTCGTCTGCACGATTTTGTATATTGCAGTCTCACTGACATTGACAGGGATTGTTCCGTACAAATTGTTAAATGTCAAAAATCCGGTCGCGTTTGCGCTCACCTATGTCAATCAGGACTGGGTAGCAGGCTTCATTTCGTTGGGAGCTATCGTCGGGATCACGACCGTTTTGTTAGTCATGATGTATGGACAAGCCCGGATGTTTTTTGCGATGAGCCGAGATGGCTTGCTCCCTGAGCTCTTCTCGCACGTACATCCCCGCACACAGGTACCACAAAAGAGCACGCTCGTCGTGGCTACATTAGTAGCAACCTTCGGTGGATTATTGCCCCTCTCTAGCTTGGCCCAGCTCACCAACATCGGAACGCTGTTTGCTTTTATTTTGGTCTCAATTGGACTGGTTGTACTGCGTCGCACTCATCCACAAATACCGCGGGCTTTTCGCGTCCCATTTGTTCCGCTTGTTCCCTTTCTCTCGGTTCTTTTTTGCGGATATCTCGTTTTCAACCTGCCTACGCTGACCAAGATCGGTTTTCTCAGTTGGCTGTCAGTCGGAGCGATTGTTTATTTTCTTTATGGGCGCAAACACAGTCGCTTGGCAAGAAAAGACGACTCCTCCCAAACATAAAGGGCAGGTTCATCCGTTTAGGCATGTTCTACGTGAGCATGTCTTTGTTTGCTATCTGACAAGCGATCCCATTCATGGTAGAGTAAAAGCAACCAAAACGGCGAGGAGAGCAGGCTATGAAGCGAAAACGAGCAGATCGACCTGGTTGGAAACGCGTGAAGCGATTGGGCTACCAGCAAAAATGGGTAGAAGCTTTATCTTTCTCTGGGTACACTGTCCGTCTGACCCTGGACGAAGTAAGTGAGCCTGCTTACATGCCTGTCGGGGATCAAACACTGTGTGTGGGCGATAGAGGATATGTTTACTTGCAGTATTTTCCCCATGGTCAAGCTTATGCCGTTACGAAAATGATCGATGAGGTAGGGAATACCGTGCAATGGTATATTGATATTTGCCGGGGACATGGTAAAGATGAGAACGGGCATATCTGGTATGACGATTTGTACCTCGACATCGTGGTACTGCCGACAGGAGAGGTATACCTGCTTGATCAGGATGAACTCGATGAGGCGCTCATAAAAGGAGCCATTACGAAAGAGGATCATCAGTTTGCCACAAAGATGGCTGATGGCATGCTACAGGATATTTTAGCGGGGAAACGCGATGCCTTTGACTTTCCCAATTTCTTTGCATAGAATGGTGAGGAGTTTTCTATAGTGAAAAAAAGGAGGGGATGGGAATGAATAAAAAGAACGGAATGTTCCCAATCTACTCTTTTTGCTTCGAAGAACGAAGGCGATGTTTGCTTTCGTTCTTTTTTTGTTGAGCGTGATCCATTCCAAAGAAAAGAACGTAGGGGGAGGCGCCATGCGGTATAAACGAGTTCTGGTCAAGTTAAGCGGTGGAGCGGTAGCTAAGGAAAACGGATTTGGTTTTGATCCTGTGCAGCTGGAGCATATCGCGGGGGAGATTCTGGCTTTGCTGGATATGGGCGTAGAAGTAGCCATCGTGATCGGCGGAGGCAATATTTTTCGCGGAAACATGGCCGATCAATGGGGAATCGAGCGGGTAGAGGCGGACAACATCGGTACATTGGCCACTGTCATCAACAGCTTGATGCTGCGTGGCGTTTTGAAGGCCCGCGTAAACCGGGAAGTCCGAGTCATGACTGCCGTTCCCATCAACGCAGTCGCCGAACCATACATTCGTCTACGGGCCGTTCATCATTTGGAAAAGGGGCATGTGGTCATTTTCGCTGGGGGAAATGGTCAACCGTATGTGACCACTGACTATCCGGCTGTCCAGCGGGCGCTCGAGGTAGGCGCTAACGCCCTTTTGGTCGCGAAGCACGGCGTAGATGGCGTATACACTGCCGATCCGCGCAAGGATTCTACCGCGAAGCAGTATGTGGAGGTTTCTTTTGACGAGGTGGTCAGAAGAGATTTGAGAGTCATGGATCAGGCCGCAATGATTTTGGCCAGAGACCACCAATTGCCGCTGCATGTGTTTAACTTTGACCAGCCGGGAGCCATGGCGCAGATTTGTCGTGGGGAGCAGGTAGGTACGTACATTAGCACAGAGCTTGCGGCATTGTATAAGTAGGCTTATGCATTGACAAAACGGTTGTCTCGCATCCAAGAGGCAGCCTTTTGTATGACTAAGCCAGGGTTTTGTATATTACTGGGATTGCAGTAAACCACCATACATATCTACTGTCCAAATATTATTATTATCTGGCCATTGTTTTAAGCTCACTCTATATAACCACCGATCTTTTGTTATAACTAGAATGTGTCGTTCATGTTCGCTTTTATTAATAGTTTGAAATGACTCCATCTCTTTTTGCAAATGTTGTGTAAAGAAATCATCGAGCACTTTTTTATAATCTTGCCGATTTGAATCATTTTGTATTTCTTTTAGCTTTTGTGTGTCGAACTCCTCACCAGAATTAAAATCGTGAATTATAAGAAATTGATCTACAAGTTTATCACGGTCTACGACGGAGGAAGAAGACAAGGAATGAATGCTATCTTTAGTTTCACATCCAATTAAACAGAGTAATACTAGACAAAAAATTTGAAATTTCATCAATATACCCTTTTTTGTTTTGTAGATTTGAGAGTCATGGATCAGGCTGCAATGATTTTGGCTAGAGACCACGAATTGCCGCTGCATGTGTTTAACTTTGACCAGCCGGGAGCCATGGCGCAGATTTGTCATGGGGAGCAGGTAGGTACGTACATTAGCACAGAGCTTGCGGCATTGTATAAGTAGGAGGCAAAGGTTGGTGCGCTTGCGTTTGTTAAGCGGTTGTCTCGCAACCATGATATAAGTTTTAGACAGATTCAGATGAAAGAGACAGCGGCACCTAGGACGAGAAAATAAAGTCCTAGACTACCGCGAATAATTACATCTCTCCTGGCGTTTTCTGCCCGATGGGGGGGATATGCCGAAGCTTGATTACGGTGAGTATGGCGATAGCGATCATGAGCCCGCCACTAATGGCCACTACAGCATGCATGCCGTCGGTAAAAGCTATCTGGGCGCCATGAAGCAGTGTTGAACCAATAGGTTCGGGTAAAGCTTTAGCAGCCGTGACTGCCCCGGCCAGACTTTCGCGGGAGGCTCCAGCTGTTAACGGCGTAACATCTCTCGGTATGAAGCCGGCAATTTGCATGCGGTACACGTATGTTCCGATGCTGCCTAATACAGCGATACCCAGTGCGAATGCGAATTCACCGCTCGTTTGCAGCAAGGACGCCGCCGAACCCGCTTTTGCAGGCGGGGCTGAGCCGATAATGATATCGCTGGACAAGCTCGCAAAAGGGGCTGCTCCCACATTAAAAAAGAGATAACCGACGATCAGGGTAGAGAGTCCGGAGCCCGCTTCTACCTGGGACAGTAGAATACAACCAGTCGCCGAGACGACAAGGCCTGCCCCGATCAGGAGCGACGGTCGGACCCACCGGGCAATGATCGGCGACAACAACATGCCTGCCATCGACGCAACTACTCCCGGGAGCATGCACATCGCTGCCGCAAGCGGCGATAGTCCTTCCACGAATTGAAGATGCTGTGCGATGAAGAGCATGGAAGCACCTGTCAAAGTGATGCCGAACAAGCCACCCAGTGCTGTGCTGAAGGCGGGGTTTGCAAATAGGCGCAAGTCCAATAGTGGACTGTCCAAACGTTGCTGCCGTCTTACGAATAACGTCCCGAAAACAACGCCAGCTACGATGGCAATGAGCGGCAAGATCTGTAGACCTTGCTTAGCGGTTTCCTTAAGGCCGTATATTGCCGGTAGAATGGTACACATCGACAGCATGACGCTAGTTATATCCAAATGACCAGGTGCGGGATCTCGGTATTCGGGCAGAAGATGGGGCGCAGTCAACAACAGCAGCGCCATGACTGGAACGCCGAGTAGAAAAATCGAACCCCATGAAAAATGCTCCAGCATCATCCCGCCGACTACTGGGCCAAGCGCCATGCCTCCCATGGAGCACATGAACCATATGCCTATGGCGAGGGAACGCTGCTTATGATCGCGGAACATATTGCTGATCAATGCCAAGGAGGAAGGCGATACCGTCGCCCCGGCTATGCCGAGCAGCGCCCGTGCTGTAATCAGCATTCCAGAGGTGGTGGAATAAGCGGCCAACACGGAAGCCGAACCGAATGCCGCTGCGCCGAACATCAGCAGCTTACGGCGTCCGAGCCGATCTCCGAGTGAGCCCATTGTGATCAGAAACCCCGAAAGCATGAAGCCGTAAATGTCCATGATCCAGAGCTGTTCTGTACTGTCAGCGCCGATAGAGACGCTTATGTGAGGAAGTGCGAGAATCATTACGGACAAGTCTATCGAAACGAGCAGTGCAGGCAATGAAAGCACGGCAAGTCCGATCCATTCGTTCAAACCGGCCCGGTTACTCGATTCAAACACAGCATCTATCATTGCTCGTCCAGAGCCTTTCCGAGCTGATCCAACATCACCTTTGTTCCGTGCTCACGCTGTTCAGGCGTATCGAGACCGTCCAGAAAAACGCCCTGCTCGGTATAGATCAAGCGCGTGCCGCCGTCCACAGAGTCGAATTCTACCGTCGTCACAGAGACAGACATCCGCTTGTCTTCCATGTCCAGCGAGTAAGAGTATACAATTCGCGTATTCTGAACGATTTCCTGATAGCAGGCATCGAATGTGTAAACGGGTCCCCCAGGAGGACCACCACGATTGAATTCGCGGCCACCTACGCGAAAGTCGAACTCTTCGGCTTTAGGAAACCAACTGGCTTTGGCTGCTTGACCCGCCCATGCAGCGAATACATGAGCAGGGGAATGCTTATAGTTCCTTTCGATGACAAATGTGGAATGTTTGGCAGATCTTTCACTCACAGTCAAAACCTCCTTATCCGGGCTCTTCCGGATGCTCATCTAAATATTCACCAAGTCGGTCGAGGTGGCAATCCATACTCGATTTTCTCTCGGCGAAAAATTTCTCATGCTTCATTCTCATCGTCCGTATGATGTTCATGAAATGCTCAACGGTAAACGGTTCGTTCCTTTGCATCCGACTCGATACATTCTCAAGCTCATGCAAGAGTTTCTGCTGCATGAGGATACTTTCTTTCAGGCTATCTATTTGAATGGTAACAATGTCTGACAGGCTGAGCTGGTCTCCGGCCATAACGGCTTTAATCTGCTCCAGTGATAGCCCCAACTCCTTTAAGGACAAAATTTGCTGTAGGCGTGAAATGTCCTTTTCAGTGTAGAGTCTGTATCCGGATGGCGAATAGCCGGATGGAGAAAACAAGCCTATCTGATCGTAAAAACGTAAAGTCCGTATCGTAATTCCCGCTATTTTCGCAAGTTCTCCGACTTTCCAATGACTTTTCATGATCAGCCCCTTTCTTGATCGCTAGCGTTTCACCGGTACCTTCACTATAAACGGTTACGTTACGTAATGGTCAAGGCGTCATTTGAAGTTTCTTCCAATGGGAAACCCTAAGAGTCTAAAACTTTATGATCTCGAAACATTTCTAAGCCCTTCTTCCTGCTTTTTTGTTTACAATAGATAACAGATTGTTGAATTGGTTTGAAAGGATGTCGTACATGAGTAAAACAGTTGTACTGGCAGAAAAGCCTTCGGTTGGACGCGACATTGCCAAAGTATTGCAGTGTCACAAAAAAGGAAACGGCTTTTTTGAAGGAGATAAATATATTGTCACGTGGGCGCTCGGGCATTTGGTCACCCTCGCTGATCCCGAAGCGTACGGGCAGCAATTCAGCTCGTGGCGAATCGAGGATTTGCCGATTATGCCGTCCCCATTGCGCTTGGTCGTAATCAAGGAAAGCAACAGGCAATTCCAGGTCGTCAAACAACAATTGCGACGCAACGATGTCGGGCAGATCGTCATTGCAACCGATGCAGGGCGTGAAGGAGAGCTCGTTGCCCGGTGGATTCTCGAGCTGGTTCACGTGAATAAACCAATCAAGCGTCTGTGGATTTCCTCGGTGACAGATAAGGCGATCCGCGAAGGCTTCCGCAATCTGAAGGAAGGCAAAAATTATGAAAACTTGTTTGCCTCCGCTGCTGCTCGTGCAGAAGCAGATTGGCTCGTAGGAATCAATGCCACCCGCGCCTTGACGTGCAAGCATAACGCCCAGCTCTCATGCGGTCGTGTCCAGACGCCAACACTCGCCATTGTGGCAACGAGAGAAGAGGAGATTCGTCGCTTTACGCCCAAGCCATTTTACGGACTGTCTGCGGTGGCCCAAGGTCCGATTCAGCTCCAATGGCAAGATCAGCAAACGAAGGAAGTCAAAACGTTTTCCAAAGAGAAAGCGGATCAGCTCACAGCTTCGCTCAAACAGGAGAAAAATGCAGAAGTCATCGAGATTACTCGTGCGCACAAAAAGACGTATGCACCGCAGCTGTACGATTTGACGGAGCTGCAACGGGATGCCAACCGGATGTTTGGCTACTCGCCAAAGCAGACGCTGTCCATCATGCAGGGGCTATATGAGCATCACAAGGCAGTGACGTACCCACGAACGGACTCTCGCTATCTCTCTGCTGATATCGTCGAGACGCTGCCGGATCGAATCAAGGCTGTCCAAATGAAGCCATATGCACCCCTCGCCGCCAGAATCCTACGTGCGCCGATCAAAGCAAACAAATCGTTCGTGGATGACAGCAAAGTATCGGATCACCATGCGATCATCCCGACGGAGCAAGCTGTTTTTCTCGGTGATTTGAGCGATAAGGAACGCAAGATTTTCGACCTCATCGTGAAGCGCTTCCTGGCTGTTTTGCTGCCTGCCTTCGAATATGAGCAAACAACTATCCAGGCGAAAATCGGGACTGAAACATTCCTCGCAAAAGGAAAAACCGTGCTCTCCCAAGGCTGGAGAGAGGCGTATGACCACGATGTAGAAGAAGACGATGCGAAGGACGGCGTAAAGGAACAAATCCTGCCTTCTCTTGCCAAAGGAGATCGCTTGCAACTCCAGTCGATATCCCAGACCAAGGGCGAGACGAAGCCGCCAGAGCCATTTACAGAAGCGAGTCTGCTATCTGCGATGGAAAACCCGGCGAAATACATGGCAAACGAGAGCAAGGATTTGATCAAAACGATTGGGGAAACGGGCGGACTTGGTACGGTAGCAACCCGCGCAGATGTGATTGAGAAGCTGTTCAACAGCTTTTTGCTAGAGAAGCGCGGCAAGCATATTTTTGTCACCGCAAAAGCCAAGCAATTGCTAGAGCTCGTCCCAGATGAAATGCAATCGCCGACCTTGACCGCCCAATGGGAGCAAAAGCTCGGTGCCATCGCCAAGGGAAGCTTGAACAAGCGAGCGTTTATCGAAGAGATGAAAACGTATGCCAAAGAAGTCGTCCATCAGATCAAGAACAGCGATCAGACTTTCCGGCACGACAACCTGACCAGAAGCAGGTGCCCGGAGTGCAATAAGTTTTTGCTCGAGGTAAACGGAAAGCGCGGCAAAATGCAGGTGTGCCAGGATCGGGAATGCGGTTATCGCAAAAGCATTGCCAAGCAGACCAATGCCAGATGTCCAAAATGCCACAAAAGATTGGAGCTACGCGGAGAAGGGGAAGGACAAACCTTTGTCTGCGGTTGTGGTCACAAAGAAAAACTGAAGACCTTCCAGGAGCGACGCGATAAGGAAAAGGGCAGCAAGGTTTCGAAGAAAGAAGTAGCCAAGTATTTGAAGGGGCAGGACAAGGAGCCGGACGAAGGTATCAACTCAGCGTTGAAAGACGCACTGTCCAAATTAAAGTTCGACTAAATAGGCATGAAACAAAAAGGCGGCCGACCATTCAAGTCAGCCGCCTCCTTCTGTTTACTTTTTCTCCAGAATAGCAAAGTAATTTTCTTCATCGTCTGCGAAGTTAAAGACACGGCCCGAAGGCATTGTAACAATGTCTCCAACCTTCACATTTTTATTCATAAGGTTGTTACGCAATTCCTCGATATTTTCCGAAAAGAACAGGAGCGAAGGAGTGCCAAGATTCATTCCGGGCGACATTTTCGCAACGAATTCCTTATTGTGCAGAACGATGCTTGTTTCAGCACCTTGTGCGGGAGCAATTTCAATCCATCTCATCTCCCCGTTCTTCTCTTCTGAAACCACACGAAATCCTAGTTTTTCGGTCCAAAAGTTCACTGCTTGATCCTGGTTATTGACATACAACATGATTTGACCGACTTTGCTAATCATCATAGACATGTTCCACTCCCTACATGGTAGTTAAAAACCCGACGCTCCTAATCCTTTCCATCCCGACGGTATCTGATACACGATGCCAACGGACGTGGTCTAGCTTGTCTTCATCATAGCATGAATAATCAGATAGGATTTCTTTTCAATTGCGCATTTAAGAAAAAGGAATTGCATTTCGTAAAAGAGGAGCATATACTCACAATTAAAAGTGAGTAATCACTCGCTAATCAAAAAAGTCATCTTTAGCCTGGTTCTGTGGGTTCTTGTTTTAAATCAAAAAGAAAGTGATTACTCACTCTATTATGAAGGTGGGGGGAAGCGTTTATGAAACCAGTTGTTCGCTCCATATGTATCGGGGGACTGTTACTGGCATTGTCGGGCTGCAATTGGACATCGGAAAATCATTCGACTCTGTCCGGCACAATCGAGGCCATTGAGCTGCCGATCGTAGCGGAAGTAGGCGGATTGGTGACAAATGTTACGGCAGAAGAGGGAGATCCAATAAAAAAAGGACAAGTGCTGGCCCAAATCGATAAACGAAGCTACCAAATGACTGTGGCAGAAGCACAGGCAGCATTGGACCAAGCAACAGCCAAATTAGAAGAGGCGAGAGCGGGTTCACGTGACACGACAATCCAAAGAAGCTTGGCCAACGTCCAGCAAGCAAATGCGAATATCCAACTGGCCCAAGCGAGAAAAAATCAGGCAGAAGCAGGAAAGGCACGTGCTGCTGAGCAGATGGCGCAGGCAGAATTGCAATGGCAGGGGGCGCAGCAGACCCTTTTGTATCAACAAAAACGACTCGAGGAAGCAACAGCGCTCTTCGAAAAAGGAGCGATCTCTGCCAAAGACCTCGACACGCAAAAAGAAGCAGTGAATCAGGCGAAAACGCAGGCAGATCAATGGGCGGCACAAGTAGCGCAGACACAGGCACAGTACCATTCTGCACAAGAAGACATCGCCGCTACTGTGGCCCAAATCGGTACAGCACAAGCCGCGCAAGCTGGAGCGCAGGCGGATCTCGATCAGGTGAAGGAAGGGAGTACCGATTACGCGATTCGGGCACTGCTTGCCAGCCAGCAGCAGGCGAGGGCGAAACTGGATCAAGCCTTATTGCAGTTGGAAAAGTCCAAGATTACAGCAACAGACGATGGTACTCTCTTGCGCTCCTCTATCGAACAGGGGGAAGTAGCCAAAACAGGTACCACCTTGTTTACGATGATGAAGTCAGACCAGCTCGAGCTCGTCGTGTACATCCCGGAAGCACAATTGAATCGGGTGAAAAAGGGGCAAGAGGTTGGCATCAAGGTGGATGCCTATCCGGAAGAGACGTTTACGGGAACGATCAGTCGCATCTCGGAAAAAGCAGAATTCACGCCGAAGAATGTACAAACATCTGATGAGCGCACCAAGCTTGTGTTCGCTGTTACGATACACATCACGGATGGACTCGACAAAATCAAACCAGGTATGCCTGCCGATGTGCTGCTGGCAGACGAGGAGGGAGGTCAATGAACGCCGCTATCCAATGCGAGCATTTGACGAAGCGTTTTGGAGATCGAGTAGCTGTGAACAGCTTGACGCTGACAGTTCCGCGAGGTTCGATTTACGGTTTTTTGGGTCCGAATGGCTCAGGGAAATCGACCACAATCCGGATGCTTTGTGGTTTGCTAACCCCGACGACGGGAAAGGGGACGGTTCTTGGCTTCGATGTCATGACACAGAGCGAGGAAATTAAGCAGCGGATCGGATATATGTCGCAAAAGTTCAGCCTGTATGAAGATTTGACAGTGGAAGAGAATCTCGATTTTTATGCCGGAGTATATCAATTAAACAGTGCAGAACGTAAGCAGCGGAAGGCGGAACTGATTGAGATGGCAGGCCTGACAGGCAGGGAAAAGCAGCTTGCCGGTTCGCTGTCAGGGGGATGGAAGCAACGCCTCGCGCTCTCCTGCGCTCTTTTGCACAAGCCGGAGCTGTTGATTTTGGACGAACCGACAGCAGGAGTCGATCCTGTTTCCCGCCGGATTTTTTGGGACGTGATTCATGAGCTGGCGAGACAGGGGATCACCGTGCTGGTGACCACACATTACATGGATGAGGCGCAGACTTGCGATTGGATCGGCTTTATCTTTTTCGGCAATCTGCTGGCGGAAGGCACTCCACAAGTGCTGATTGATCGTATGGGAGTAGGCAATTTGGAGGATGTCTTCATCGATCTGGTTAGGCGGGAGGAAGCCAGACAGGCGGCGGAGGAGGGAGTCCAATGAGGCATTTTGTCTGGGAGCGTTACTGGTCTGTTGTGAAGAAGGAAGTCATCCAAATCAAACGGGACCGTCCCAGTCTAGCGATTGCACTGGTCATGCCGCTGATGCTGTTGTTTTTGTTCGGATATGCTGTCAATACAGACGTGAATGACATCCAGATGGCCGTCTGGAATCAAAGCCCTTCTGCTGCCAGTCGAGAGCTGGTAGATCAATTCGTCCATACGCATGTATTCGAAGTGGCAGCCCATGTAAATAGCTACAAGGAGATCGAAGCCATGTTAGACGATGGCTCCGTAAATGTAGGGCTCATTATCGGACCTGACTACACCCGCAAGCGTGATCGCAACGAACCGGTAGACGTGCAAATGCTCATTAATGGCTCCGATCCGAATATCGCCCGCACTGCGACCTCTCAAGCGCAGTTGATCGTCCAGCACAAAGCGATCACGTTGCAGGAAATGAAGCTGCAAAAACAAGGCTTGGGGGAGCTGGAACAGCCACTCGGCTTGGATACACGCGTGCTGTTTAACCCCAATATGGAGAGTATCGTCTTCAATATTCCCGGCTTGATCGGCTTGATTATGCAAAACGTCACGATGATTCTGACGGCGTTTTCCCTCGTACGAGAGAAGGAGCGGGGAACGATGGAACAGTTAATCGTGACGCCGATACGCCCATTGGAGCTGATGCTCGGAAAAATTACCCCCTATGTAGGTGTAGGTCTCTTCTCGTTTTGTCTGGTCCTATTGGTTGGAACGTATTGGTTCGGAGTCCCGGTCAAAGGCAGCATTTCGCTTTTGGTGACTTTGTCTGTCTTGTTTTTGGTGACGACGCTTCTCTTGGGCATTTTCATTTCTACGGTGGCAAAGACCCAGCTTCAAGCAATGCAAATGGCATTCGCCTTTATCCTGCCTAGCGTGCTTCTCTCCGGCTTTATGTTCCCGCGCGATTCGATGCCGCTCGTGATACAATGGGTAGGCGGGCTCGTCCCGTTGACCTATTTTCTGGAAATCCTGCGGGGAATTTTCTTAAAGGGCGTGGGCATCGATGCGCTCTGGAAGGATGTCGTCGGAATGAGCGGCTTTTGTCTCTTGATCCTGACCGTCGCTATCCTGCGATTCCGCAAGAAGATCGAATAAGAGGAGCGTAATGGGTGATGAACAAGCCGCCAACATTTGTAGAAGGCCTGTTGCAATATGTAGAAGAGTTGAAAGATGAGAGTGAGATGACGGAGAAGCAGCGCAATATTTTGCGTGCATCAGTGAAGTTGTTCGCTGAAAAAGGCTTCCATGCCAGCTCCACCTCTGAAATTGCCAAAGAAGCAGGAGTGGCAGAGGGAACGATTTTTCGCCACTATAAATCGAAAAAGGATATTTTACTTGCCGTCGTTGCACCTGTATTGGTCAAATTCGCGGCGCCGTTTATCTTGAAAGATGTCCGTGAGATCTTCAAAGAGCAGAATCATAAAACATTCTCTCAAATCGTGACAGAGCTGTACCGAAACCGGATCGATTTGGTGCTGGCGAATGAAAAGCATATTCGGATCTTGCTGCAAGAAGCTTTTTTCCATGACGAAATCAGGGAAGCACTGATCGCTACCGTTTTCACGGGTGTGAAGGAGATGGCAAACAAGCTGATCGAAGCAAAGGTAGAGGTCGGCGAATTGCGTCCGCTCCCGACACAGGCTGTCTTTCGGGCGATCCTGTCCTCGATGATCGGGCTCGTTTTGTTCCGGCAAGTTTTAGATACCGATGAATTTACGCAGTTCAGCGACGACGAGCAAATCGCCCTGACCGTAGATATTTTGCTTAACGGGATTGGAAATCACTCTATCTAAAATTTTTTATCGATAAGTGAACATTTTTCTCTCTATTTGGGTATAGAAATCCCTTCTGGGAATGGTATAATTGCAAACAACTTTTTGCTGTTTTTTGGAGGAGAGTAAACCATGCAATTGTTATCAGAGAGAGAATGGCTCGCGTATCGAGAGAAAAACAAAGATCGTGCACGCATGCTGATTTCTTGCCCGGATCGCGCGGGTATCGTCGCGGCGGTGTCGAACTTCTTGTTCCAACAAGGAGCAAACATCGTTCAATCTGACCAGTACACGACCGATCCGGAAACAGGCCGCTTCTTTATGCGCATTGAATTCGATCTCATCAATCTTGACGAGCGCTGCGAAGAGATCAAGCAAGCATTCAGCCCAGTAGCCGAGAGCTTTGGCATGGAATGGTCGCTGGTCGAAGCGAACAAGCGCAAAAAGGTTGCGTTGTTTGTTTCCAAAGAGGATCACTGTCTTTTGGAGCTCTTGTGGCGCTGGAAGTCCGGGGAGCTGTTCGCGGATATCGCGGTTGTCGTCAGCAACCATCCTGACATGCAGGAGACTGTCGAGTCCTTCGGTATTCCGTATCGTTGTATTCCAGTCACGAAGGATAACAAGCCGCAGGCAGAAGAAGAGCAGATTGCGGCAGCAGAGGGCGTCGATCTGATCGTGCTGGCTCGCTACATGCAGATTTTGTCCCCGCGCTTTTTGGAGGACTACGCGATGCGGATTATCAATATCCACCATTCCTTCCTCCCAGCCTTTGTCGGAGCGAAGCCTTACGAGCAGGCGTATCGCCGCGGCGTGAAGCTGATCGGAGCGACTGCGCATTACGTCACGGAAGAGCTGGATGCAGGACCGATTATCGAGCAAGACGTTCAACGTGTATCGCATCAGGAAGATGTCGAGACACTGAAGCAGCTGGGACGTCAGGTAGAGCGTACGGTGCTGGCACGTGCAGTTCGTTGGCATCTGGAGGATCGGGTGCTGGTGTACGGCAATAAGACAATTGTGTTTCCATAAGCATTGCATATAAAAAGAGGCCTTCCTTTTTGAGGAAGAGCCTCTTTTTTGCATTTTTTTCCATAAGAAGAGATTTTCCATTTTTTGATTCGTCATAGTAGGTGTACGACAAAAAGGCAAAAGCTGCGCAGCAACCTTTTTGGCTGGAGGGGAGCAACCACATGGAGGACGACAAAGAGATTATCGAGCAGGTGCTTCAAGGCAACAAAGAAGCATACGAGCAGATCATTCTCAAATATCAGGGTAGAGTACTTTCGCTGATTCATAAAATGCTTGGTTATCCGCAAGAGAAGCAGGATATCGTTCAAGAGATATTTATGAAGGCTTATTACCATTTACCTCAGTATAAGCCGCAACACAAATTCTCGTCCTGGCTCTATCGCATCACAGCGAATCACTGTCTGGACGAGATTCGCAGAAGGAAGCGAACGCCCTATGTCGGGGAAATGGATTTTGACGTGAGTGATCCTGCTACGCCAGAAACGGTCTATTTGGAAAAAGAGCAAAAGACGATTCTTCAGCAGCGGATGAAGAGCTTGGAGAGAAACTACCGGGTTGTTCTCGAAATGCGTTATCTCCAGTCCCTCACCTATGAAGAGATTGGTAAATCATTGGGCATACCGCTCAGTACTGTGCGAACACGTATTGCTCATGGGAAAAAGAAGCTTCGGAAGATCATTCAGCAATCGGGTAAAGGAGGGAAATAGTATCTATGGGATGTCTGAAAACGAAACAACTCATTGATTATTTGGAAGATCATCTGTCCAGTGTTGAGCGGCAAGAATTCGAAGCGCATCTGGAGAAGTGCCTTCACTGCCACGAGGCGTTAGACAGTTTTGTTGAAGATGTATATCGCATGGAAGTAGCTACGAAAGAAGAGCTACAGAAGGAGCGGATAGCCGGAACAATCATAGAGAAGCTACCTGATTATCCCCTTGGCATCCTGAAGCTAAAACCTCTGGAAGAAGCCCAGCTACAAATCGGATGGAAGAGAAGGGGGAACAATCTGATGAAAAAATCAGCATTGGCCGTAGCGAGTATCACCGCTGTAGTAGCGATAGGGATAGCAATATTACCTTTGTTTACTACGTATGTGAGCGGTCTGTATGCACATCAACTTGCAAATGAAAGCAAAGTTACGAGTCAAGGTATCTTTTCCACGATCAAAGGTTTGGACGCAGGTGTGAAGCAAGCGGCCAACAATGGATTTGCGCAACCGCTTAGTTTGTCTGCTATAGATCAGGGAATAGCACTGGAAATCAAAGAAGTTTTGGCTGATCCATTGCGGATCATGATTGCTGGTGTAGCGAAGGATAAAGAAGGGAAGTACCTCAAGGAAAAAATGCAAACTTGGGACGGCGAAATCACATTGAAGGACAAAGATGGTAAAATATTGAAACCCTTTTATTCGACAGATTTTAAGGGGGATTTACCAGCAAAGCAAGAGAGTTCCATACCGGAAAATTTAAATTGGTATACAGAAAGCCTTGATAACTACCAAATTTTCCAACGGGAGTTAAACAACTTTTTCAACGACGATCATCCACTGCCGGATGAAATTATCGTAGAATATAACGTTACTGAGATTAAGTGTCGTGAGAACGGAAAGATAACCAGAACGATCCAAGGAAACTGGAACTTTCAAATTCCTGTCGATATGAAAAAAGCAAAACAAGCCACGGAAACTGTCCATATCAATCAGCAATATACCAGCCCGCAGGGGACTGTTTTTGCTATCAAAGAAATGAAGTTCGCACCGAGCGGAACTGTACTTGTCATAGAGACAAATATCAAAGGCGGTTACGATCGGGATATGTACACCTTCCAGATTCTTGACGAAAAAGGAGCCGTTGTCGCAAGTTGGGAAGATGTGAGAGGGAGATATCCTGATGGCAATAACGGGTATACAATGGGAAAGAACGTCATAGCATTCGCGAGTGTCGTTCAATACAACACAAAAGACAAAACAACTTTTTTTTCGGTTTTCTCCCCCCTTGATCCAAATAAAAAATATACGTTGAAGCTTGGTGAAATCAACAAGTTGGAGAAAGCAAATTTTAAAACGCCAAAGCTCACTCTTGCAAGTCTAGTAGAGAAACCGGTAACAGTAGATCAAAATGGGAGTACCATTATGTTCGGTAAAGCGGAGTTGAAGAAGGATAAATTTGGGATTGATAGAATCGAGATAGACATCAAGGGTATGCTGGGAAAAGATATTGTAGAGGTTGAAGGCTGGGAAGCTGAAGACGAGCATGGAACAGAACGGAGTATAGATTACATTGGGGAAAAAAGTAAGGATAAAAATGGGAATGTCGTAATGGAGGGCAAACTTTCTATGAAAACTGCCGATTTTAAAATAAAACCTGGAAAATCAGTAGCAGCACCTCCAGACAAGGAAATTAAGGAACTGACGATTCAATACCTCTATGAGCGAAAAATTCAGCCTGATGTTAGCTGGGAAGTACCTTTACAAGCCAAAAAGTAAGAATGGGATTGTTGTAGAAAAGGGCGCGTCTCAATAGCCGAAATAATGGCTATGCGAGCGCCCTTTTTCATATATTCTCTCCTACACTCACGAAGACCTCTCACGCTTTACCAATTCCAGAAACTGAGCGACAACAGGCCGCTGCTCTGTCCCATCGTCACGCGTGCAGACATACAAGGGACGCTTGACCTCTACCCCTGGCACAGTTACACGCCCGACCTCCCCACGCTCTACCATATCCCTAACGGCCAGAGCAGGAGCCAACATCGTCCCATATCCCGCGCGAACGGATTGGATAGATTCGACCAGACCGTGATACTGAATACCGACCTGTGGACGTTTCACACCATGTTCGCGACAGAGGGCAAAAAGCCAATCGCGGGTAGAACTGCCTTGCTCCCGCAACAAAAAGGGTTCCTCTACGAGCTGCTCTATACGGATCTCTTTTCCTGCAAGAGGATGATGGGCGGGCAAAATAAACCAATAGGGTACATCCATCAAATGCTGCCGATTGATAGGCAGCACATCCCATGATTCCTTGAGAATAACGGCTACATCGACCTCACAGCTAAGAAGCAGTTCAATGGATTGCATGGAATTACGCGTGCGAATTTCCACATCGACTCCTTCATAATCACGCTTGTACTGAGCCAGCCACTGTGGCACGAGATAATGGGAGGGGAGATAGGTAGAGGCAATCCTTAGTCGTCCTTTCTTCCCTTGTTTGATTTCTGTCAGATGTGATTCGATTTCGCGTTCCCAGTCGTAAATACGGCGTGCTTTTTCAAAAAGAAAGCGCCCCTCATAGGTGAGAGAAATGCCGCGACCATCCGGGATGAGCAAGGTCATGTCCAATTCACTTTCGAGCTTGCGGATTTGGGCACTTACGGCAGGTTGGCTGATCGAGAGTGAGATTGCTGCTTCGGTGACACTGCCTCGTGACGCGACTTCTACGAAAATACGGAGAGCATGTAAGTTCATCCTGTACCTCGATTCATAACGTTTGTTTATGAGTGATAGATAAAGATGTATTAGAAATGATGAATCATTGCGCGTAAGGTATAACTCAGAAAGACGTAAAAACGAGTTGAGAGAAGGATCAGGAGATGAGAGAAATCAGTGGAAAGACACAAGTCGTAGCAGTCGCACTGGTGACAGCATTATGCATGATAGGAGATTCGATGCTGTACGTCGTGCTTCCTCTTTTCTGGAAAGAGGCGGGGTTAACATCGCTGTGGGAAGTGGGGGTATTGCTTGCGGTGAACCGTTTCATCCGTGTACCACTCGGCCCTCTTGTTGGAAAATGGTATGAGCGCTCGGGCGGACGCACGGGTTTGATTGTGGCAGTGGTGCTGGCTTTTCTGACGACACTTTCGTACAGCTTGGAAGGCTTTTGGCTGTGGCTTGTGATGCGATGCTTGTGGGGAGTGGCTTGGACATTTTTAAGATTAGGTGCGTTTTCCTTGATCGTGGGTGTTTCCAAAGGGCATAATCGCGGGCAGCTCATGGGCTTGTACAACGGACTGTATCGATTGGGCAGCCTTGGCGGCATGCTGGTCGGAGCGCTGCTGGCCTCTTGGTATGGGCTTTCTGTTGCCTCCATCGCACTTGCGGTGCCTTCCTTGTTAGCATTCATTCTTATTTTTCGCTATATACGGCCTTCCTTTACCAGTCAGCATCCGACAGACGTGAAGCAGATGGATACAGGAAAACGCTTGTGGAGTCAGACGCAGGTGCTGTTGACGCTGATGACGGGATTGCTCGTCACGATGGTGTACCAGGGGGTGTTTACCTCCACATTAAGTAGAGTGATCGAAGTACGCGAACCGCTCATCATGATGGGCGGAGTCGTGCTCGGGGCAGCGGTGATTGCAAGTGTCATCCAAGGCATTCGCTGGGGGTGGGAGCCGTGGGCTGCCCCATTGGTAGGCAAATTGTCGGACAGGTATGGCCGGACAAAACTATTCATCGGGACGTTGCTAGTCGCGTCCGTTCTGTTTGCCTCGTTGCAGGCAACGTCTTCGCTAGTGCTATGGTTTGCGATTTTATTCGGCATCCAGTCGACCGCGACGATTATTACGACCGTGATGGATACCCTTGCGGCAGATGAAGCTGCCAGACATGCCAACAGCCACGCGGTAATGACGCAATACTCAGTCACGAGTGATCTGGGCGCGGCGTTGGGGCCGCTCCTTGCTTTCTGGCTGGATGAACACGTAGGGCTGAGTCTGGTGTACATCGGAATAGCGATGATTTTGCTTCTGGTTGGTCTTGTATGGCTGTGGCGACCAAAGCTGGTCAAGATGGAAAGCGCTTCTTGATGGTTGTCATGACGTGAGCAATGGCTGCCTCCTTGTCCGGACCGTGCAACAGCATATGATTGGAATTCTCGTACCAAGAAATGTGCGGAGAAGCTGCTTCATCCACACTGGTCGCGAGTATTTGTGCACTCACAGCGTGCACAGTATCGTCTCGCCTTGCTTGTAGCAGGAAGTAAGGGGTGGTAATTTGAGGCAACAGCGTCTTCGTTTCTGCCAACAGCCTGCGAAATTGTAGCATGCTGCTAAAAGGGATTCTGCCGATGCCATGAATGTAGCGTTTGGAGTGGGTAGAGAAATCCTCACGCAAATAGTGCATCGCCTCTTTGACATCCCAATATTTATAAGGAGTGTTGATGGTAATCAGCAGGGCGACGGGGTATTTCGTCGTCAAGTGAAAGGCGAGCAGTCCCCCCATGGAAAATCCGATGACCACGATGGTGTCAGCGCGCATGACCAGTCGCTTGTAGCCTTCTTCTGCCGAGCGGAGCCAGTCGTGGCGGGTGCTTTTTGCCATGTGACGACGAGTAGTCCCATGACCCTCCAAGGTAGGGCATTCCACCTGATAGCCAGCCTCGCGGAGCTTTTTGGCGAGCGGGAGTATGTCGTTGATGTCTCCGGCAAATCCATGGATGAGTAAGCAACCGACTGTTCCTGACATGGAATCTCTTCCTCTCAGATACTGGGAAATTTGATGGATCATCCATATTATATACGAATAGGGGAGAAGAAGGCGACCGCACAAGTGTGCCCACACCAAGCAAAAAAAGGAAAGAAAAAGCGACTTCACGCAGCTGCGATGAAGTCGGCTATTTTACTAACGGGGTTCTATACCTGAAAAATAGGTTACAGCCCAATGGTTTTCAGTTCTGGAGAGATAAGGAGCGTAGGCTCTGTGCAGGCTTGGATATCTTCCGCTGTATAGCCTTCTGCCACTTCGACGAGGACGAGCCCGTCTGGTGTCACGTCCATGACAGCTCTGTCCGTAATGATACGGTTGACAACCTTCTTGCCGGTAAGTGGGAGGGCACATTCATTCAAGATTTTTGTCTCACCATGCTTGTTGACATGATCCATGATGACGACGATTTTTTTTGCGCCGTGGACGAGATCCATGGCACCGCCCATGCCCTTGACCATTTTTCCAGGAATCATCCAGTTTGCGAGATCACCCGCAGCCGAAACCTCCATCGCCCCTAAAATAGCGAGATCGATATGGCCGCCGCGAATCATTGCAAACGATTCAGCACTGGAGAAGTAGGCTGCACCTGGAATAGCCGTAACGGTTTCTTTTCCGGCGTTGATGAGATCAGGATCGAGATCTTCCTCCGTCGGGTAAGGGCCAATTCCGAGCAAGCCGTTTTCCGATTGCAGAACGACCGTTTTTCCTTCCGGGATGTAGTTGGCGACGAGCGTGGGCATTCCAATCCCCAAGTTTACGTAAAAGCCATCTTCTATTTCTCCGGCGGCACGAGTGGCGATTTGCTCACGTGTAAGTGACATCTGTGTTTTCCTCCCTTGAATGTAATCCGATTCTCTCTGTTGCTCTCTATGAGCGGACTGTGCGTCGTTCGATGCGTTTCTCGAACGAAGGTGCCTGTATCACACGTTGCACATAAACACTTGGTGTGTGGATATGCTCAGGGTCTAGTTCACCTGTTTCTACGATTTCTTCCACTTCGACGATGGTGATTTTTCCGGCTGTTGCCATCATCGGATTGAAGTTTTGGGCTGTTTTGCGGAAGACGAGATTGCCCATCTTGTCAGCTTTCCACGCCTTGATCAGTGCGAAATCGCCCGTGATGCCATACTCAAGCAGGTACTCTTTCCCTGCGAAATCACGCGTTTCCCGTCCTTCGGCGATAGGTGTGCCGACTCCAGCTGGGGTATAGAATGCTGGTATACCAGCTCCACCTGCACGAATTCTCTCCGCCAGCGTACCTTGTGGTGTCAACTCGACTTCGAGCTCACCCGACAAAAATTGACGTTCGAATTCCTTATTTTCTCCCACATAAGAGGAGACCATTTTTTTGATTTGCTTTTCGCGTAAAAGGAGACCGAGTCCCCAATCATCTACTCCACAGTTATTTGAGACGACAGTCAAGTTTTTCACTGCTTTGTCTCGCAGGGCGATAATCAGATTCTCCGGAATTCCTACCAATCCGAAGCCGCCCACTAATAAAGTGGCTCCATCGTGAATATCAGCCACGATGTCCGTGTAAGAAGTGTAAATTTTGGCCATGACGATCACTCCCACCATGAAAAAATAAAAGATTTGTGTAAGCGTTAACAATTAGGGCGATGCAATTGCCCCGTTTTCCTACCCTTCTATCATACTAGATACGAGTTACAAACAAGTGACGAGACATTTGGATTATAAAAAATAATGTAAAATGACAGAAAAGTAGTACAACTATGCCGTGTTTTTCTGTAAAATATATTTTGTCAATAATCGTCGATTCTTTGTCAGTATAGGAAGATTCAGGGGGAAATGTGGGGTTGCAGGAATGAAAAATACGAAAAAATGGATAAGTCTCACGGTTGTGGTCCTGCTGCTCGTGGGGTGCGAAAAGCTAAATGAGAATGTCTCAAGTCTGAAACGAACGAAAGAAGAAATGGTCATCAAGGTGAAAACGGTAAGTGCGTATACGGTGGGAAATAGTAAGGATGAGCGACTGATGCAAGTGTCAGGTGTAGTGGCACCGCGTCAGGAGCTGGCTTTATCGTTTGGTGCCTCAGGCAAAATTTCAGGCATTCTCGTTGAAAAAGGAGCCACTGTCAAGGCGGGGCAGACGTTGGCGACATTAGATGGAACGACCCTGCAGCAAGGAATTCACGCAGCCCAAGGACAGGTAGCAAGTGCTGCGATCAAACGGGAAAAGGCCGCCAAGGGACCGGAGAGTCATGAGGTGCAGACCAAGAAGCTACAGGTAGAAAAAGCGAGAGAACAGATGCAAAAAGCTCGCGACGAGCTCTCCAAAGCGGCGATTCTGTATGCGAATGGAGCCATCTCGAAAGATGAAAAAGACAAGCTGGCCTCGGCTCTGCGACAGGCCGAGCTGAGTCTGGAAGAAGAGCAAGTGGCGTACAACAACCTGCTGAAGGGCGCCGATCCACTGGATATCGAAGAAGCGAATGCAAGTGTCCAGCAGGCCAATGTTCAATTGAGCCGCGCGAAGCAGGAAGCGGCTGATGCGGTGATCAAAGCTCCGTTTACAGGTGTGGTAGCTGCGATCTCCAAGACAGCGTCGGAGCAAGCTGGACCTGGGACAGAGGTCATTCGAATGGTCGATACGAGCTCCTGGCTTGTCAAGCTGCAGGTAGAAAGGGAGCAAATCGCCCATTGGCAGGCAGGTAAAGTAGTAAAGGTGAAAGCTCCTGACGGCAGTGAAGCAGAAGGAAAAGTGACGTTTGTTTCACCTGTTATGGATACCAGCTTGGGGTCTTATCCAGTCGAGGTGACCGTAGACGGTAAGAATGTAGCGTGGAAGGGTGGCATGACGGTCACTTGTCAGTATCCGTTGCCAGCGTCAAATGTTGCGCTCGTTCCTGTTAGCAGCATTGGTGTCTCTGATGAAGAATATTACGTCATGAAAATCAATGAAAATTCCGTGGAAAAGACGTTTGTCAAAGTGGGAGCATTGCAAGGAACTTTCTATGAGGTAGTGGAAGGTCTCGTGCCTGGTGACCAGATTGTTGCTGCAGGCTTGTCGTATGTAGTGGATGGTGAGGCGGTGAAGGTGGCGGATGAATAACAAGACATTTCTAGCGATTGTCCCCTCCTTTGCCCGCATTCTGGCGGTCATTTGCTGTCTACTTGCGGTAGGCGCTTGGTTCGGGCTGGATATTAAGACGTTTCCGGATCGGTCTGTGCCTGAATATACAATCAGTCTCTCGGCACCCAAACTCTCTTCTGCGGAAGTAGACGAATCGGTCGCGAGAAAAGTAGAGGAATCGGTACGTTCACTAGGCAGTGTGCTTACGATTGCTTCCGAATCTCGGACGGGGTCGGCGGTTATTACTGTAAAAACATCGGAACAAATCGGTTCGAATTACAAGGAACGGTTGGAAAAGAAGCTGGGAGAGATCACGAAGCAGCTGCCAGTGCAGGAGTGGAGCGTCAGTCAAAGCAATCTGGCAGATAGCAAAATTGGCTTTTATGTCCTGTACGGCACGGACTTGCAGACCTTGTCTGACATTGCCCAAAATACCGTCTATGACAAATTGATCAATCTGCCAGGAATCGCTCGCATCGAAATGGACAAGCAAGCCTTGAAGGAGCAGGTAGATATCATTTTCCGACCGTCCATGCTACTCGCGTACGGGCTTACACCTTCTGATGTTTTGTCACAACTGCCGACAGATGTGGTTGGGGAAGAGGTAGGCTCGGTTGGAGCTGATAAGGATCGAACCAGGATTCAATGGACGAGTAAATCGGAAGGGCTGCAGGATCTGGGTAAGCACTTGATCTCCTCCGATAAAGGATACGTCCCATTACATACGTTGGCTGACATTCGTGACCGACGCGGGAGCAAAGGTGAAAAAATCGGGATGTATCGTGGCTCGCCTGCATTAGGTATCACGGTGTACGCAGCAGATGTCGGGCAATTGCCTGTAATCAGCAAGCAAGTAAAGGAAGCGGTTGCCGAGTTGAATCAGGCTTCAGGAGGAAAATACCGACTCGATTTGTTTCGTGATGACGCGCAAACAATCACCGCTGCATTAAGACAGCTTGGAATACTGGCTGTTCTAACCGCTGTCATCTGTTCGCTCTTTTTGTACCTGACCCGAAAACAATGGGCAGGGGCTGTACTCGCGCTTTTGGCAAACGTTCTTGCGGTCGGCAGTGTACTTGGAGGCATGTGGCTGTGGGGAATCCCATTGACGCTCTCCACGCTGGGACCACTCGTAATGTTTTCGCTCTTGTTCACAGGAGCAGGCTCTGCGTTGTTTCATTCGTTTTCAGGGCTGCCCTCGTACTCGTTTGTTCGTTGTTTACAAGTGGCCTGGGGGTTGCTGAAGCCGTTTTTGCTCACGGTTGTCGTAGTGGGAGCCTGTTGGACAGGTGTCGTTTTCACTGATTTCCTCAAGGCAGAAGATAAGGTTGTCTTGTACGATGCTTGGCCCGTTCTTTTGCTGGGGATGTTTGCTCTTATTCTCGTCTATGGATTTATCACGCCAGTCCTGACAGGTACGTGGCTGGAAGCTTCCGAACGAGCAGAGATGGAAACACCACGGGCCGCCAATAAAGTGACCAGTTATTTTCAAAATCGCTGGGAACGACTGGTGGAACAAGGGTATTTGCCTTATGGAATTACACTGGTTGCCTCGCTTGTCTTTGTCTTTTTGCTGAAGTCATTTATTCTTGTAGATCCGTACGCCAAGCTAGATTATGGCGACAAGTCGCTTTCTTTGCCAATGGTGCAGGGAAGTAGCATCGATGAAGCCATGCGGGCAGCACAAATAGCTGAGGAGCGTTTGCTCGCCATTGACGAAGTCCGAGATGTCTACACGATTGCTTCCGAAGAAAAACTGAGCTTTCAACTAAAACTCGTGGACAAATACGATTGGACCCAATCAGTCTCGGAGTTGGAAAAAGTACTGGACAAAGAGCTACGAGATATTCCGCAGACAGATCCGTTTGCGCTGGTCATTAATAAAGATAAGGCAACTCGTCTCGTCTTGACGATCATGGGGCCATCCTTGCAAACGACGCAGAACATTGCCAATGAAGTATTGGCATTCATGGAAAAACAGAGTGCGAAGGATAAAGAAGGGCGAGAACTTGTAACAGATGAACGAATCGGTGCAGGTGCAGAGGGGACCTTTATCAACATTCGTCCGAAACAAGAGATGCTGGCGCGCTACCGGATTACGCAAGAGGAGATCAAGAGACAACTGGAGAGCTATTTGGGAGAAAAAACAGCTGGCAGTGTCTATTGGAATGAACGTCAGGTACCGATCCACGTCCGATTCCCTGACGGGTGGATGGACTATCCGGATCAAGTGAAACATACTTTGATTCGAACATCACAAGGTAATGTACGACTATCTGAGCTGGTAGATTGGTCAATCGGCAGCGAGCCGCCCGTTTATCAACGGGAAGATGGACTGTATGTCTTCAAGGTAAGCAGTGCCGTCTCAGACCCAAGTCGAATTGAGCTGTGGTCTTACATCATTCCTTATTCTATGCAAGAAAAGGTGACGATCCCCGAAGGCTACACGGTATATAACGACGATGAGCTGGAGAAATTGGAGGAGAAAAAGCTCAACAAGGTTGATTGGAGCAGCCGATTCTTGACGATTGGCAGTCTGGTTGCCCTCGTACTCATCATGAGCTTGCTTTTGCAACGCAGAACGCGCGATGGATTATTTGCCCTCATTCTCTTGCCAGTCTTGTCTGGAGGCTTTGCGCTGGGATTGCTATGGTTGGATCGACCCATGAACGTTATGAGCTTCTACGGTATGGTTGCTGCCATTGCCGTCATCGTTTTGCAGGCACTTCTTGCGATGGATGAGCTGTACAAGGCCCAAGCCGAACAGGAGCGAATTTGGGACGGTATCAAGCTGGGGGCCAAACGCACCATGGTCAATCAAGCAGGGATATATTTGCCGATCGCGTTAGCCAGCCTTCCGCTAGCTGGGGGCTTGGGGAGTGGAAATGATTCGTTTGCGTCCTTTGCTGGCGTATTGTTGTTTGGCATTCTAATGGGGGCTTTTGCTACCCTGGCACTTCTCCCTGGTGTGCAGTATGCAGTTATGCAAAGACAGGCTGCCCATTCTGAGATGTCCTTGCCGATTCTCGCTCGTCATTTGCGGATTTGGTGGGAAAACAACCAAGTACGTCGTCGCGATTTCAAAGAAAGAAAACGGGAACAGGGCCGCTCACAAAAAACAGGGCAAGCCGAAGCCTCGAATCACGATTCCCGGGAGTATGTGCCTGTACAAGAGGACTTCCTGCCTCTTTCTTCTTCTACACATGACGCCAACCGCTAAAATAGGTTGGCGTTTTTCTTTTTCAATCGTTCACGTAGCTGTAACCGACTAACCCGGCATGCGTCATGGTAAGATAGGAAAGAGAATCGAAAGCAGGGGGTAACAAATACGTGCGTCGGTATCGAAAAGTATGGGATTACTTGCTTTTGATTGCCATTCTGCTCGGGTTGTTCATTTCTTCTTCACAGCCATACGCCAAGCAAGACATGCGGGGGACGATTGACAAGCTAGTGGATGAACAGAGCCTACAGAACCGGATAGGCGACATATCGATTCCTTACGGAGGTAAGGATGTGAGCCTGGAAGAAAAGGGAGCCGCTGGTTTTATAGAGTTCTTTTTACGGAAAGGGATACACTTTACTGTTTTTGCCCTCTTGGCTTTTAGCTGGTATCGTGTGTTTTCGCATCATCTCTCGTTTGGGCAAGCACTGCCCTGGAGCGCTTTTTGCAGTGTGATGACGGCTGTTTTGGATGAATGGCACCAGACGTTTACACCGGATCGAACCGGAATGGTGCAGGATGTTTTGCTCGATGCATCTGGATCTGTCACGATGTTGTTGATAATTGCTCTCAATTACCTGTATTCACGAAGGGCATATCGTTATAAAATGTAGGAAGCCTATCCATCCTATGGGAAGAGAAGGCTGTGATGAACGATTGGGGAGTGGATTAGATCGTGGTAGATAAAAAAAATGTCCTTGTACTGAACTGCGGAAGCTCTTCGGTGAAGTACAAGCTTTATGAAATGCCCTCCAAAACATTGATTGCGCATGATTATTTGGAGCAAATCCAGCGTGACCAATATGAAGATACTATTCGGGGAGTGTTTGAATCCCTCAAACCATATTCGATAGATATCGTTTCCCATCGTGTTGTCCACGGAGGGGAAGCATTTAAGCAGTCCGTTATTGTCAATGACCAAGTAAAAGAAGAAATTCGTAACCTGTCACGTTTCGCCCCGCTTCATAACCCTATTAACCTAGCCGGGATTGAAGTTGCTCAAAGTCTGCTTCCTGATTTAATTCACGTAGCTGTTTTTGATACAGCATTCCATCAAACAATGCCACCATCCTCGTATTTGTACGCACTGCCTTATGAATACTACGAGCAATACGGTATTCGCAAATACGGTTTCCATGGAACGTCTCATCGCTATGTAATGGGCCGTGCAGCAGAAATGATGGGGCGCCCGAAAGAGCAGCTTCGTCTGATTAGCTGCCACATCGGAAGCGGGGTAAGTATCACAGCGATCCGAAATGGTGAATCATATGATACGTCGATGGGTATGACACCGTTGGCTGGGTTGTCTATGGGTACGCGCAGCGGAAACATTGACCCAGGTATCATCCCGTATATTGAGGAAATTGAAAAGACCGACACGGCTGGCGCTATTAAGATTCTGAATAATAAGAGCGGTCTCATGGGCGTATCGGGTGTATCCAATGATTTGCGCGACGTTATGAAAAAAGCAGAAGAGGGACATCTTCGCAGCAAGCTCGCTCTGGAATTATTTACTACCATTCTACATAAGCATGTGGGACTGTACCTTGCTCGACTGAATGGTGTCGACGGTATTATCTTTACGGCAGGTGTTGGAGAAAATAGTGCTGCCGTGCGTGATTTGGTGTGCGCTGGTCTGGAATTTGCTGGGGTAAATCTGGATCGCGAGGTAAACCGTACCATAAAAGGGGAGGCATTCATCAGCACGAAGTACTCTCCGGTAAAAGTCATGGTAATCCCGACAAATGAAGAAATTGTAATGGCAATAGATGCATTTGAACTGGGGCATAACGAGCTTGGAGTATGTACCTAGAAAGAATAGGCTTTTCAGTATTGGAATTTCTCTGCTATACTAAGAGAATGAGGCTTCTGGTTTGAGGTTCTCACCATTTTTCTGAAAAAATAAAAGGAGTGCAAACTGGATGGCAGTACAAGTGGGAAGCATCATCGAAGGAAAAGTGACAGCGATTAAACCGTTTGGGATGTTCGTAGCAGTCAGCGAAACCGAGCAGGGGCTGGTCCACATTTCCCAAGTAGCAAACGGTTTTGTTAAGGATATCAATGATCACTTTACCGTGGGGGCACAAGTAAAGGTAAAAGTACTCTCCATTGATGATGCAGGTAAAATCTCGCTTTCGGTTCGCGCAGCACTCCCAGCGCCTGAGCGTCCGGAACGTGAAGAACGCCGTGGTGGTGGATATCGTGGAGGCGACCGCGGAGGGAATGCAAAACGAGATAGCGGAGCTTCTTTCGAAGACAAGATGAAAAAATGGATGAAGCACAGCGAAGAGAACCTAGCGACAATCAACAAAAAGAACGCAAAACGCGGCTACTAAGCCTTGCGATAACTAAGAAGGACGGGATCAAGCTCCCGTCCTTTTTTGCGTTTCCTGTTCGAAAGGATTCCCCTCTTTTTCCCAGTATTCCATCCCGCCAAGCATCTCTTTTACTCGAAAGCCGAGAGCGGCCAGTTTCGCGCAAGCCTTTGCAGCACCGTTGCAGTTGGGGCCCCAGCAGTAGACGACCAGGAGCTTGGTCGGGTCTAGAGTAGCCGTGGTTTCAGCGGTAATAAGCGAATGGGGGAGATTCAGAGCCCCGGGAACGTGACCATCCCGATACGCTTTCTCGCTGCGAGCATCCAGGATGTAGAAGCCTTCCACACGGTTTTGGATGTCATTCCACACATCAGAGACATCTGTCTCAAGAGAAAGCTTGTGGAGAAAATGAGTGCGAGCTACTTCAGGTGATGCGGTGGGTGTTTGCAAAACAAGGGACATATCAAAATCCTCCTCGTTACGTGTGATGGTGATGTACAAAGCATAGCATTGAAGCAATCATTACAGTTATCTATACTATTCAATAAGAATCATTACTCATTTCTATGGGAGGAAGCTTGGATGGAGCTGGTCTATCTACATACTTTTCGCGAAGTAGCCCGGTATGGGAGCTTTACACGGGCAGCAGAAGAACTGGGCTATGCTCAACCGACGGTAACGGCCCAAATGCAAAAGCTGGAGCAGTCGTATGGAGCGCCGCTATTTGAAAGATACGGACGCAAGCTGCGACTGACGCAAGCAGGTGAAGCCTTGCTGCCGTACGCACGGGAATTGATTCGTCTATATGGGGAATCTAAAGAAGTGATTAAGCAACAGACGACAGGTCCCATTGCCATTGGAACGATCGATACACTGGCGGCGTTCTTTCTACCACCGTATTTGCAGGCTTTTTGTCAGCAATATCCTCAGGTTGATTTAGTATTGCGGACGGCTGGGGAAGCAGAAATTGTGCAACAGATCAGGGATGGTTATCTCGATTTCGGGATCATTTTCGATCGCCCTTGTACAGATCCTGAGTTAATCACCCACGTCATTCGCGAGGAAGAATTGGTGATCGTCATGCCACCCGCCCATCGATTCACAACAGCAACTGCACTCACTGTCCATGATTTGGAAGGGGAGCCGCTTGTATTGACAGAAGAAGGCTGTACGTATCGGGGCATGCTGCTGGAGGCTTTTGGTGAGGCGGGGATGACGCAGCGAAGCGCCTGCCAATTCAGCAATCCGGAAGCGATCAAGCAGTGTGTACGCTGTGGCTTGGGTGTGGCATTGCTGCCGCACATGGCGGTCAAGAGAGAGCTCGCAGAAGGGGTGCTTACAGCCATCCCGTTTCAGTCGGATAAGCCGCCGTTTTCCATTCAGCTTGTCTATCATAAAAAGAAATGGCTATCACCTTCGATGGTGACGCTTGTGGATACGATTACGAGATCACAGAGAGAGGAATCGTGAGCAGGATGCAGCTAGATATTTCGCCATTTGTCGCATGTACTCCTGAGGAGACAATTTATCCTGGAGTGCGGTTGTATACCGTCAGCTACTACAGTCAAGACTTGCTGGTAAAAGCTGCATTGGCTGTGCCGGAGGTTTATTTTCAGGAGGGAGCATGTCTACCGGCTCTCCTGTATTGCCGAGGCGGGATAAAAGGAGTGGGACGCGTCAGACCCGAGAGAATCAGTCAGATGGCTGCTTTTGGCTACGTGATCCTCGCTCCTCATTACCGCGGCAACGAAGGCGGAGAGGGCCGAGATGAATTCGGTGGGGCAGACAGGCATGATGTGTTTGCCGCATTTGAATTGCTCCGCAGCCTAGAGAAGGTGGACAAGGGGCGAATCAGCGTCTATGGCTTTTCACGCGGTGGCTTCATGGCCTTGTTTGCCGCAATGGAGTGCAAGGGCGTGCTGTCTTGCGTCGTATGGAGTGGGGTCAGCGACATGTTTTTGACCTATGAAGAGCGGGTTGATCTGAGAAGGATGCTGCGCAGAATCATCGGTCATCCGCGTAAGCAGGAGGATGCTTACCGCGATCGGACGCCTTTGTATCGGATGGACGAGATTTCTTGCCCGGTGCTGATCATACATGGAACGGAAGATGAGAATGTGGGAGTGGAGCATGCTCATAAATTGGCAGATGCGCTGACGCGGGCAGGCAAACCGTATGAAAAATGGCTGGCGCAAGGGGCCAGCCATCTGTTTATCGGGGAGGATATGGAGATGTATACGCGCAAGATGTTCGCTTGGCTGGATGCGCAAGTCTAATCTTCTTTTGGTGTAAGCGGCAGCGTAATGATGATTTCCGTTCCTTTCCCCAGCTTGCTGTTCACGTGCAGCTCCCCACCGTGGTTTTCGACCATTCGCCGCGAAATCGGCAGCCCCAGTCCTGTCCCATCCTCTTTTAAGGAGAAGAACGGATCGAATATACGCACCAGATATTCTTGGGGAATGCCTTCACCCGTGTCTTTGACATGAATATGGACAGCTTGATCATCCAGGCGGCTTTCAATGGAGAGAACGCCGCCGTCTTTCATGGCTTCAATGCTGTTTTTCATTAAATTCAACAGGATTTGCTTTAATTGCTCGACATCAACGTGAATGCGAACGCTCGGATCGCAGCGGTCTACGATTTGGATTCCATGCAGCATCGCCTCGGCATTCATCAAGGGAAGAATCGAATGAATGACTCCAGTTAGCGCAACCTCGCGATAATCGGGCTTAGATGGTTTGGAGAGCATCAACAACTCCGTAACGATGCGGTTGACCCGTTCAATTTCCTGCAAGATTAAAGGCAAGTAGTACAAATCACGCTCTTGATTCGATAAACGTTGTTCCAATAGCTGGATAAAGCCGTAGATGACCGTGAGAGGATTGCGAATCTCATGGGCGGCTCCCGCTGCCAGCTGACCAACCATGGCCAGCTTTTCGGATTGATTCAAGTACTCTTGAATTTGCTCTTGCTCCGTAATATCCAAGAAGGCGACCATCCACCCTGTTTCCTGATCGTGGTGATGATTGTGCAAAGGGATGTAGGAGACCAAGGCAATGAATGGTGTGTCGTCTTTTTTGTACAAGGTCATTTTGCGATTGACGAACCAGGGAGTCGGTTCATTGGGTGTAGGTGCTGCAAAGGAATCCTTGGACACCGGGTAACCGTGATCATCGAGCTTGACCAAATGCTGTGCCAGCTGGTTAACATGACGTCCGACTGTCGCATGGGAATGGGTAATAATCCCGACAGGCAGGGAGTTTAAGATTTGCTCCCGGATGTTTTTTTCTTCGGTCAAAATTTGCCGCTGTCTTTCATCTTGTGCAAATAGATTGGCGATGCTACTCGACATTTTGTTGAACTCCTGCGCCAACTCGAGGAATTCATCTTGATGGGTATAGACGATTTGTTGACCGAATGTCCCTTTGGATACTTCACGGGCTTGCTGCATCAGAGACTGGATCGGACGCAACAGCTCATTGCGGAAGTAGAACGTGCAGAACAGCCCAAACAAGATAGAGGCCACGGAAACCGAATATGTCAGGATCAACGAGACTTTGATGCTCTCACTCGAATTCTGGAACTCTTTGTTCGTCTGATACTCCAGCTGGTTGAGTGAAAAAGACAGATCTCGATCCAAGCGATCGAGCAATGGTTGTACTTCGTTGGTAAGTACATAGCTGACGGCTGGAACGTTCCCTGCTTGCAGCAAGGGATTGATTTTGTTCAAAAAGATAAAGTCCAGTTGGGATATCGATTCAATAATGGTAAATAAGCCACTGTTCGCCTCGGTTTTGGGAAGCGAGGAAAAGCGAGCCGTATCGATCAGATTTGTATAGTACTGATCCAGGTAAGACTCGTTGCGTGTCAAAGTATACATGTTCAGCGCATACGTCTTGGTGTATATCTGGTTTTTGACTTCTAGTAAGGCGCTCGTCTGCGGCAAGAGGTTTTGTGTCAAATACACTTCATCAGAGGTGACCTTGGTCATTTGATAGCTGAACAGGGTCGTCACGCAACCGATGAGAAGCATCATTACGAGATAGCTGAGCATGATTTTTTTCTGAAATCCGAGATTGCTGAAAAGGGGCATGCTGATTAACCTCCATACGAGCCACGGGAAGGAATGAAATTTTGCAATTCCCGTTCTAAATCTTTACGCACATTTGCTGGCACCATGTGACCGAATTGACTGAGATGGTTGACTCCTTCGGTAAGTCCGTACATGACTTTTCCATTGGGGAGTTTCCCTTGAATAAACTGTTCCGTGATGATGCGGTAGCATTGGCGAACATCCTGCATCATGGAGACCAGCACGTAATCTGGAGCGATGTAGCGCTGGTCGGCAATGTATCCGATGGTAAATACTCCTGCGCGCTGTGCTTCTGTAATCACCTCGAGATTGAAGCTGTCGCCAGTGGTGTAGATGACATCCACACCTTGTGAAATCATGTCGCGAGTCTTGCGAATGGCTCCCTCAATATCATTGAAATCAGGAACCTTTCCCACGACGATAGAGGTTTTGGGCGATGCCTTTTTTACTCCTTCGATAAAGCCTTCTACTTGAAGGAGCTCAGTTGGCTTGTCTACCATGATGTATCCGACTTTATCCGATTTCGTCATTTTGGCGGCGAGGATACCGACGAGCTTGCCCGCAGGCTTCATATCGTAACGAATCGTCGTCTGATTCGGATGCGGAGCCTCTCCATTAAAGGAAACAAAGTGTGATTTCGGATAGCGAAAGGCCACGTCTGTAAAAGGATCAGAGAAGATGAGGCCATGACCGAGGATGAGATCATAGTCGTTGGCTGCATATTTCTCAGCCAACTTTTTGATCTGCTCCGGTTTTATATTATTGGCGATTTCGAGTGAGAAGTTAAATCTTTTTTGCAATTCTGTCATACTCTCCAGTGCACTGCTGTTCCAGCCCTGATCATAAGTGGGGCCCTCCAGTAATAGGGCGACACGCACTTTGTCAGAAGAATGGCTGCTTTTATTTATGACTTTATCGAGATGCTTCATGCTTGTAACGAATTGACTGGTAATGAGCAGTAGCAGCCCGACTACCAAACCGGTAAATAAGACGGGAAATGGCAGCAGCTTTGGCATGCGGGATTCCTCCATAGAAAAAAAGCATAATCCACTTAATATGATAGATACACGTCATGCCTATTATATAGGTTCTCTGAGGGTTGTGCATGGAAAAAAGGGATACGGACAGGCTAATCAAATGGAGAACATATCTCCTTGCCAAGAGGGAACAGAAGGGAGGCGTACACGTGATGGAAAACGATATGGTGGAAATCCCACAGATTCATATTCCTGATGAGGTTACACAGGTCGATCGACCGGAGATTGGAGAGACCACTCCACACCCGAAACCAGATAGCCCTCTGGCGTCGAGCCGGACAGTCGAACTCGCCAGCGACAGCGATTCGAATGAGAGCAGCGAGCGAATCGGATTTATTTCATAATGCCGATCGGAGTGCCTATTCGACAAAAGAAGTCATTTTCTCTCGTGGACAAGGCTTGCAATTTCTGCAAAAGTAGGAAGTAGAATAGCAAGCGAGATGCGAGGGGATAAGATTGCATGGCCCGATTGCTGATAGTAGATGACGCAGCCTTCACGAGAAGGGTGCTGACGGATATGTTAGGCGAACAACATGAAGTTTGTGGAGAAGCGTGCAATGGTTTGGAGGCAATTGAAAAGTACAAAGAGCTCAAGCCAGATATTGTCACGATGGATATTACCATGCCGCACATGCACGGGATTGAAGCTATGCGTCACATCTTGGATTTTGACCGTGATGCCAAAATTTTGATCTGCTCAGCAGTTGGGCACCGGCAGAAGGTGCTAGAAGCGATGAGGACAGGCGCGAGTGATTTCGTCGTAAAGCCTTTTCAAAAAGAGCAGATTCTCGATGCAATCGCACGGCTTTTGTAAACAGGAAAAAGCAAACAGCCGCCAAAACCCGGGTGGGAAGGCGGCTGTTTTTCTATAAAAGAAGATTTACAAGCGGATTTCTATTCCAATGCCGTTTGCTTTCGCCCGTTCATAAACCGTTTTGGCGACGGCTGTGTCTAAATAGGCAACACCCACGGATTTGTACAGCGTGATTTCTTCATCATTTTCTCGGCCAGGCTTTTTCCCGATCAGAATGTTTCCTAGCTCCGCGTGCATTTGTTCGAAGCTCCATTCTCCGCGTTCAATCGGAATGAGCAGATCGCCTGCCTCATGCCGGGCTCCCTCCAGTGTATCAACCACGACTTTGCTGTTTTGTACGGTAGTCAAGTCGACCTCCTGCATATGAGGAAGAAAAGCACCGATGGCATTGATATGCGTACCAGGTCGTAAGCGTGTTCCATCAAACAACGGGCTGGTAGCCTTGGTGCTGCAAATCACGATTTCGGCATTCGCCACCGCTTCATTGGCATCATCCATAACTGTGATTTCACCTTGCCACTCCGGGTAGAGGGATAGCAGTGTTTGTTTCATTTTGTCTGCTTTCTCACGTGTGCGGTTATAGAGATAAAGGTTTGTCAGCGGACGGACTTCCATGACGGCTTGAATTTGTCCGATGGATTGTGCCCCGCAGCCCAGTACAGCGCAGCTTTGCGCATTTTCTTTTGCCAAGTATTTGGTTGCAACACCACTGCTTGCACCTGTGCGCATAATTGTCAAAAGGCTCGCGTCCATCATCGCTACATGCTGTCCCGTTTTTGCTTCGGTCAACACGATCACACTTTGGAGTGCTTTGATATCATGCTTGTGATTCTCTGGGAAAATGCTGATGATTTTGACCGCTACGTAATCGTCCGTTTCCAAATAGGACGGCATGTATAGACTGGTTGCTCCGTATTTCGGATGGTCAATGGCAGTACGAACAGGGGTGGTGACGTTTCCTAGCATATGCTCACGGAAGACATGCTCCACATCTTCCAAACAATCTTTCATTGTGTAGATTTGTTCAATGTTTTCACGGCTTAATAGTAGCATCTCATTCTTCCTTTCCATCAGGATTCGTCCAAATCCAAATCCTTTGTTTCCTTCGTAGCAGAAACTGCAATGAGAGAAATAACCCCGGAAATTACAATGTACAAAGCGATTGGCACCCAGGAGTTAAAGGAACTTAACAAGGCAGTAGCGATCAGCGGAGCAGTACCCCCCGCCAAAGCTGCACCGAGCTGATAGCCAATAGTAACCCCAGTATAGCGTACATTCGTGCTGAAAATCTCCGAGAACATCGTACCTAATACAGCTGTGACCGGAGCCCAGAGAATCCCGAGTCCGATGACAGTCGCGACGGTAAGCCAGAGGGCTGATTTCAATGACAGCATATAAAAGTAAGGGAATGCAAACAGCATCATTGCTATCGTTCCCCCGATATACAATGGCTTTCTGCCTACTTTATCTGACAGCATGCCCATGTACGGAATCGCGATGGTTGTCACTAATGTGGCGATCGTCACGGCATTGAGTACCGTTATTCGGTCGTAGCCCAAGTAATTCGTCGCGTAGGCAATAATAAACGTTGAGAAAATATAGAACGGCGCCGTCTCTACCACTTTGGCTCCGACGGCAATCAGAACAGCTTTCCAGTGATAGCGGAATGTATCGACGATGGGAACTTTCGCAATGTTCCCTGTCTTTTTTGCTTCTTGAAAAGCTGGTGTTTCATCGATACCATTGCGAATCCAGAGTCCTAAAAAGACAAGTGCTGCACTCAACAGAAACGGAACTCGCCAGCCCCAAGACATGAATTGATCATCGGGAAGCGCACTCATCATCGAAATAGCCAACGTACCGAGCAGCATGCCGATCGTTACACCCATCTGTGGGATACTTCCAAAAAAGCCGCGTCTGCCTTTGCCGGAGTACTCTACGGCGAGAAGCAATGCACCTCCCCATTCACCACCGATCCCCAAGCCTTGAATCAAACGCATCAGCACGAGAAGAATGGGAGCCCAGATGCCAATGGCATTGTAATCAGGTAGCAAACCGATCAAGACGGTAGCGCCTCCCATCAGCGACAACGTCAAGACCAGCGTTTTTTTACGACCGATTTTGTCTCCGATATGACTGAAGATCACGCCACCCAATGGCCGGATGAAAAAGGGAAGACCAAATGAGAGATAAGAGAGCAGTAAGCCTACAGTTGGATCAGAAGAAGGAAAAAATAGCTTGTTGAATACGAGCGAAGCCATCGTTCCATACAGAAAAAAGTCAAACCACTCAATGGAGCTGCCGATCAGGCTCGCGACCAACGCTTTGTTTTGAACCTTTTTGGAAACGCCCGCTTGTGTTTGTAATGCCATCGGGTAATCCTCCTTTGTCGGTAAGTATTGAAGTGTCACTTCAATTTGTGGGTGAAGTAGCACTTCAATTTCCAAAAATAAAGCGATTACAATTCTGATAATGATAAATATTATAAAATGCCATACAATTTGTAGCAATAGTAAAAATTGATACTTATGCTAACTTTACAACTTTTTTCAGGAAAGAGTATGATAGACCTATCCTTTTTACGGCGAGGTATGCAAATGGAACCTACCATTGGTGTATTAATCAAATCGCTTCGAGTCGGCAAAAAGAAGACACTCAAACAAATTGCGGAAAAAACACAGCTGTCGATCAGCTTTTTGTCCCAAGTAGAGCGTGGGAAGTCTTCTATTACACTGGAGTCATTGAAAAAAATTTCGGAAGCCTTGGGAGTGAGCCCAGGCTATTTCTTTTCGGGTGAGTCGAGTGGAGGGAATGGGCAGGTACGCAGGGCGAGCAAAGAGCGATCCCAGCTTCTGTATGCGCCTTTTGTGTATGAGGACCTGTCCGGTGATTTGGAGAATCCGTCACTGGTACCGATTCTCGTCACGCTTTCCCCGCATGGAGAAAAAGGCACGCCTTTTGTACATAAGGGGCAAGAGTTTATTTACGTCCTCGCGGGTGTGCTGACACTTTTGCTGGGGGAAGAGGAGCATGATTTGTTCCCTGGCGACAGTATTCACATGGATTCATCCGTACCGCACAACTGGGTGAACCGTACAGGCGAGGTCACCCGATTCCTTTGTGTCAATTCACATGACAGCGACAGGTTACCGAACGCTCCTTATTAATTGAGCGAGACCGTTTAGCGAAGCCATGTTTTCTACTATAATAGAGGAACGCGTAGAAAAGAGCGGTAAAGAGGTGAAAGTGTGCCCGTAGAGCCTAATTATTTTCAACAGTATCAGCATGCTGATATCGACGAATTAGCTGATGCCATTGGAGAACTTTTGCAAAATCCGATAACGGTTGAAGATGCCGATCATAAACTGATTGCTTACAGCTCACACGGAGAAAGCACAGATGAAGCGCGCTGGTCTACCATCATGGGGCGACGGGTACCGGAAAGAGTGCTGACGCGCCTCTGGAAGGACGGCGTATTCCAGGAGCTGTTAACGAAAGACGACCCCGTACACATCCCAGCAAAGGACGAAATCGGCTTGGGGAAACGTGTGGCGATTGCCATTCGCAGAGGGAGTGACGTGCTCGGTTACATTTGGGCACAAGAGGTAAATCGACCGATTACCCGGGAAGATGATGAGATTCTTCGTCAGGCCGCACGCGTAGCTGTCTCGCGTCTCATCCAGCGGCAGGGAAAACGCAAGGCGGAGGAACAGCGACGCAAGGAATTTCTGTGGGAGCTGTTGCTGGGGAATCACAGCAGTGAGGCTGCTATTCGCCAAAAAGCGGACACCTTGCAGATGCAGCTTCCGACCTCTTATTTAATCTGTATTATTGAAGCGGCAGGAGCCCGTCTGGACCAGTACTTGTATCCGTTATTAATGCGTGACAAGCTGCTCTGGGTTGTCGACGGTTCCCAAATCATCTTATTGATCGGTCTGTCCGATGCGAAAAAAGAGAAGAGCGAAGTGCTCATTCGCAAGGTGGAACAGTTCCTCGCAGACTCGCTCGGCAAGCTCGAAGCACATGTCACGGAAGGACGCCAGGTGATTGCTGGCTACGGAAGAGATTACAAGTCTTATACAGATATTGTGAAGAGCTACAGGGAAGCACTGCATGCGCTCAAGATCAAGAAGCTGTTCCCGCAGGAAAATGAAGGGATTCACGGGTACCACGAGCTTGGGATATATCGCTATCTACTACAACTGAAGCAGTGGGAAGAGGAGCAAGGCTATCAAAATGAACGGCTGGAAAAGCTCAGACAGTACGATCGCGACAACCAGACCACGCTCTTGACGACATTGGAAACTTTTTTGGATGCCGCAGGCAAGGTCAACAAGACAGCAGAGCGCCTGCATATTCACATTAATACATTGAGCTACCGACTGAGACGAATTGAGGAGATCATGCGTGTCGACCTCGACAACATGAACCAGCGGGCTGCCTTATATGTAGAGTTGAAAATAGCCAAATTAGATGGGGAACAGTAGTTTGTTTGTGAATTTTCACAAATAAAAAGACGCTAAAATTAAAGGAATCTCCAAGGAGTATGCCCGAAGATACGCTGTACAATAATAGAAACCGCAAAGAAATTGGCGTTTCCAAGGAGGACATACTTATCATGATCGTTGGAATTCCAAAAGAAATTAAAAATAATGAGAACCGCGTTGCCATTACTCCGGCAGGTGTAGCTGCTCTGGTACAAAACGGACATTCGGTTCGTGTCGAAACAAGTGCAGGGCAAGGCAGTGGTTTTACGAATGAAGATTACAAGGCAGTAGGTGCTGAGATCGTAGAAACCGCTTCAGAGGCATGGGCATCTGACATGGTGATGAAGGTAAAAGAACCACTCCCTGCTGAATACGGATATTTCCGCGAGGGTCTGATTCTGTTCACGTATTTGCATCTCGCACCAGAGCCTGAATTGACTCGTGAATTGCTCGATAAAAAAGTGATTGCAATCGCTTACGAAACGATTCAGCTCGACAATGGCGCTCTGCCTCTGCTGATGCCGATGTCTGAAGTAGCAGGCCGCATGTCCGTTCAAATCGGCGCGCAATTCTTGGAAAAGCAATACGGTGGAAAAGGTGTTCTCCTCGGTGGCGTACCAGGTGTACCAAAAGGCGAGGTAGTTGTAATCGGCGGTGGGATCGTAGGGACAAACGCAGCGAAAATGGCGCTTGGACTGGGTGCAAATGTGACGATCATCGATGTAAACGCAGACCGTCTGCGCCAACTGGATGACTTGTTCCAAGGCCGCGTTCAGACGCTGATGTCCAATTCCTTCAACATCGCAAGCGCTGTGAAAAAAGCAGATTTGCTGGTAGGCGCTGTACTCATTCCAGGTGCTCGTGCTCCACGTCTGGTAACAGAAGACATGGTAAAAGAGATGTCACCTGGTTCTGTGATCGTAGACGTTGCGATTGACCAAGGTGGATCGATTGAAACCATTGACCGTATCACGACTCATGACAAGCCAACCTATGAGAAGCACGGTGTGATTCACTACGCTGTAGCCAACATGCCTGGTGCAGTCGCTCGTACATCTACATTGGCCCTGACCAACGTAACCGTTCCATACGCGGTACAATTGGCGAACAAAGGCTACGCACAAGCGATTCGCGACAACAAAGCATTGGCAAAAGGCGTAAACGTCATCGACGGCAAAGTAGCTTATAAGGCTGTTGCAGATGCGCATAACCTGCCGTATGCTTCTATCGAAGAAGTTTTGCTGGTGAAAAACTAGCTTCAACGGTAAATAGAAAAGAAGAAACTGCTTGTCCGAGCTTACGGCAAGCAGTTTTTTTATTTATTCAGTTGGAGGAAGTGGGTCAGACCGAATCCATCTTCATTTTTCCAGCACCATAATGGCTTGACCAATCCCGATTTTCTGTCCACTTTCATGAAAGACTGATCCCCCTGTACGTGGTGGTGCTGTTAGGATTTGCCTGCATACTTGGAAATATGTATCACGTATAAAGGTTACATCCTCCCGAAAAAGTATGGTATTCTACTATGAGGTAAAAAGGTAGAAACGGAGTAAGGAGTGCAGCCGATGTATCAGCTCATAAGAAAATATCTGTTCCAGCAAGATGCGGAAGAGATTCATGAAAAGACAATTGGTGCCTTAAGGCTGGTGGAGGATTCTGCTCCAGGCAAAAGCATCCTGAAGTTGATCTATCAGGTAAAAGACCAGCGGTTGGAGAATAAGCTGTGGGGAATGACGTTTCCGAATCCAGTCGGACTTGCAGCCGGTTTTGATAAAAATGCGGAAGTCTATCATGCGCTAGGTGCCCTTGGTTTTGGGTTTGTGGAAATCGGGACATTGACGCCACAGGGGCAGCCAGGCAATCCGAAGCCCCGATTGTTCCGATTGCCGGAACATCAAGCTGTCATTAACCGGATGGGCTTCAACAATCACGGTGCGTATTTGGCTTCCCAGCATTTGGTCGATTACGCATACTCAGATGTTCCGATTGGGATTAACATTGGGAAAAACAAAGTAACGCCGAATGAAGAGGCGGCCATCGACTACAGCAAATGTATGGACATGCTCTATTCATACGGTCACTATTTCGTTATTAACATCAGCTCTCCGAATACCCCGAATCTGCGTGACTTGCAGGAAACAGAGAGCTTGCGTCATTTGGTGCGTGCAGTAAGGGAAAAGGCGACCGAAATGGAAGCACGCTCCATCAAGAAAAAGCCGATTTTGCTGAAAGTAGCACCAGACATGTCAGATGAGCACATGCGCGATGTTGTTCATGCTGCTGTTGAAGAGGGCATTTCCGGAATTATCGCTACCAATACGACACTATCTCGCGAGGCGGTTTCCGGACATCGATTTGCCGAGGAAGCGGGTGGCTTGAGCGGAAGACCTCTTACGGAGCGTTCCACAGCTTGGGTGAAGGAGATTTATCAAGAAGTAGGAGACAAGGTACCAATCATTGGTGTCGGCGGTATTTATAATGGTGAAGACGCCTACGCGAAAATCCGAGCAGGAGCCAGTCTCGTTCAGGTGTATACGGGGATGATTTATCAGGGCCCAGGTATCGCCAAGCAAATCAACAAAAAACTGCTCAAGCTCATGCAGCGAGATGGTTTTAAACATATTAGTGAAGTCATTGGCGTAGACGCAAAAGAATAGACAGAACAAGTACGCATAGGTCGATGGCTCTGTTTGTAGTGGGTCATAGGCTTATGCGTTTTTACTTATATTCTTCCGATTTATGTAGTGATCCGGTATAATAATGTGGGACAAACAAGAATTGTCTGTCAATTTTATATTGTCGGCGTTAGGTGCCTTTATGTGACGCATAAAGGGTAACAGGGAATCGGGTGAAAGTCCCGAGCGGTCCCGCCACTGTAACCAGGGAGCTCTCTTTGAGAAGGAAACCACTCATCTTCGTATGGGGAAGGACAAGGAGCGCATGGATCTGGAAGCCAGGAGACCTACCTAGTAGCCACACCCACAGAACCTTCGCGGAAAGGAGCGGTGAATACGAGGCAATGAGGCTGTCTAATCAGTCTGTTGTTTTGTGCGCACGTCTCGTCCATTGTTGGAGGAGATTTTTTTGTGTAGGAAAGAACGAAAGTCAGTGAAGGAGGATAAACATGAATCGATCTCGTCTCGTATCTACTTGTCTGTTGATAGCGGGCTTTGTCCTGTATTTTCTGCTCAATGAACCAGAGACAGGACACGCGATGCACATCATGGAAGGGTATTTGCCATTATCCTGGGCCTTATTTTGGTGGGCTGTCTTCTTGCCATTTTTTATTCTTGGGCTTCGCTCGATTAACAAGATTGTAAAAGAACATCCCGAAATGAAGCTCCTTATTGGTGTTGCAGGAGCATTTGCATTTGTTTTATCTGCACTGAAAATCCCTTCGGTTACAGGCAGCAGCTCTCACCCGACTGGAACGGGCCTTGGCGCCATTATGTTTGGGCCTTTTGCGATGTCTGTGTTAGGGAGCATGGTGCTCTTGTTTCAAGCCTTGCTTTTAGCACATGGAGGTCTGACTACGCTAGGGGCAAATGCTGTATCCATGGCAGTAGTAGGTCCAATGGTGGCATACGGTATCTATCGGATAATTATGAAAGCTAGCGGAAGCCAGCGTCTGGCTGTTTTTGCGGCGGCTGCCTTGGCTGACCTCGCTACCTATGTGGTGACTTCGATTCAACTGGCTCTCGCATTTCCAGCTGAATCTGGTGGAGTGTTGGCCTCGTTTGCCAAATTCGCAGGAATTTTTGCGTTCACGCAAGTACCGCTCGCCATCAGTGAAGGTCTGTTGACCGTTCTTGTTTGGAACTGGTTGTTATCTTACAACGCAAAAGAGCTTACACAGCTTCGTTTGCTCAAACAGGAGGAATCGCTGTGAAAAAAGGATGGAACTGGCTGTTACTCTTGGGGGTAATCGTACTGGCGATTGTCCCGCTGTTGCTGGTACAGGATTCGGAATTTGGCGGCGCAGACGGCGTGGCAGAGGAAGCGATCAAGGAAATCGCTCCGAACTACGAACCATGGTTTCAACCGCTGATAGAACCGCCAGGGGGAGAGACGGAGAGTCTATTGTTTGCGGTGCAGGCGGCGTTGGGTGCGGGAGTGGTTGGCTATGCCGTGGGCTTGTACAAAGGTCGGTTGGATAAGCGGAAAAAATGAACGGGCTACAGCTTGATTCTCTCTCTTATCAAAACAATCTGAAACGTCTACCGCCAGCTCATAAGTTATTGCTGGCGAGCGCATTGTTACTGCTCGTCTTGCTGGGGCATGTATGGATGCAGATGGCTGTCGTTGTCTGGATGACGGTATGGGTAGTGGTGTATGCCCGTATTCCTGTCCGTATCTACTGTGCCTTTATGATCGTGTCGCTCTCGTTTTTCGTGGCGGGGCTCCCTGCGCTATTGGTAGAAGGGGCGAGAGCAGGCGAAGTACAGGTCCAGGTCGCGGCAGCATGGGAGTTGGGTTCGTACGTGCTCTACGTGCCGACGTCATCATTCAGTAAAGTTTGGATCTTATTTTGGCGTACCATGGCGAGCTTATCCTGCTTTGCCTTCATTTTGTTTACCGTGCCGTTTGCCGAAATCTTGCAGGTGCTCCGGCGACTTCGTATGCCTGTCCTTGTGACTGACTTATTAATGATCATGTATCGGTTTATTTTTGTGTTAGTAACGATTTCTCACCAGCTATGGATTGCGCAACGTTCTCGCGGAGGTCATCGCGACTTCCTGGCGACGCTTCGGGATGCAGGGGTTCTCGTTGCGCAATTGTTTGTCAGAGCGATGCGCAAATACGAAGCCTTGCACAAAGGTATGGCGGCTAGAGGCTTCGGGGAGAGCATGCAGGTGCTCTCGTTTCATACTCACGCTCGCTCGCGTCGCTATGAGTGGGAGTCAATCGCAGGCTGTATGCTGCTGGTACTGCTTGAGTGGTGGACAGGAGGTTGGCGGTTATGACATCACGATTGTTGGAGTTCATCGATTTGCAGTACACGTATCCGGGAGGGCGGGGCCCCGTCTTGTCAGGGCTGTCCTTATGGATTCCAGAGGGGAAAAAATGTGTCCTTTTGGGACGGAATGGCTGTGGGAAGTCGACCTTGTTCTTGCATAGTAACGGGATCATCGAGCCACAGCAGGGACAGGTGCTGTGGAAAGGAAAACCGCTTGTCTACAAACGAGCCGCACTGCAAGAGATGACGCAAAGGGTAGGCTTGGTCTTTCAAGATCCCGAGCATCAGTTGATCGCAAGCACGGTCGCGGAGGATATATCCTACGGTTTATGCAATCAAAAGCTGCCTGTGGACGTAATCCGGGCAAAGGTAGAAAAGGTGCTGGATGCATTCGGGTTGAGGGAGCTGGCAGAAGCTCCGATTCATCATTTGAGCCTGGGACAAAAACGGCGGCTGGCACTCGCGGGAGTCATGGTCATGGAGCCAGAGCTGTTGCTTTTGGACGAGCCTACTGCGTATCTGGATCGCTATCAGACCAAAAATTTGCTGCGGGAGCTCGATGCGATTCACCAGCAAGGAACGACTGTTTTGATGGCAACACACGATATGGATATTGCGTTTGAATGGGCAGAGTGGATTTGCATCATGGATGAAGGCAGGCTTGTTTTCGCGGGAGATCCGCAGGAGGCATTAGAAAATCGAACCATGCTGGAGAGTCTTCATCTGGGTATGCCGTTGCTCGTTGATGTGTGGGAGGTACTGCCTGAGCAGTGGAAGCGCGAGCTGGGCGGAAATATTCCACGTTCGGTCGACGAGCTGCGAAAAATGCTCAGTGTTCAGCGGGTGTGGTGAATGGGGTGAGCGCTTTCGGGCAAACTAACCCCAAAAAGCCATGGAGGTACGCTGGTATGGAACAAGACTCTGTCATGAGTACATCAGTCCCGAATCACCAGGAAAAAGGAATTTCACGCAAGCTGAAGGATGAATTGATGTATCAAGTATTAGAAAAAGATATGACCACCGTCGAGCAGGAAAAGAAGCTAAAAGATGATTATTTAAAAGGAAAAGCGTAAATTTGCGCCAAAAAGCCCTTCTCGGCCACATCAAGGCGTGAAGGGCTTTTTTACATGGAATAATCCCCGTACCCACCCTCGTCTGTCAGACAAAATCAACACACGGTAGTTACAATACAACGTACGCAGTACTCATGTCACAATGCTGGGCATCTTATGTAAGAGAGGGATTTGAACCCTCGGGGTGGCCCCTCGACTCTGCTGGAATTTTCAACATATACCCTGTTGAAGGGGGGCGTGTTCGCCTTTTGCAGACAGACTACCGACTTCCATGCGTCTTACGTTAAGCTTCTTGCAGTTCTGTTAACCAGTTGAATTGTTGAATGCTTGCATCCAATTCCCGGTACTGTTTAGACAGCTCATCGACTTGCTTTTGCAACTGGCCAATACTTACGGTCGAGCAAATCTTGACCTCTGAGCGGCTATAGCGATCATGCTTGACTGTGGCTGCCTGGATCAGGTCGGCAGCTCATGCCGCTTTGCACCAAGAATATCACGTTTGGTTAACGCATCTGAGAGCGTCATGGTGTCCTGAAAACGGCAGGACGCATTGGTTCGATTCGCTTTTGATAATCGGCACGAATGATTAACGCTTCCGCGAGTTTCACAACCGTAACCCCCTGATAAAATATGGTAAAATTTGATTTTCGCTGAAAAGGTAAGAAGATTTGCACGGATTTTGTAGGGATATGTCCATTCATCACGAATAACGTAAAGAAGGCACTTACTTACAATGGGAGAAGTGATGAGGTTGTGATTTCAACTTTGAATAAGACGCTATGCGTTCAGCAACTTGTAGAAAAATTAAGAGACAAGCAGCTTCTTCATGTACCAATCGCTGATCTTCGAGAATCCAATAACGCGTTGTATGAATACGTCAATCAGCTCAATGACTCGATTGCGATCATTCCGACTACGATTAATTCCGTCATTACAGGCGTCATCCGCTTCCAGGAAGGGTACTTTATTACCCTGGGCATGCTTATTTGGAAAGACGCTAACAAAAAAGGGGCGTTCAAAGAAGGGACATTTCTTTTTTACAAGCATGACGCTCATGATTCAATTGAAGATTGCGTCCACATTACCAATTCCATCGAAAATCACAATCTGATGGAAAGCCTGTTCTTTGCCTGCTGCGAGAGTAAGGATGGCAATTCCGTGCTTTCCTATTCGCATATCGAGCATGCGATTACATACGGGGAGCTGTATCGTGACATGAAGACCAAAATCAAAAAAGGGTTTGCGTAATCGCTGCAAAACAGGAGGTGGAATAAACTTTGACATGGCTTCTTTGCTTGCTGCTTGTGACTAGTTCTTCTGGTACTTGGGGAGAGCCTTTGGCGGTCATTCAGAATGAGCTGATCGAGCGCGAGGCACATACATTCGTGGAGCGATTCATGGTGGAAGATCTCGAAAAGCATCCCGATGTCCAAGTGTATATCGTAGCAAAAGGGTACGAGCATGTTTTGAAAAAGGATGGCCAGACAGACGCAGCATTAGTTTCACAGTATGGACTGCAGGATCCCGAGAGAAAAATCGAAGGCATAGATAAGGAAACAATCGAGAGACTTGAAAAGAAATACAACTTGAAGCCACCAGAGCCCGAAATTATCTCATACGATCAGCATATTCTCGTAGAGCGTTTGGAAAAAGACAACAGAATTCGCAATGTGATGATCATCACGGTCATTAGCACACACAATCGGGTAAGAATAGACTTTTTGGATGTTAGAACAGGTAAGTTCCAGTCCGAGAAGAGCAATGGACCGATGTCCTATGATTTTGGTGGTCCAGGGTGGCCGGAAGAGCCAATCAAGAAGTAGGTTTTTGGTAGATGGAAAACCTTTACATTATAGGTTCTGAGTGATATACTGCTTTAAATTTTAAAAATTTCCAATTGAAGAGGAGTTTACCTATATTATGATGACCAAGAAGTAACGTCTTGCCATCCACCAGTTGGCCCGACCCCCTCCATGTAAATGGTTTTGTCTAACCACAAATAAAAACCACTTACAACAAAATGGAGGAATATCACGATGAGTAAACCTGAAATGAATGTTGCCTTAGTAATCGGTCCGGATACGGATCTGGATAGCCAAGCAATCCGGAATACACTTGAGTATTTTGGAGCTCGTGTCTTTACGTACTGGATTGGTCGACCAAGCGATTTGATTGATGTATTGAATGGCAACGATCTCTACCCAAATACCGACATGATTGTTCTGAATTTCCATGGTGATGAGGGAAGCCTGATCATGCCAGAGCTGGGCGAGGAGGTTTACGAGGAAGGGGAACCAAAGGGTGATTTTGGTCCTGACGAGGTTAGACGTTTTGCCAAGCTGGATGGAAAAATCGTGTTAGGTAACGGATGCTCGCTGGGTGATCCCGAATTAGCGAAGGCCTTTCTGGACAGTGGTTGCCATACGTATATTGGGCCAGATGATTACCCGGACGGAAGTTCTGCGCTGATGTTCACACTGCGCTTTTTCTACGAGGTAATTCAAAACAAGAAAAGCGTGGAAGAAGCTTTTCGAATCGCAAAAGCAACGGATGAAGAAACAAAGATGTATCAGTGTTATGTAAAAGAATAATTTGCAACGCAGAGGGAGCCTTTTTAAGGCTCTTTTTGCGTTTTTTTGAGTGATTTGTTACCAGATGAATAAATGGTTAGAAGAACAGAACTTTCTTGAACGAAAAATACGCTGGAGCTGATTTGGTGAAGTACGAAAAAATCGCGCCAGTCCAAGTCTTTAACCTCGATGAGGGAACATGGCGTGATCATTTGAAAAAGACGGGGGAACTGGTAAATCGCCAGCAGCAGGCAGAAGACTTTATGAAGGAGTATGACGCGCAGGCAGAACGCGTAAAAGCGATGATTCAGAAGAAGATCGGAAAAGATGCATCAGTGATGGCTGTTCGTGTCACAGCGAAAGAAGTTCGAGTGATGGGGATGAAACAGCTATCTTCTTGATTGTCAACAAAGACGGTGATGCCCAAAAAATCGGGAAGCAGCTTCAGGAAAATCCGATTTGGCAAGGCTTGAAAGCAGTGAAAAACAATCATGTGTATGTGCTGAATGGACAGCCGTGGCTGGACTACTCATCACTGGGACACAAAATTGCATTGGATGATGCAGAAAAACTGTTTGCTGAATAATCTAGTCAGTCGTTGAAAAAGGGCGTAGGCAAATGCTTGCGTCCTTTTTCTTTTAGGTGAGTGTACAGGCAAATCATGAGAAATGTGCATACAGTAGGGTGTCTAAGGAAAGGGGGAGACAGAATGGGTTTCTTTGATGGCTTTGACGACTTTGCTCTGATCCTGGTCCTTTTCATTTTGTTGGTAATTGTCGGTTGTGATTGTAATTAGGTAAAGAAGTAATGCAAAGGGACAAACGATCCCTTTGCATTATTCATTTATGAAATGAGGTGAGAGTGAAAAGTGGCTAGACAAATGAATGGCTTTAGCCCTGAATTTGCAGATTGGCTGAAATCAAATAAGGTCTCGGTCAGAAAGCTGCAGAAGAATCCAGAATCCCTTGGGCAGTATTATCAAGAGTGGGCAAAAACGAGCCGTCGGACGAGAAAAGAGTCCCGACCACCACGGCTTTCTAATCTAAATCTTGATATAGGCACAATCCTCAATGGTGTAAAAGTAGCGAACGAGGTATTCAAAACTTTCCAAGGAGCAAATGGGATTGGAAGTATGTTTAGAAGGTTTATGTAGGGAAAACACGAATCTTACCAGGATTTATTCCACTAACCCCAACTCTTCATAAACCTTGCTGGACACAACACCGTTTGATATTAATTTTCGATCCCTTTGAAATTTCTTTAGAGCTGCAGTTGTCGAGGATCGAAACTTGCCATCGCATATTCCGTGATAATAACCACCGCTCTTCAATCGAGATTGAATGAGCTGTACATCTCCACCAACGTCGCCCTCGGCTAAATCTCTAGGATTGTGGCTCGGGTCCCCCAATACATGACCATAAATCGTTACTTTTGTTCCGAGTGGAATCATCTTGAACAGTTCGATGACGTCGTTGTTTCGCATGCGGATACAACCATGGCTCAAATGCTGTCCGATGGAGTGTGGCTTATTTGTGCCGTGGATGCCATAAATTCCCCAAGGGACGTTTAAACCTAACCAACGTGGACCGAATGAGGCTCCCCAATCTTTTCCTTTGGATATGATTTTGTATTCTCCAACCGGCGTAGGTGTAGAAGGATTACCAACTGCAACGGAATAAGTTTTTACTGTTTTTCCGTGCTTTTTGACAAGTAACTTGTGTTTTCTGGGATAAACCTCAATCGTAATAATCCCTTGGTCGCTAATGATTGGTAACGAATGCTCGGCGTAAACGATTTTCTGACCGATTTCGATTTCTACAGGAAAGCCTACGGCTAGGAGAAGAATGGTAGCAAAATAAATGAGCAAGTGAGTTATCGTTCGATACACCATTGTCAATGTTCATCCGATCATCTGTTTTTTTCGCAGTACAACTTTAGTTTGTGAATGAAAACAGCATTTTATTCGGGTGCAAGTGAAAGCCCTCCTCATTTGAGAAGGGCTGTTTCTTTGCTTATAGGTCGTAATACAGTTCATACTCTTTCGGATTCACAGTTCGCTCAACTTGCTCAATCTCACCGCGTTTTTGTGCAATCCAGCCCTCGATTACTTCTTTTGTGAAGACATTCCCTTTGAGCAAGAAAGCATGGTCTTGTTCAAGTCCAGCAAGTGCTTCTGCAAGAGAGGCGGGAGCGCTCTTGATCTCGTGTTTTTCCGCATTGGACAAGTCGTAGATGTTTTTATCCAATGGCCCAAAGCCCAGTTCACGCGGGTCGAGCTTGCGCTTGATGCCATCGAGGCCTGCCATCAGCATGGCGGCAAATGCCAGGTATGGGTTGGCAGTAGAGTCCGGGGTGCGGAACTCAATGCGGGACGCTTTTGGCGTAACGGCAGCAATCGGAATCCGAACGGCAGCAGAGCGATTTCCTTTGGAGAAGACCAGATTTACTGGTGCTTCGTAGCCCGGAACCAGTCGCTTGAACGAGTTGGTGCTCGGGTTAGTCAAGGCGATTAACGCAGGGGCGTGGTGCAAAATACCACCAATGTAGTGCAGCGCAGTCTCACTCAGGTTTGCGTAACCGCCTTGCTCATAGAATAACGGGGTATTGCCGTGAAACAAGCTTTGGTGAACGTGCATCCCAGATCCGTTGTCACCAACGATTGGTTTTGGCATGAAAGTAGCTGTTTTGCCATGCTTCGCAGCTACGTTGCGCACGATGTATTTGAACAGCAATAGATTGTCTGCTGTACGAGTCAGAGTATCGAAGCGGAAATTAATCTCACCTTGACCGGCTGTTGCCACCTCATGGTGATGGCGCTCTACATGCAAGCCGCATTTCGTCATCAACGTGCACATTTCATTGCGGATATCCATTTGCGAGTCAGTTGGTTGAACAGGGAAGTATCCGCCCTTGTTGCGTACTTTGTAGCCGAGGTTTTGTCCTTCTTTACCTGTGTTCCAGAAGGCTTCTTCTGAATCGATATGGAAGAAGGAGCCGGACGGACCAGAGGCATAGCGTACGTTGTCAAAGAGGAAGAATTCGGATTCTGGGCCAAAGTAAGCAGCGGTAGCGAGGCCGGATTGTTGCAGATAGGCTTCGGCCTTGAGGGCAATGCTGCGAGGATCGCGTGTGTAGACGGTGTTGTCTGGATTGACGATGTTGCAGACCATATTCATGGTTTTGGATTCTACAAAAGGATCGATGAAGGCTGTTGCCGGATCGGGCATGGCTACCATGTCGCTTTCTTCAATAGACTTGTAGCCGGTTAGACTGGAGCCGTCAAAGGCGACGCCATTGCGGAATGTTCCTTCATCGACCGCGTAGGCAGGAACGGTGACATGGTGCTGGCGGCCAAGCAGGTCAACGATGCGAAAATCTACATATTCCACTTTTTCTGCGTCAATTGTGGACAAGACTGTTTTCATATCCAACATGACTCACTCCATTCACGAATGAAAGTTATGAATTCATTATAATGTTTGCCAAGAGGTTTCCTGACGTTTAATGTTATATTTTCTAACATTGTATTGTGGGGTTTAGAAAATGGTTACTTTCTAATAAAATGTAGACAAACCATGACTTATAAACGCGGAGGCGATATAGATGAAGGTTCTCGTACTGGGAGCGGGAGGCATTGGCGGTTATTTTGGTGGCAGGCTAGTTGAATCGGGGGTAGATGTAACGTTTCTTGTGCGCGAGCGTAGATACAAACAGCTGCAAGAGAGAGGCTTGCGCATTCAGAGCACTCATGGGGATTTGTTTTTGGAGCAGCCACAACTGATTCAAGCAGGGGAGGAAGCAGGACCATTTGATGTTGTGCTTTTATCCAACAAAGCTTACACGCTGGAAGCTAGTGTGGATGCCATCGCTCCGTACGTAGGTGAGGATACGGTCGTCATTCCGCTGCTGAACGGAATTGCGCATATGGAATTGCTATGGGATCGTTTTGGCCGGGAGCGCGTCCTCGGTGGTCTTTGTTTCATTGAGACGACGCTGAATGCTGACGGAGATGTCGTGCAGACAAGTCCTATTCATGATACGGTTTTCGGTGAGTGGGAAGGCGGCAAAAGTGAGCGTGTAGAGCGTATTGAGCAAGCCTTTTCCAAGATCAACGGAACGATGCGTGCAAGCGCCAATATTCAACGGGAAGCCTGGCACAAATACTTGTTTATTGCGACGTTTTCCGGTATTACCACACTGATGAATTCCGCTGTTGGACCTATCCGAGAGTCGGCTTGGGGCGTAGAGCTGACACGTCAGCTCGCTGAGGAAATCGCTTCTGTCATGAATGCCTTGGAGGCACCAATCAAGCCGGATATCGTCGACAAACAAATGGAGACTTTCCAAAATCAGCGTCCTCAAACGAAATCGTCCATGCTACGTGATATGGAAAAAGATCTTCCGGTGGAAGCGGATCATCTGCAAGGCTATCTCTTGGAGCGAGCGCGACAAAAAGGCTTGTCCACGCCGCTCTTAAAAGTTGTCTATAATAATCTGAAGGTTTACGAACAGAAGCGTGCAGGAGACAAATAAGGTATAATACGGGGTGAAATGTCTTTCGCTCACGCATTATAAAAAGTAGGAGGGGTAAAGATGGAAGTCATCAAGATTTCCCCCCGTGGATATTGTTACGGTGTGGTAGATGCCATGGTATTGGCACTGCGAACAGCGCAAAACTTTGACTTGCCCCGCCCGATTCATATCTTGGGCATGATCGTACACAATGCTCACGTCGTCGAGGCGTTTGAAAAACAAGGGATAAAAACATTGGATGGTGAGGATCGGCTGGCTCTCCTGGATCAGGTTCATGAGGGAACGATCATCTTCACGGCCCATGGTGTGTCTCCTGAGGTGCGCAAGAAAGCGCGCGATAAAGGCTTGACCGTTGTCGACGCGACTTGTCCAGATGTAACGAAGACACATGATTTGATCCGTGAAAAAGTAGCAGAAGGCTATCATGTGCTCTACATTGGGAAAAAAGGACATCCAGAGCCAGAGGGAGCTATGGGGATCGCACCGAATCATGTACATCTGGTTCAAAAGCTGGAAGAACTGGAGGCGCTCGAGCTGCCAACAGACAAGCTGATCGTTACGAACCAGACGACCATGAGTCAATGGGACGTCAAACATCTGATGGACGCCATTCTTAAGCGTTTTCCAGGCGTGGAAGTGCATAATGAAATTTGTCTCGCTACGCAGGTTCGTCAGGAAGCTGTAGCGGAGCAAGTAGGAGAGGCAGATGTGTGCATTGTCGTAGGTGATCCGCGCAGCAACAACTCCAATCGTTTGGCACAGGTCTCAGAAGAAATCGCGAATGTTCCGTCGTATCGAATCGCTGATTTGTCTGAGCTAGACATCGAATGGCTGCGTGGAAAGAAAAATGTGGCGGTTACTTCCGGCGCTTCGACGCCGACTCCATTGACGAAGGAAGTCATCTCCTTTCTGGAGCAGTTCGATGAATTCAATCCCGCTACCTGGGAGAAAAAACGCACCGTCAACATGGCGAAAATATTGCCAACGGTAAAATAAATCATGTAGGCATGCTCTGTGTTACGTTTTCTTACACGGTTAATTAACCTCAAAATAGGAGAGTTATATGCCAGAATCACTTTCCGGTTTCGGGCTGGGGGGCGCAAAAGGCAGATACGTAAGTCTTTGCGCCCTTTATCTTTTTATTTACTACGGGTTTGGCGCTTTTGCTCCGCTCATTACGCAATACTACGAATCCATCCATCTAACGGGGACCCAAATCGGTCTCATCAGTGCAGTCGCGCCGATCGTTTCCATTGTGGCACAGCCGATGTGGGGTATGATCTGTGATCGCTATCAAATTCGCAAAACTGTGCTGATTCTGACATTGATCATCACCGGTTTGGTGGGACTTCTCTTTACGGGTGTCTCCACCTTTGTCTACGTCTTTTTGCTCTACATACTCCTGTCATTTTTTCAAAGTGCCGTCGTTCCCATCTCAGATAGCTTGGCTCTTGGTTATGCGAAGGGACATGGCATGCAGTTCGGCGACATTCGCTTGTGGGGAGCAATCGGCTTTGCCCTAGCGGCATTCATCACAGGTCTTCTCGTCGAGCAATGGGGGCCACATTTTCTTTTTTACTCGTTTTGCTTGGCGTTTCTAATTGCCATTCTGTTTCTTCAGAAGGTTCCGGAAGAAGTGACAGAGGCTTCGCGGTTTCGTGTCAGTATGCTTGCGGGGATCAGAGACTTGGCGCGAATTCCGCGATTTGCGTTGTTTTTGATTTCATCGTTTTGCATGATGGGATCGGTAAACGCCAATAATATTTGGTTTTCCCTGTTTTATCAGGATATCGGAGGGACCATTGCCGGTATCGGTCTTGCCTTCTTGTTGTTTGCAGGCAGTGAGGCTCCTTTTATGAAGCTGGCGGGTTATATTGTCCGCAGATGGGGACTGGAGCTGACGCTACTGTTGTCTGCGATTTTTTGCGCGATGCGCTGGTTCTGGTATAGCTCTGCTCCGAGTACGACTGCTGTAATTGCCATGTTTTTTGTGCAAGGCATTTCGGTTGGCTTTTATTTGGCGACAGCAGCCCAATTTGTGCGCGAAAATACACCCGCATCCCTTCAGGTGACGGCGTTGGCCATCTTCTTTTCAGTAGGAGGCGGGTTGGGTGCGATGTTTTGCAATTTGGTAGCAGGATGGATCAAAGATTCCTTCTCGATCCTTGCCATTTATTTGTTTTTGGGAATCATCACCGCGATCGGGATCATTCCTCTGCTCATGATAAAATTCGGACGGTGGAAGCAAATCTCACCAGACGAAGAAGTGCAAGCTAGTCAATGACGAGTATGCCTTGGAAGCCTGTTTCCGGATAGCCAGGTGCGTCTGATACGAAATGATACCGACCGCGTTTGGCGGCTGAAAACTGTAAGAGAGTCGATTGGGTCGGCTTCAATTCTGTGGATGTAAGGTTCAGATCACGAATGGCTAGATTGTGAGGGCGGGTATCGGTGTTGACGATCATCAACGAGACCCGCTCTCCTTCGTGTGCAGTCAATTGATTGGGCAAAAAGCCAGCGCTAGAAATCGTAACGGTATGTGTCCGCGTCGCGACAGCGTACGAGGCTGGAAGGCGATGGTAATGATGCGTCCAAAGTAGCGTTAATGTCACAGCCAGAGCGATGATTGGATAACGAAGCAGCCGATACCAGTGACGAGACATTGTGCTTTCAACTCCTTTGAGGACCATAGCATGGGAAGTTACTATTATCCTGTCCCCGGAGTGAGAGGGATAAACACTTTTTCCCTATTCGATTGAAGAAGGGGTGGAAAAACGTATGAAAAAAATCGTTTCGGGTATGATCAGCTTCTGGATGGCCGCACTTCTTGTACTTTCCCTGTAATGCAAAATAAAAAAGACTGTTGATGATTGATTCAACAGCCTTTTTTTATTTTGTATTTTTTGTAACCTTTTTCTATTTCTTACGATTAATTAATGTTGAAAAAATACGGGAGGATGTAAATGATGAAAAAGCTGAATAAAGTGATTTTTTTGGTAACAACTGCAACTCTACTTGCTACTACGCCAATCTATCTGACGAATAATGGTCAAGTGCTGGCGGAGGAGAGCAAGGCAAAGGAGCTTGCACCTGAATGGAAAGGGAAGGTAGAGCTTGCAATCCAAAAGGTAAAGGAAAGGCTGCCGTATTTAGCCGATTTTTCTTACAGTACGCTAAATATTCGTGAAAAAAAGGATGGAACGAATCGCATCAGCGTCATCTTGCAAACGTCCAAGGAGAAGAAGAAACCGTCTTTTGAATTCAGTTTGGATAAACAAGGGAATCCCGATGGGTTTAGCTACTACGAGGAATTTCCCGAAGAAGGAAGGCCGGAGATTGAGCATGACAAAGTAAAGAGTAAGGCAACAGATTTTATGAAACAATGGTATGGTCCAGATATGGGCGGCTTTGCCTATAACCCTAACTATTCACACGGCAACGAGGCCCATTTTACAAAACTGGTAAACGGACTTCCGTATCTGAATATCAATGTTCTTCTAACCGTAAACAGCAAGGGGGAAGTCATATCGAAAGGGTCAGGCTTATATAATCTCGGGGGCGATGATGCACCAGCCCTCGAAGATTTGAAGTTTGCTGATCCTAAGGAAGCCATATCCAAGGATCAGGCTGAAAAAGCCTTCGCCAAACACCTGAAGCTCTTTTATTTGAAACAGCCACTAGAGGGATGGAACGAGAAAACGAAGGAATACTTGTATGGCTCTCCTACCTTACGCTACAAATCGGAATTCTCGGAATTTATCGATGCCAAAACAGGCATGGAAGTTCCTCCTTATGTCGGTTCGACGAAAGAGGAGAGTACATATAATCCCATTGTCAGAGTGAATCCTGTCGGTAAGGAAGTAACCGTAAAGACGCCAGAGGAAGCGGTAGCTATGTTCGCTGCTTTTGGGATCGAGAGCAAAGCTGAAAAAATAAAAGAAGGCATTTCTGAAGATACGAAAGGTAAGGAATATACACATGAAATCAATAAAGACTTGGAGGCTATCATTGTAACGGAGGAAGAAACAGGACGATTCATGAGCTACGGTGTGGTTGACAAGAAAAAGAAAGAAAGAGAATACCCTGAAGAGGATCCAAACGGAAAGAAATGGATAACGCCAGAAGAATCGATGAAACTAGCTATTACTGCGCTGGAAAAGTACGGACCAAAGCATTTAAAAGAAGTGATGCCGATTGGGACAGCAGAGTTTCGACAGAGAGGCGCTGAGCAGGGTTTCAAGTTTGTAAGTGTACACGAAGGGATTCCTGTTCTGGATGATGAGATTTCTATCAGAATAGACCGTATCACGGGAGAGGTGATAGGTCTGCATATGGAGGATGTATCTTGGGAACCGCTCATTCTGCCTGACCTCAAAAAGGCTGTATCACATGAGCAGGCGCTAAAGGAATACTTGAAAGTGCGTCCACTGGAGCTACAATATTTCACACCGGGTGCCGATATTGTGTCGGATAACCCAAGTTATCAACCCATTCTGGTGTACAGAACAGCCATATCTCTCGACCACGAAGAAATTGATGCCCTAACCGGCAAATTTACCACCACAGGTGAAATGCATTACAGTCCGTACTAAGACAGGAGGCTAACCCGTGCAGGAGGATATCGAGCAGCGGATTAGCGCGATCTATCATGCTCACTATCAGGACGTTTACTACTTTCTGCTCCATTTTACCGGAAATCAGAATGATGCCGAGGATTTGACGCAGGAGGTTTTTACGAGAGTGTTAAAAGGGCTCGCCGGATTTGATGGCAGAGTCACTCTGAAAACATGGCTCTTCTCTATTGCCAAGCATGCGGCGATCGACCAGTATCGTAAGCAGAAGGTCAAGTCCTTTTTCTCGGAAAACTGGCTGATGAAGCTGGCGACCAAGGAAGGGAGTCCGGAAAACGTCCTGACCAAGAGGGAAAACGTTCGTGAGCTGAAGCAAGCGATCCAAAAGCTAGCGCCCCATTATCGTCTGGTTCTGATTTTGCGCTGCATCGAGGAATACAGCGTCAAGGAGACGGCAGAAATTCTGGGTGTATCGGAATCCAAGGTGAAAGTAAACACCCATCGGGCATTAAAGCTGGTCAAAGAAATGATGGATCATACGGAGGAAGGGGGTTTTCTAAATGAGTGGGCTAGAGGATGAGAAGCTGACGGTCCAACTGCGAGGGTTAAGAAGGCAGGATCCGCCCCCACGTCAGGAATTTGTCACCTATTTGGATCAGACACTGGTGAAAAAAGCAAGACAGATGAAGAATAGGCAAAAAGTGTACCACGTGCTTTCGGTGCCAGGAGGTGTAGCAGCCGCAGTAGCGTTGGCTCTTTTCGTGGCTATGCCTGTTGGAAAAGAATCGCAAGAGGGAACGAGCGGTATCCGTTCCGAGGAGCGTCCAGTGACTGTATCTCTATCGGAAAAAATGGGAGTAACACCGCAAGAACCTGTTAGCAAACAACAGCCAGTGAAGCGGGAGGAAGGACAGACCAAACAAAGCAGAGAACAAGCTGTTGAACCGAAGACGCAGTCGTTCGCGAATAAACAAGCACAGCAAAAAGAAGCAACATCCAACAGCAATGGGCCTGCGCTGTCTATAGAGAAATATATGCAACAAAAACTGGGTGATAAAAGCAAGCAGTATCGAATGGTTTCGAGCCAACAGGAAACGAATACAGCCGTCTTTCAACGCGAGATCAACGGTGTTCCTTTCGTAGATAGCGTCGTGAAGGTTCGACTGGAGGAGGATGGAAGGCCAAAGGGCATGGTTATGGAAGAGAGTATCCATGCAGAGGCAGAGCTTTCGTTATTTCCCAGTCCAGCAAAGGCGATTTCCAAAGAAGAGGCCCTTCAAAGGCTGACGGTCAATTTGAAACCAGAAGAAGCGGCGACCTTCTCTGGCTATATCAATGCATTGAATGGAGAAGTGCTGGACAAGCATTTTCAAAGCCTGACAGCAGGTAGCGGCTACAACCTCATCCCGATTCAGGCACAAGCGAAGCCATTAAAGGCCAGCTCAAAAGAAGAGATAGCCTCCCTTATTCAGCATGAGTTCGGTGTTCATATAGGAGGGGAAAATCGTCCTGTGGCAACGCTTAAGGGCGAAACGTTCATGGAATACAGATGGAAAGTCGCAGATGCTACCTATCTCACTGCACGATTTGCAAGCCCGTCTGGTCAATTGCTGACATATCGAATGAAAAAACGGACGGATTCAGAAACTCTCCCGGAACTGTCCCAAGCAGAAGCTGCCCAAATGGGGGCTAAAAAGCTGGAGTCCTATCTGCCAACATCGATCACGCAGCTTGCAATGGATGGTGCGGCGGTAGAGGGGTCTGCCATCAGACTTGATTTTACTGCCATTGCACAGGGAGTACGATTAGACAGTCACCCGTATAAAGTCTGGGTGGATGGCACGAGCAAGCAAGTAATAGGGATGGAGGGGGATTTTACTGAGGGCGGGAAGGTATTAACTGAGCCTATTAAAGGTAACGGTCCCCGATTGGAACTGATTTATGTTTGGCCGGAAAGAAACGGAAAAAGGACGTCAGCACCCTATCTTGTGTATCAGGTAAAACAGTAAGAAACGATAGAGTAATGATCCGCTTAAGACCACTCAAGATTTTTTTGGGGGGTCTTTTTTATGAAGGGAAAAAGGAATTCAACACATATTACTTTGTCACACATAGTAATATGTGCTATGTTATAGCTACGAGGTGAACGAGATGAGTGACAGCAGTATCAGCAGTGACGTTATCCGCGGTCATATCGATACGATTATTCTTCGTGTCCTGTGTGACGGCGATAACTATGGATACGAAATCATCAAAGCCATTTTCAAAAACAGCGGCGGGCGTTACGAGCTGAAAGAGCCTTCCTTGTATACCAGCCTGAAAAGATTAGAGTCACAAAAGCTGATCGCTTCGTACTGGGGAGATGAGAGCCAGGGGGGCAGACGCAAATATTATCAGGTGACAGAAGCGGGGAGAGAGTCGTACGAAAGAGCCTTGGCATCTTGGAAGGTCGCCAAAGAATTGATTGACCAGCTCATCGAAAGGCGGGAGGAAGTGTGATGGAGAGTTTACGGCACCATGTCGATCAATTGTTTCAAAAATACAGAGGAAGTAAACAAATCGAAGAGCTCAAATGGGAAGTATTGAGCAATCTGGAGGCAAAGGTCGCCGACTTAGTCGCAGATGGGCTATCACTGGATGAAGCCGTGCAAAAAGCAAAGGCCAATCTCCCTTCGATTGATTCGATTGTCGGAGAACGCCGCAAGGTATACATACTTCCACTCCTGCAAGAATGGTTGCAGCTCGGATTGCTGTACGGACTCATTGCTTGGATTGTGACAATGCCCTTGCGAATCTGGGGAATGGGTATCTTTTTGAACTATGGTCTGTTTGCGACTTGTATCCTCATGGGTATCGTCTATTTGATCTTGCTAGGGATCAACCGACCTGCTTCTTCTCATCATTTGACCCGCATGAATGTGCGATCTGCCTTTTTATTGCGAAAAACGGGTTGGATGCTGTGGGTGCTTTATATTGTCGGGAAACTCGTGTTTACGACTGCACTCTATTTTGGTAGCAATCTATGGTTTTCAAAGCCAGTGAATCTTTCTGGACCGTATCAATTCGCTACCATTGCCGTAGCGTATGTGCTGCCTTTTTTCTCCATCCTCATACCACTGTGGCTCCACGCCATTCCGCGGCTTATTTTGAAATACGATGCAGGGGAAGGTGATGTCATTGCGAAATAAAATCATACTTACGTTGGTTCTCGTCGGGGTTGTCCTGTTCATGGTCATTCAGATTGTCATTCTCCCGGAGAACGAAGCGCAATCGGAGCAGTATCAATTGGCTCAGCAAAGCCAGCTGACTCACGATTTGGAATCCATTTTGCCATACAAGAACAAGTACATGGGCGCTACTTCGAATCTGGTTATGTTCAATCATTTGCCGTTGAGTGATCGCAAGCGTACCTTTCAGCTCCGTCCGGAGAAGTTTACGATTGAGATCCATTACGAGGACAAAGCGACCGACATCGAGGCGAAACTGTTCAAGCAAGCAATGCTGTATAATTCTGTGGCAGCCTTTGCGCTGGTAGACAATTTGCAAACTGTCGAATATCGTTTTGCAGATACTACGACTATTGCCACACGAGTAGCCATGCAAGACCTCTTCGGGGAGGATTTAGCATCGCTTTTGACAAAAGAAAAGTGGCGGACAAGTGTGCAGGACAAGTTGCGGGATGATCAATTTGTTGAAGAGGGGATGGCGAAAATACAGAGTATATAGTGAAAGTGGTAAAACGGAAGGCTATTCACGTGGTAATCCCTCTACGGTGTTTCTCTCCCAGAGCGAATTCTTCATAGATTACCGCCATCTCTTTTCCTATGTTTATCACAGTAAGATCATAGAAAAAAGGGGCGAGCCTGTTACTCGTCCCTTTTGCTTTTAGATAAATACATGTAGCAACAAATAGATAGCTGCAGCGAGCAATGCAGAGATCGGCAGCGTGATAAACCAGGTGATCACGATACGTTTGGCGACGCCCCAATTGACGCTCTTCAGCCGTTTGGCCGCACCGACCCCCATGATCCCGGAAGAGATGACATGAGTAGAGCTGACAGGCAATCCTAGCTGCGTAAAGGTAAAAATGATGGAAGACGAGGTGAGATCGGCAGTAGCCCCATTAATCGGTTCAATCTTAGTGATTTTGCCCCCGACCGTCTTGATGATTTTCCAGCCTCCGACAGAGGTTCCCAAACCCATCGCGAGCGCACAAATGAACTGCACCCAGAAAGGAATCGTGCTCGTGTCTGCATGCAGGTCTGCGGCGACGAGAGCGAAGACGATAATGCCCATCGCTTTCTGTGCGTCATTCGTTCCATGAGTAAAGGATTGCAGGGCCGCCGTGAAAATCTGAAAGAAGCGAAAGCCCCGGTTGACCTTGGTAGGAGGAACCATGATCCGACTGAAAATGAAGTAAACCAAATTCATCATGAGGTAAGCGGCAGCCAGCGCAATTACGGGCGACACAATAAGCGCCTGGAAGATTTTCAAAAAACCAGCCCAGTTGATTTGCGCGCTCCCGGCGGAAGCGAGGACTGCCCCTACGAGTGAACCGATGAGAGCGTGAGACGAACTGCTGGGGATTCCGTACCACCACGTAATCAAATTCCAAAGGATCGCAGACAGGAGAGCAGCCATGACTACAAGCACACCGAATTCCAGCTTGGTAGGATCGGCGATATCTCCACCTATCGTTTTGGCGACCCCGGTAAATGTCAGGGCACCGATAAAGTTCATGATAGCTGCCAGTCCAATGGCAATTTTAGGTGGGAGAGCCTTGGTGGATACAGTGGTTGCGATGGCATTGGCTGTATCATGAAAGCCGTTGATAAAGTCAAAGAAAACAGCCAGGATGATAACGGCAATAACAAGGGGAAGGCTCGTATACATGAAAGTAGGTCTCCTTGTTTAAGAGTTGCCCATGATCACGGATTCCATCGCATCTGCGACATCCTCGCAATGATCCATGACATCTTCGAGCACTTCGTAAACCTCTTTGAGCTGCATGATGTGAATCGGATCGCTTGAGGTTTTGAACAATTGCCGGATGCTCCCCCGCACCAATTCATCCCCTTCGCTTTCCAAATCATTAATGCGGATGATGTACTCCTTCATAGCGGACAACTTTTGCTTTTGGAGCAGTTCGATGGCGAGAAGAATTTGCTTGGTAGCTTCTTCGATGAGTTGACCGAAACGCACCATCGTTTGATCTGGTTCCATGATGTCGTACATATACAGCCGCGAAGCGCAAAACTCCAATCCGTCCAGCACATCATCCAGCTTGACGGCAAGGTCCAGCACATCCTCACGCTCGATGGCGGTAATAAAGGTCTTGTTGATTTGCACGATGATTTCATGGATGAGCTTGTCGCCTTTTGTTTCGTACTCTTTCATTGCTGTAGAAAAGGTTTTGACAGTCTCTAATGAAGTGATTTTGTATTCATTAAAATAGATCGCCGTCTGATGCACATTTTTCGCAATCTCATACAAGTCATCCAAGAGTGCATCCGATTTGGTAAAAAGCATTAAACAAACCTCCACTTCGAAAACCCGAATAGGAGTATTTTGAGTGGAGGGGATGGGGATTATTCACTTTTTCATGAACTCTTTACGAGAAGAGTAATTGGGCTGCCATATAGAAGGCCACTCCCCACATAATCACAGCCGAAACCATATTCAGACCACGCTGCAATTTTCCGGACCGGTCCAATCGTCCTGCTGTACGACCAGCTACAGAAAGGCCGAAAAACCAGAAACAGGATACGAGGATGCAAGCAACAGTAAAGCCCCACTTTTCTGTTCCCGAATAGCTGAGTGAGCTGGTGCCGATCACCCCGATTGTGTCGAGAATCGCATGCGGATTCAACAAAGAGACAGAGGCAGCAAACATGATTTGCTTTTTGGCCGAAAAGCGCTCTTTCTCTCCAGTCTCAGTATTTGGACGGCTAAGCCACGTTAAATATCCCATATACACCAAAAAGAAGAAGCCGACGACATATAACACCGTTTTCAGCCATGTAACTGTCAATACGACCAAAGAGACTCCCAATACCGCCAGCAAAATGAGCAGGGTATCACAGAGTGCCGCAGTCAGTACGACGGGCATGGCGCGAAGTAATGTAGGTTGTAAAGCCCCCTGATTAAAAACGAAAACATTTTGTGCGCCGAGCGGTAAAATAAGTCCAAAAGCAAGCACAAAACCGTGTAAAATCGCTTCCAGCATGATCATTTCCTCCCCGTTTCTCTCTCGATGCAAAGGCTATTTGCATTACTGTCATTATTCACGGTTGTGAATCTGTTGTCTCCAGCCAATTGGTTTACATCCAAACCAACCAATTTGTACAATGATAAGACGAGGAGGAATGTGCCTGTGCTGACGATAGACTGGAAGCCTGACAAATTATCAGATATACCGATCTACGCGCAGATCGTGGCTTATATCAAGGGGAAGATTGCAGGCGGAGAGTGGCCGATTAATAGTAAATTGCCAACACAAAGAGCGTTGGCGCAAGCCTTTGATGTAAACCGCAGCACAGTGGTGACGGCGTTGGAAGAGCTAAAGGCGGATGGCTTCATTGAAGCAACAGTAGGCAGTGGCTCCGTCGTAAGCAATAATACGTGGTCCTTATTGACGACCGCGCCGCCACCCAATTGGCTGGGCTACGTTCAGGCAGGAGCGCATCTCCCCAATTCGCAGACGATTCAGGATATCAATCGTTATGAGCCAGACCCGAGGTACATTCGTTTGGGCACAGGTGAGCTGTCGCCCGCCTTGATTCCTGTTGCGGAGATGGAAGCGGTCATGGCTAGCTTGCAGGGCAAAATGACTCATCTCGGATATTCGGAGCCAAAAGGGCTGTTGCCTTTACGCCAAGCGATCAGCAATCATTTGCGGAGCAGGGGGATCGAAGCTTCACCGGCGTCTATTTTGGTCGTTTCGGGGGCCCTTCAGGCCTTACAGTTGATATCGATTGGCATCCTTCACCGTGGATCTGCCATCTTGCTCGAACAGCCTTCGTATTTATTCTCTCTGCCTTTGTTTCCATCATCGGGAATGCGTCTGGTTGGTGTACCGATGGATGCGGAAGGAATCTCTCCTCAAGTGCTTACGAGACAAAAACAGGCGCATAATGCGGCGCTGCTCTATACGATTTCGGCTTACCACAATCCGACTGGGATTAGCCTGTCAGAGAATCGAAGGGAGCAAGTGCTGGCCGCATGCGAGCGGGAGAGGCTGCCTGTGCTAGAAGACGATGTCTATGGGGAATTGTGGTTAGACGAACCGGGGCCATTGCCGTTGAAGGCGAGGGATCAGAGCGGGTTGGTGTTGTATTTGGGCAGCTTGTCAAAAACACTCAGTCCGGGGCTGCGGATCGGCTGGATTGTAGGACCTGAGCCTGTCATTGAACGCCTCGCGGATGTGAAAATGCAGACGGACTACGGAGCGAGTGCGATTTCCCAATGGGTGGCGACAGAGTGGCTCACCAGCGAGAGATATTCCCGGCATCTGGATCGGCTAAGAGCGGCACTGCGACACAGAAGGGACAGGATGTGCGAATGGCTTACTCGCTGGTTTGACGATCTGGCAGATTGGCGTATTCCACATGGCGGTTTTTATATTTGGCTGCGCCTGCATCAGGCTGTTTCGATGCGCAAGCTTTTTACGGGAGCATTGGCAAAAGGTGTCCTTCTAAATCCCGGTTTTGTTTATGATCAGACGGATAGTCATCACCTTCGCTTGTCCTATGTATACGCAGAGGAAGCCGACATGGAAAAGGCGTTATTTGTCTTATCGCAGCTCTTGCGTGGCAAGAGTTAATGGAAAGAAGACACCTGCTTGGGTCAGGTGTCTTCTGCCTATCAATGATAAGGGAACTGTGTGGAGTACCCGCTAAACTGCTGATACGCTTGCTGAAGTTGTTGCTGTTCGGCAGCTTCTAGCTTGTACCATCCTTTTTGGAACATGAGATTAAAAGCATCGCGTGCTGACTGATGGGTTTCGTTCAAAATTTGTACCATGTCATCATAAAGCTGCTGGTGGCTGGCTTCCCGAACGGCGACGTTAAAGTTATCCGTCAAATACTTGCACGTAGCCAGACAATCGTTGAGGTAGTCACGATCGTTCATTTGCGGCCCTTTTACTTGCGGCAGTTGACCGGATTGCGGATTGGCGATCTTGTTTTGGTTTGGCATCCCGATTCCTCCCTTATTGCATTTGGTGTTGTGGTTGGGATTGCTGTTGCTGGGACTGTGTCTGCGGAATGGTCGCCATCACTGCGGTGTTGTTGTTTTGCAGGTGACTCAGCAGCTTTTGATAGTGTCGCTGGTGCATTTGTCCTTGTTGTTCTAAACATTGCTTGACCTGGGGATCAGTAGCTTGCTGTGCGAAAGCATGCAACTTTTTGAAAGTGATCAGTTCCCATGACAAAGCATCCTTGAGATAGCTCAAGTCCTTTGTCGTAATGACCTTAGGCGGTTCAGGAATGGGAGCTTGTGTAAAGGGCTTGGAGGACAGGATGGATGGCATTGGGTTGCTCCTTTCAGATGGAATCATATATAGGATGAGCAACAAGTCAGGATGTAACCCCTGAGGATTGCAGCCAAAAAAAATCCGGTCGCAAAGGACCGGATCAGGATAGCTCCAGCGAAGAAACGACGATGTCGATGCTGGCGGGAGCGATATTGAGACAATATTGAGCTTCTTTGTACAACGTAGATTGAATGGCATGGATAAGTGCTGGAATATTTGTCATGTAAGGCAGTTGAAGAGCAATCGAAACCTGAAACCGTGGCAAATCCTCAAAGCTGGAGACGATCTTGACCACATGATGGACCTCATCAAACTGGTTGCAGGTCGCTTCCACGATTTTTCGCAACACGTGGGGATGAATCATGATACGTCCGCCTGAAAACGGAGGATGAACCACGGTTGTTTCCCCAATGACTTCCTTTTTCGAGCTGAAAATCTGTTGGGCAGAGGAGATGAGACGCTGGAGGAAATCTTTTTCTACCTCCACACGCGGAATCGGTATCGTATGCTTGCCCATTGTTTCCCTCACGTAGCGGGCAGCCTCAATTTCCTGCGGCGGCTTGATGGATTCAATCGGGATGAAGTCCACCTGAAAAGGCAAATGCAGCGCTTCGACGATACGATCGATCATCCGCTGCGAAGTTCCTAACACGAGTAGTCGGCTTGGTTGAATCTCGCCAAGACTTCGCCGTACTTCTTCAGCGTGCTCCTTGTAATGAAAAATAGCTCGTTTTACCGCCTGAATTTTTGTCTTCTCATATTTGGCAGAGGTTCCGGCCACCTTGCGTCCCTGGTAAATCAGGATGCCATCATCAATAATGGCGTCGATGTTCATTCGATGAGCAAGTTCTAATGCACTGGTGCTTTTTCCTGTTCCACTGGTGCCGTACAAGGCGTAAATTTCCATGGGACCTCCTTCATCATTTTTCACGACTATGCTTGATCTTTTTTATTATACATGACTAGGAGAAGGGACAAAACGACTTTACTGATATTGTGCCCCCATCTCCCGCGATCTTTCGGCAGCACGCAGGATGGCCGCAGTGACGGCCTCCTGGAACTGATAGGCTTCCAATACTTCCAGCCCTGCCTGAGTCGTTCCACCCGGGCTCGTTACTTTTTGGCGGAGAATCGAAGGTTCTTCTCGTGTATCGAGCAGCATATGTGCCGCGCCAATCACGGTTTGCAGCGTTAATTGGCGTGCCATTTCCCGATCCAGTCCCGCTGTGGCACCTGCCCCCATCATGGCCTCTACCAAATAGTAAATATAAGCAGGACCGCTTCCAGACAATCCAGTAATGATGTCCAGCTCTTCCTCGGCGACTTCATATACGGTGCCAATTGCTTCGAAAAGTTTGGTAGCCAGCTCGCGGTGCTCTTCCTGGACAAAAGGATTCGCGCACAGTCCTGTAGCAGACAGACCAACCGCGGATGATGTATTGGGCATCGTGCGGATGATCGGGCACTCTGCACCGAGCCACTCTCCGATCAAGCTGGTGGAGACGCCAGCGACCACCGAAATGATCAGTTGGTCGGAACGAACGACCCCGCGTAGATCCTGCAAAGCCTCTGCTGCATCCTTCGGCTTGATGGCCAAAATCAAAATATCGGAAGAACGGACTACCTCAAGTTTGTCTTGGGTAGCAGTTACCCCGTAGTCATTTGCCAACTGCTCCAAACGCCCCATGTTGTTGCGGTTGGAGACGGTAATACGCTCAGAAGGGAGTAAGCCTTTCTTTACGATACCGGAAAGCATAGCTTCCACGATCGAGCCTGCACCGAGAAAACCGATCCGCCCTTCTGTAATCGCTGTTGCTTGGTTACTCATGATGATTCCCTCCCATTGGACTAGCGGATTTGGCCGTTTCCGCGTACGACATACTTGTAAGAAGTGAGCGCTGGCAAGCCCATTGGTCCACGAGCATGGAGCTTTTGCGTGCTGATGCCGATCTCGGCACCAAAGCCGAATTCTCCACCATCTGTAAAGCGGGTAGAGGCGTTGTGATAAACCGCTGTGGCATCGATTGCAGTCAAAAACTGACGGGCTGCGATTTCATCCTCCGTTACGATTGCCTCGGAATGGCCGGAAGTATGCGCTGTAATATGTTCAATGGCCTCGCTCAAGCTATCGACAGTGCGAACCGCCAGAATCAGCGCTGAGTATTCCGTATCCCAATCTTCTTCCGTTGCATGGTGCAGTTGAGTAGCGAGATCGGAATGCAGATCTATCGTACGCTCACAAGCGCGGAGCTCGACGCCCTTCGCCAGGAGCTTTTGGAGCAAGGCACGTTGATTTTCCTGTGGCCAACTGCGGTGCACGAGCAGTGTTTCGGCAGCATTGCATACAGCAGGTCGACTTGCTTTGGCATTGATCACGATGCTTTCAGCCATGTCATATTGAGCCGCTTCATCCACATAAATGTGGCAGTTGCCGACGCCTGTTTCGAGTACAGGAACGCTTGCGATTTGCAGAACCCGCTGGATCAGTCCTGCGCCACCCCGCGGGATGATGACATCGACGAGACCATTGGCGGTGCACAAGTAATCGACAGAGGCATGCTCGGCAAAAGGCAAGTACTGCACCGCTTCTGCGTCAAGTCCGGTCGCAGTGAGCGCTTGACGAATGCTAGCCACCAACGCGAGATTGCTGTGAACAGCGCTGTGGCTGCCGCGCAAGACGATTGCATTGCCTGTTTTGATGGCGATAGCAGCTGCGTCAACGGTGACGTTCGGTCTGGCTTCGTACACCATTCCAATGACGCCGAGAGGGACGCGGATTTGTTCGATGAAAAGTCCGTTTGGACGTGTCCACGAGTCGATTCGTTCCCCGACCGGATCATCGAGGGATACGAGTTGCGCCAGGCTATCCACGAGCTGTGTCATTCGCTCCGGCGTCAGTAGAAGACGATCCAGGTAGGAGGCAGGCTGACCGTCTGCTTCCGCGAGTGCGAGATCCTTGGCGTTTTCTGCGAGAATGACGGCTTCATCAGCCAGCAACTGGTTGCCGATTGCGACGAGCACCTGGTCTTTTTCTTTGCGAGAGAGTAGAGCTATTTTTCGTGAAGCCTGTTTGGCCAGGCTCAAATGTGTATGCACTTTTTGCTTCAAGCTTTCCATGGTTTCTCCAACTCCTTCTTTCTATCTACATGGATTCGTTTAGCTGACAGGCGTCCATTCATCTCGATGTATAACAGTACCGCTGTGTCGCGTTACGTTATCAGGGGAAAGAAAATCGCTTACCTGTGATGCAGTGAATCTGCTGATACCGCGGCCAATCAACGTCCCCTCACAGTAAACCTCGATAACCTCACCTTGCTCGAACATGCCGGATACATCGCGGACACCTGCCAAGAGCAAGCTCTTTCTGTTTTCCAAAATCGCTTCCGCTGCACCGCTATCAACCGTGATTTTTCCACGGGTAGGGGAGTGAAGCGCAATCCATTGCTTGCGGGTAGGAACACCGTTCGTTGCAGGCGCTTCTGGATGGTAGTTGACGTAGGTGCCATTCCCGTCGCCAGTAAGGACATCCTGCAAATCAATGGGATTCGCCAATTTTCCGATAAAACTCGGAATTCCTAATGATTGGGCGGTTTTTGCTGCGATCAGCTTGGAGCGCATACCGCCTGTTCCCAGTTGGGAAGCTCCGCCTGCAAGTGCCTCGATTTCGTCCGTCACACTTTCGAGCCAGCCTATGTGTTTGGCATCAGCATGATAACGCGGGTCTTTGTCGTACAGGCCATTCGTATCAGTCAGGATCATATACAAATCAGCATGGATGAGACCAGCGACGAGTGCACCCAGCATATCATTGTCTCCGAAGGTCAATTCCGCTACGGATACCGTGTCGTTCTCATTGATGATTGGCAAAATGTTTTTATCTAAAAGCAGTGACAACGTGGAAAACGCGTGCTGATACCGTTCCTTGTGAGAAAAGTCACTGCGTGTGAGCAAGATTTGCGCCACGCTGAAGTTGTGGGCGCCGAACATTTGCGTATAGGTTTGCATCAACAGGCTTTGCCCGATGGCTGCCGCTGCTTGCTTGGCTGCCAAGGCCCGCGGTCGCTGCTGATAGCCGAGACTTTGATAGCCGCTGGCGACAGCTCCCGAGGAGACTAAGACAACCTGATGACCCGCTTCGCGCAATTGGCTGATAGCGGAGACGAGCAGCGACATTTTCGCCGGATCAACACCGCCTGTAGCTGCTGCAATCGAACTGCTCCCCACCTTTACTACCAAACGCAATTTCCCCTTTTTCATGCACAAAACCCCCTTCTTGCATACAAAACGGTCATGACCGTTTTGTTGACCGCAAGCGGTCGCATCCACCTTTATGAAAAACGTCGAGACGTTTTTCACAGAAAAAAGCCCTCTCGTCTCTTTGATAAGGACGAAAGGGCTTGAAAACCTCACGCGGTACCACCTTATTTGACGTTTTGGACTGAAGGCATACTTCAGCCAAGAAACGCCCGGCTCTCTTTCTTTGATAACAGGTGAAAGAAACCTGTCCAGGTCTTCCCTGGATGCTCTGGGGTGGGTTCAAACCGATTCAAGGGCGAAACCTCTCAGCCGGTGGATTTCGCTCTCTGGACCTGAAGGGCGGTTTTACTATTCCCCGTCATTGCCGCTCACTATGTGCTTATTAATTCACTATTATTCGCTGGGTCCGCAAGAAATGTCAAGAGGCTTATTGAAATTGTTCATTCCCATAAGCACCCATCCGTGATTTGATTTCGAACCGTTTGGTCTTTTGATCGCGTACGAGTCGGTAGCGCAGCGTGCGGTCAGAAGCAAAGGAGGAATTGGTTACGTCTTCCACGGTCACACTGAGTTCTCCATTGCTTTTTTGAACAGTCGTGTTTCGTACCGAGATCAAAGTCGGATAGTCGACGCGGGGGATTGCTACGTATACTTTTTCCTTCACCAGCTTAGTCGTCATGTGGTCGTACATGGCTTCTGCCAGTGGACGGCTCCAAAAACGACCGAAGTACCCCGTTATCTTGTCTTTACTGTCGAAGCGCTTAGGCAATTCCCGAAAGACGAGGCCATCCTCACTCACAGATTTGCCCTTCGCATTGTCCGCAGCAGCATAATATACATTTTCCAGCTGATGCTCGGCTTGCTGCAAAAAGAGGACGACATCCATTTTGTTATCGCCAAGCTTTTGAATGGCAGACTGCTTGGCAGGCTTACTCTGTGTTTTGGGCTTGTTTTTTGCCTGCTCCTGCTTTACTTGCGTCATGCATCCTGTGACGAGCAAAGAGAGAGCGAGAATAAACATCCAATTTTTCCAGTTAACTTTCATGGCGCACCTCACTTGGGATGGGAGCAGTCGTTTAACGTTAGCGTGTGTGTCAAAAAAGACAAATAGCCCAGTAAAAATATGGATAGGGGTTGTCTGTCTCTCGGATTATGTCTATCATGGAGAGAGTTAGACAGATCGAACGATAGAGGTGGAATATATGTTTGGGTTTGGCAAAAAAGCGAAAAAACCGGACGGTATTGATGTGTTGATTATCAAAACCGAGGAAGCGAAAAATCGCAACTTTTATCAGGTTGCTTTTCCGAGCGTGGTAGCGAATGATATTTTGTCCATGTTGCAAAAGTTGGAGAAATCAAAAATGAACAAGCCAGAGTTCCTGGGAGAAATCGGTGCTTTCCGAATCGTGACCCACTTGGAAGCCTTGACTGGTTTTGAAATTTTGGATGACGCGGATGCGGAGGCACAGCCTGTACAGATTCAAGATTTTGCCAACATTCTTTTGCGTCGTTTGGAAGCGTTGGAAGAAAGTGGCAAATTCGACGGAAACGAAGATTTAGCATTCATCATGGGCGAATTGACTATGCTGCGTGATGGAAGCTTTGTACCACAAAACTAATCTTGAGAGCCGTTGGGATAACCGATGGCTTTTTTTCTTTTCCCGGAACTTTTCGTTGAATCACTCGTAGTAATTGGAGTGGAAGTGGATTGGAAAAAATGTTGGAAACGGCGGGGAGAGGGGAGAAGCAGCGGTGATAGAACTGGTCAATGTGATGAAAAGCTACAACGGCACCATAAAAGCAGTTGATCAAATGAATCTCACAGTGCCCAAAGGCGAAATTTTTGGCTTCCTGGGCCCAAATGGAGCTGGCAAGACAACCACGATCAAAATGGTCACAGGTATCATACGTCCGGATCAAGGTGAGATCACGATCAATGGGAAAAATATTCGATCCGAAGCACTCGAAGCAAAACGTCAATTCGGTTATGTACCGGATAGCCCTGATCTTTTTTTGCGCCTGAAAGGTTTGGAGTATGTCAGCTTCATGGCAGATATTTACGAGGTGCCCCAAGAGGTACGAGGAAAAAGAATTTTACAGTTGGCGGATCGCTTTGACATGAAGAACGCGTTGGGGGATCCGATTCAGAGCTATTCGCATGGCATGCGTCAAAAAATCATGATCATGGGTGCGCTCATCCATCAGCCTGAGGTGTGGATTCTCGATGAGCCTTTGACAGGACTCGATCCCAAGTCATCCTTTACGTTAAAAGAAATGATGCGTGAACATGCGGATAGCGGTCGAAGCGTATTCTTTTCGACACATGTACTGGAGGTTGCGGAGAAGCTGTGTGATCGAGTCGGGATCATCAACAAAGGGAAAATCTTGTTCTGTGGAACCTTTATTGAGCTGCGCGAGCGTTATCAGTCAGACGTATCGCTGGAAAGCTTGTTCCTGGAGTTGACCAAGCATGAATAAAGTGCTGATTTTGACGAAGATGATGATGAAAAACGCGGAGCCAGCCTGGAGAGTGGAAAAAGGGAGTGGCTGGAAGACCGCTCTGTTGCTTATTGTCATTGCACTAGGCGTTCTTCCCATGATTGCTTCGGCTGTCATGTTGACTTCTGAGTTGTATGACGGATTGGCGCTGATCGGACAGCAAGGGGCATTACTCGGACTTGGCGTAGCGCTGTCTTCTCTCGCCATCTTTTTGTTCGGGATTTTGTATGTCTCGAATGTTTTCTATTATTCAAAGGATGTCGAGCATTTGTTGCCGATGCCGCTTGCTCCAGGGCATATTCTCGGAGCCAAATTTACTCTTGCACTCGTGTATGAATATTATACAGCGCTAGTTTTCCTGGGGCCGCTGTTCATTACGTACGGCGTGAAAAGTGGCGCAGGGATGATGTATTATCTGCTCGCGATCCTTGTTTTTCTGGTTGTTCCTGTTTTGCCGCTTGTACTGGCTGCTCTTGTCGTAATGCTGTTCATGCGTTTTACGAACGTCAAAAAATACAAGGAGCGCTTCCGTATCATCGGAGGACTGATCGGGATTGGAATTGTCGTTGGTTTTCAAGCACTGTTCCAACGTCAGTCTAGCGGAAGTGAATTTGGCATGGAGCAGTTTCAGCAAATGCTGGCGGCTGAAAATAATGGGCTGTTGGGTCTTGTCACCCAGCTGTTCCCTTCAAGCAATCTGGCTGCCCTTGCTTTGGTAGACAGCGGTACATGGGCGTCCCTCGGTTATCTGGTTGCTTTCATTCTCGTAGGGATTACAGGTATAGCTGCTTTTCTCTACGCCGGAACGTATCTCTACTTTTCGGGCGTGATGGGTATGAGTGAGTCAGTCGCCACAAGAAAAGAAGTCGTCGATACTGCCTTTGCCAAGCTTGTTCAAAAACGTCCGGCAATGCTGGCCTACGCACTCAAGGAATGGAGAATGCTGTGGAGGACGCCTGCGTTTTTGATGAACTGTATGTTGTCCAGTATTTTGCTTCCGATACTCGGTTTGATCCCTTTGCTTAGCCGTCAAGACAGCGGGGAAATAATTGCGTCTATTCAAATTCTCATGCAACCGGGATCGGTAGTAGGTGGTAGCTTGGCGATTGCCTTCGCTGCGTTTCTACTCATGAGTGCCATGAATAGCACCTCCGTAACCGCCATATCCAGAGAGGGACAGGGATTCTTTACGAACAAGTTATATCCCATGCCTTATCGCCACATTCTGTTGGCAAAACTATTCCCAGGGCTGGTACTGAGTGCGGTGAGCATGCTGCTCCTTCTTGCTGAGGCCGTATGGTTTTTACAGCTTTCCCCAGCCTTTATCATACTTGCCATCGGGAGTGGAATTCCGGGGCTGATTTTTATCAACCTGGTCGGAATCCTGGTGGATTTGCAGTTGCCTAAGCTGCGCTGGAGTTCGGAACAGGAGGCTCTCAAGCAAAATCTCAATCCCCTCTTCCCGCTGGTTATAGGTCTTATGGCAGGAGGTCTAGTCGTTCTCGCCAGTTTTTCACTGGGGACATCCTTGCTAGGGACCGCTCTTGGGATTATGGTCCTGTTCACTCTCATCAACATTTTCTTATATCGGCTGCTTGTGACCAAGGGACCAGACTGGTTAGAGCAGATTGAAGGATAGTCAGTGCATAGAGAAAAGGGATATAATTGGGCCGCGAATACAAAGTGCGGCTCTTTTTCATTTGTTTTGAAAAAGTATAACAAAGTTCCGTTTTCATCCCGATACAAGAAAGGGAGAGATCAGACCCAGGAAAATAGACCAATATGGCAGGAATGGATGCTACTGGGGGAGAATTCCAAAAAGAGGGAGTAAGGTTGCGATCATGGAAAGAAAGGAGTTATTGTAAGTCATGGTAAAGCATGTTGTTGCTATCGTTTTTCTCTTGGCACTGCTAGTGGTGCAAAGCGTTTTTTCAGGGAGTGCGGCTGCGGCTGGCATGTATACGGACATAGAGGGACATTGGGCACGTGAGCAAATCGACGAAATGGCCGATCTGGGCATCGTAAAGAGGATAGGATATCAGCCTTTTTACCCAAACAAGCCAGTTACTCGAGGCGAAGCTTTGGCTATGCTGAATCGCGTATTTGAGACCATATATGGACCGATAGAAAAGCCAGTACGCAAGCCAAACCTGGATCAACGCTATCTACTCCGGGGGGAAGTAGATCAACTGCTGAGCAATCTAAAGACCATGATGAGAATCGAAACGGACGATCTGGGCGGGTTTGATCCAGGAGACCGGATGTTGTACTATCTATATTTGGCTGAAACCGGGCACCTGATGAAAAAGCAAGAGAAGGAAAATCCGGACTGGTGGATGTCCAGTGCCGGGATGCAGTGGCCATTGACGAGAGAAGAGGCCAGCTTGATCTTGTTTCATGTGCTAGCACCACAAAAATTCCGTACAGCCAATATTGAACCACAAGATACAGTCTCTTTCTTTAACGGCTATTATAGATGGAAGCGCGACCGATTCTATCGGGATACATATTCACCGTACCCACTGGCGATCCGGGAATTCAATCTGTTTCTCACGGACAAGACCTTTTCTCCGAACAAGATCCTGACGCGTGCAGAATACGTTGTTGTAATGGATCGACTGATTGATTATTATCGGATGGATGCAGCTTCGCAGTTCCGTGGTTCACTTGCGAATCAGCAGCACATCGCACAGGTGTACTTACGAGCAGCGAATTTGGCGTACGAAACAAAAAATCAGAAGCAGCTGTCGGCGCTCTTTACAGACGATGCGCTCAAAAGCATGGCAAAGCTGGAGCAAGTGCCCGCCTACAACGGATCGGTAAAAGTATCGGTCAAGGCAGACGAAAGCAATCCGAAAATCCGCTGGGTGATTGCTCATTATCTAGACCCGAAAAACGGAGACTTCCAGATTGAATATCGATTGGAAGAAGACGCGTCCAACGCTTACGGACGCAAGATCACCTCGCTGATTTACTCACAAAAATAGCACAGGAAAAGGGGCACTAGACAATCGAGTGTCTCTTTTCTTTCCTTTCCTACAAAGAAGCGATAAGTGACGATTGCAACTGACAGAATTTTCGATTACAATAAAAACTGAACGGTGATTCAGTTGGTGGGAGCGTAACATCTCCGGGCATGTAAGACAGCCAAAACGTGGGATGTCATTTTTTAACCCACATACTGAATGAGCATTCATTCAATACAAGACATGTGCTGGTGTACACAGGAATATCTATAGAGAAAGTAGAAGTTTTAAAAATGTACTTCTAGTCTGAATATTAGGTATTCACTGTTGCGAGGCCATTCTTTTTGACCATGAAAAAGCCATGATTAGGTTTTTAAAAGGAGGATTTGGAGATGGAACGCAAAATTCGAAAGGCGGCAGTTCTCGGTTCGGGCGTCATGGGCGCCGGTATCGCAGCACATTTAGCCAACGTCGGTATTCCCACTTATTTACTGGACATCGTGCCGCGTGAATTGACAGCAGATGAGAGTAAAAAAGGACTTACTTTGTCTGATAGCGTGGTGAAAAACCGGATTGCACAAGCAGGCCGTGACCGACTTTTGAAGGAGAAGCCGGCGCCGCTCTACGATAAAAAGAACATCGACCTGATTACAGTTGGTAACTTCGAAGACCATCTTTCTTGCTTGAGCGAGGTCGATTGGATTATTGAGGTAGTTGTCGAGAACATCGAGGTGAAGAAAAGCGTCTTCGCTATGGTAGAAGCGCATCGCAAGCCAGGAACCATCGTGTCTTCCAATACGTCCGGTGTTTCTATCAACGAAATGGCAGAGGGACGCTCTGATGACTTCCGCAGGCATTTCCTCGGCACGCACTTTTTTAACCCACCGCGCTACTTGAAACTGTTGGAGCTGATCCCAGGTCTTGATACAGACCCGCAAGTCATCTCTTTTATGAAGCATTTTGGTGAGCATGTGCTCGGAAAAGGAATGGTCGTTTGTAAGGATACGCCTAACTTCATTGCCAATCGCATCGGTACATATGGATTGCAGGTGTCGATCCACGAAATGGTGCGACTGGGGCTTGGGGTAGATGAGGTAGATGCGTTGACAGGACCGGTCATCGGCCGTCCGAAGAGCGCTACGTTCCGCACACTCGATGTCGTCGGACTGGACACGTACGTGCATGTGGCGGGTAACGTCAGGAACAAAAGCACGGATGAGCAGGAGCGCTCGGTGTTTGAAGTGCCGGAGTTCGTTCTGCAAATGGTGGAGAAAAGATGGATCGGGCAAAAAGCTGGTCAAGGCTTTTTCAAGCAGGTGAAGACGGAGAAAGGCAAAGAGATTATGGCCTTGTCGGTTGACACGCTGGAATACCGTCCAAGTGTGAGGCCAAAGTTCCCTTCCCTCGAAACAGCCAAAACAGCCAAGACTTTACCTGAGAAGTTGAGAGCGCTCGCTTACGGCAAGGACAAGGGCAGTGAGTTTGTCTGGAGTGTCTTCAAAAAGGTATTGCTGTACTCTGCGGAAAAGGCTCATGAGATCGCAGACGATATCGTCTCTGTAGATCAGGCTATGAAGTGGGGCTTCGGCTGGGAGATGGGACCATTCGAAACATGGGATGCCATCGGTCTCGAAAAGTCAGTGGCAAGAATGCGTGAGGAAAAGGAGAAGATTCCGGCACTCGTTGAGGAGCTGCTCGCAAGCGGGAAAACCTCCTTCTATCAACAAGAGCAAGGAAAGCGCAGCGTGTTTTCCATCGGAGGCACCTACAAGGACGTCGAAGAGAGCAAAGAAAACATCAACTTGGCAGCACTTAAGGAACAAGGCAAGCTGATCAAGAAAAATGCGGGTGCCGCCTTGATCGATTTGGGCGATGGAGTAGCATGTCTGGAATTCACCTCTCCGCACAATGCACTTGGGATGGATGTCTTGCATATGGCAAGTCAGGCCGCAGAGGAAGTGCAGAAGAACTTCGCTGGCTTGGTTATCGGTAATCAAGGCAAAAATTTCTGCGTCGGGATGAATCTCGCAATGGCGTTGATGGAAGCACAGGATGAGAACTGGCTGGAGCTCGACATGCTCGTCTCGAATTTCCACAAAACAGCACGAGCACTGCGCTACATGCATCGTCCAGTCGTCGCAGCACCGTTTGGGATGACGCTGGGCGGCGGCGTCGAGGTAGCCTATCTGGCGGATCGTGTACAGGTATCGGCAGAGACATACCTTGGACTGGTAGAGGTAGGAGTAGGACTTCTGCCTGGTGGCGGAGGAACGAAGGAGATGCTGTTTAGAGCAATGGAAAACGTTCCAGAGGGAGGCAGCGTCCCAGTTGATCCGTTCCCGTTCGTGGCGAAGGCGTTTGAAGCTATTGCCATGGCAAAGGTATCTACAAGTGGGCAGGAAGCCATCAATCTGGGGTACCTGCGACCGACTGATCGCATCAGCGTGAATGCCGATCATTTGTTATACGATGCGAAGCAGCTGGTGCTCACGATGGATAAAGAGGGCTACACGCCGCCAGCGCCACGCAAAATTCGCGTCATCGGCGAAACGGGTTATGCGAACCTACGCCAAAATATTTATGCGATGAAGAAGAGTGGATATATTTCCGAGCATGATGAGCTGATCGCAAGCAAAGTTGCCTATGTCATGTCCGGTGGTAACGTGCCAGCGGGTACAGAAGTGACAGAGAGCTACATTCTGGAGCTGGAAAAGCAAGCGTTCCTCGAACTGATCAAGACGCCGAAAAGCCAGCAACGGATGCAGCACATGCTGACCAAAAACAAGCCTTTGCGTAACTAGGGAGAGGGAGGGATAACGATGAGAGAAGCAGTTATTGTCGCGGGCGCCCGCACCGCTATTGGTAAATCGAAAAAAGGAAGTCTCAAGGATTTTCACCCAGTCGATATGGGAGCTGCAGTTGTAAGCGACCTGTTGCGTCGCGTGCCACAGCTCGATCCGGCTGATATCGAGGATATCATCATAGGGACGGCTGTACCGGAAGCAGAGCAAGGCATGAATATGGCTCGCTTGATCGGACTGCGTGCCGGATTGCCGACAAATGTATCGGGAATCACGATCAATCGCTTTTGTTCCTCCGGTTTGCAGACGATTGCTTACGCTGCTCAGCAGATCATGGTCGGCAGCTCCGATGTAGTTGTCGCTGGCGGGGTGGAGAGCATGAGTCTGGTGCCGATGCTCGGTCACAAAATCGCACTCAATCCGACTTTGGTAGAAACGAAGCCGGAAGCGTACATGAGCATGGGCCATACGGCTGAAGAAGTGGCGAAGAGGTACAACATTTCTCGTGAGGATCAGGATGCTTTTGCTCTGCAAAGCCATCAGCGTGCGACCGCTGCGATTGCTTCAGGGAAATTCCAGGATGAAATCGTACCTTTGACAGTCAAGCAGCATTTTGTAGATGAAGCTGGCAAAGTTCTCGTCCAGGAACGTGTTTTCGACAAGGATGAAGGAGCGCGCTCGGACACGACGATGGAGGCACTCGCCAAGCTCAGACCGGTCTTTCATGTGCAAGGCAGCGTAACGGCAGGAAACTCCTCGCAAACGAGCGACGGCGCGGCGGCAGTTCTCGTGATGTCTGCCGAAAAAGCAGCCGAGTTGGGTGTCGAGCCGATTGCCAAGTTCCGTTCCTTTACGGTTGGCGGCGTAGACCCTGATGTCATGGGGATTGGTCCGGTTGTCGCGATTCCAAAAGCGTTGAAGCTGGCGGGAATCAGCTTGGCGGATGTCGATCTGTTTGAGTTAAACGAAGCGTTCGCTTCTCAAGCGATTGCCGTCATTCGCGAGCTGGGACTCGATCCTGAAAAGGTCAATGTAAATGGTGGGGCAATCGCATTAGGGCATCCACTCGGTTGCAGTGGTGCCAAGCTGACCGTCCAGCTTTTGAATGAAATGAAGCGTAGAGGCGGCAAATACGGAGTCGTTACGATGTGTATCGGTGGTGGAATGGGAGCCGCTGGCGTTTTTGAGATGATCTAATTTTAAAATAAGGAGAGGGATAGTTATGGCAGAAACAAAAGATTTGATCCGTGGTGGAAGCTTTTTGATCGATGCAGGTTCAGCTGATGATGTATTTGTGCCAGAAGAATACACCGACGAGCAAAAGATGATTGCCAAGACGACAGAGGATTTCGTCAACAAGGAAGTTCGTCCTCATCTGGAAGAGCTTGAAAACCACCAATTTGATATTTCGGTTCGTCTGTTGAAGGAAGCAGGGGAGCTCGGTCTGTTGGCTGGTGACGTTCCGGAGAAATACGAGGGACTGGGGCTGGATAAAGTCAGCACCGCACTCGTCACAGAGAAGTTCGCGCTGGCTCGCGGCTTTGCGCTCAGCTACGGTGCCCATGTCGGTATCGGGTCACTGCCGATCGTGTACTTTGGAAACGAGGAGCAAAAACAGCGCTACCTGCCTGATCTGGCGTCTGGAAAACGAATCGCTGCCTATTGCCTGACCGAGCCAGGCTCTGGCTCAGATGCGCTGGGTGCGAAAACGACAGCGACTCTCTCCGCAGATGGCACACACTATATTCTCAACGGAGAGAAGCAATGGATCACAAACGCTGGCTTTGCTGATGTATTTGTCGTCTACGCGAAAATTGATGGCGAGAAATTTACTGCCTTTATCGTCGAGCGGACATTCCCAGGAGTTTCGTTTGGACCGGAAGAGAAGAAGATGGGGATCAAATGCTCCTCGACACGCACGGTCATTTTGCAAGATGTACCTGTGCCGGTAGCCAATCTGCTCGGTGAGCCTGGAAGAGGTCATGTGATCGCGTTCAACATCTTGAACGTTGGTCGTTACAAGCTCGCAGTGGGCGCAGTCGGCTCCGCGAAAAAAGCGGTGGAACTCGCGACGAACTACGCAAAAGAGCGCAAGCAGTTCAAAACGCCAATTGCCAACTTTACTTTAATCAAAAATAAACTGGCGAACATGGCAGTGAAAACGTATGCGGCTGAAAGCTCCGTCTATCGGACAGTGGGTCTGTTCGATACAGCACTGACTCGCTTGGGTGAAAAAGCAGATGATGGCGCGGAGGTTGCGAAGGCGATTGCGGATTATGCGATCGAATGCTCGATCAATAAGGTATTTGCCACTGAGGTTTTGGATTACTGCGTGGACGAAGGCGTGCAAATCCACGGTGGATACGGCTTTATGTCCGAGTATGAGATCGAGAACATGTACCGTGACTCGCGGATTAACCGTATTTTCGAAGGAACGAACGAAATCAATCGCATGCTCATCCCGGATACGCTCGTGAAAAAGGCGATGAAAGGCGAACTGCCGCTCATGCAAGCAGCAAGCAGCCTGCAAGCAGATCTGATGAGCTATTATCCAGAAGAGATTGAAGATGCACCTTTGGCTATGGAGAAGCATCTGATCAACATCACGCGCAAAATCATTTTGATGGTGGCTGGTTCTGCGTTGATGAAATACCAACAGGAAATGTCCAAAGAACAGGAACTCTTGGCATTCGCGGCTGACATGCTGATCGAGCTATATGCAATGGACAGCATCGTGAAGCGGACAGAGAAAGCAATGGCGGCAAATGGCCTCGAAGCTGAGCAGCAAAAGCTGGAAATGACCGCTGTCTATGTGCATGAGGCATTCGACCGTATCGAAGGCTGGGCGAAGGAAGCATTGGCGGCGATGGAAGAGGGCGACGAGCTTCGTCTGCGCCTCTCAATCCTGAAAAAGCTGACCCGCCGCACGCCGATCAACACGGTGGCACTAAAACGGTCGATTGCGGACCGCGTGATCGAAGCGGGAGCATATGTGGTGTAGTTCCAAATAGTAGATGGGAAAAGGAGCAAAGCATTGAGCTTTGCTCCTTTTGCATGTAACGCACGTTTCCATTCTTGCGGATATTTGCGATTTGCGGAGGCTTTGGGATTTATTCAATTCAGCGGCAGAATGTGCCAAGTCCCATGCATATTTTGGGAAGCTCTCACGAACGCTAATGGAACATACTTCGGAAAAGGGCGGGAGCTGTAGAAGATGGCGATGAGAGGGTGGCTGAGAAGAAAAAAGACATCTGTCAAAGACAGGATGAGCCACTCGAGTGAGCCTATCCGTGTCCGTGAGATCAGTGAGCAATTAAGTGATAACCTTGCGGAGCTGAATGCAATATTTACGCTGACACCCGATCTGGTCATTCGGACGTTTGCGTGCCGGCATATAGAGGGCATGGTTACACTCGTCTACTTAAATGGCTTGGTTGACAAAAACTCGATTAACAACAATGTGCTTCGTCCGCTATTGTCACACCCAGAGGGTGAAAAATCGAGTATTTTTGATTTGTTATCTGTCGGAAAGGTATCCGTTGCCTACGACTTTCAGAAAGTAGAAACCGAGATTTTGCTTGGGAGCAGTCTTTTGTTTATCGAGGGTCGAAAAGAAGTGCTTGTGATCGAAACGAATGGATGGCCGCAGCGGGCGATAGAAGATCCGCAGTTGGAGGCTGCGCTGAAGGGCGGGCACCAAGGGTTTGTCGAAACGGACGCGCAGAACATTGCCCTCATTCGCCGCTATATTCCCAACCGTGAATTGAAAATAAAAGAAATGTGGTTGGGAGAACGAGGCCTTTCAAAGCTCTCGATCATGTACTTGGCTGATGTGGCGAATCCGGAGATATTACAGGAGCTGGAAGATCGGCTCAAGATGATCAAGGTTGATTCGATTCTCAATGCGTCTGAACTGGAGGAGTATATCGAGGATAATCCTTACTCAATGTTTCCGCAGTTTTTGACCTCAGAGAGGCCGGATACAGTCGCCTCTCACATTCTGCAAGGGAAGATTGCTGTCGTCGTCGATCGCTCTCCAAGCGTATTAATCGGACCGGCTACTTTCGTTTCCTTTTTTCAAAACGTTGACGATTACGGTACGCGTTGGCCTGTTGCCACGTTTATTCGCTTGCTTCGCTATTTAGCTTTTTTGATTGCTACTTTTTTACCCGCGATTTATATTGCGTTAATTTCATTCAATTATGAGGTGATCCCACTCGATCTGATTTTGTCAGTCGGAGAGTCCCGCGAAAAGGTTCCATTCCCACCCTTGTTAGAGGCATTTATTATGGAGCTCACTCTGGAAATGCTCCGGGAATCGGGAATTCGCCTGCCAGCGCCTATTGGGCAAACAGTCGGCATCGTAGGGGGTATCGTGATTGGTCAAGCGGTCGTACAAGCAGGGATTGTGAGCAATATTATGGTGATCGTCGTTGCATTTACAGCGATCTCATCCTTTATTATCCCGAACTACGATATGGCCTCGGCAGTTAGGCTTATTCGATTTCTCATGATGATCCTCGCTGCGATGTTTGGTTTTGTTGGCATTATTGTCGGGTTGATGGCATTGATCGGTCATTTGATTACGCTGGAATCATTAGGTGTTCCTTATGGAGGCCCTCTTGCCCCTGTGCGCTTTGGGGACTGGAAAGATATGTTTATCCGCCTGCCACTGTGGAAAATGAAAGATCGACCCCTGTCAGCCCACACGATTGAGGACCAAAGACAAGGAGATAATCGGCCAAGGGAGGACGGGTGATGAAAAAGTATACGTACAACCAATTGAGCATCCTCCAGTATATTCTCCTCATTCATGGGGCACAAGTAGGGATCGGCGTATTGACGATACCCAGAGAATTGGCGGAGAAGGCGAGCACCGACGGTTGGATATCGCTTTTGATTGGATGGCTTGCCGCAACGCTAGTCAGTCTCGTCATCACGAACATGATGAAGCAGTACCCGGAGAAGACGATCATCGATATATTTCCATTGATTCTGGGCAAGTGGCTCGGTCGTGTCGCTATTGCTTTCATGTTCATTTATTGCGCGGTTGCAGCGTTCGTTTTGCTGATAAATGCCACGGGAATCATTAATGTGTGGCTTTTGTCTCAGACACCGGCATATGTCGTCGTATTCCTTTTTGCGCTGCCGACTTATTTTGTTCTCCAGGGAGGAGTTCGCGCCATTGGCAGGTACGCCGAGCTTGTATTCTACCTTACACTCTGGATACCTTTTGTTCTCACGACGGCTTATCGAGAGGTTCATTGGTTAAACTTGCTGCCCGTAATCAAGGAGGGCTGGCACCCGATATGGGAAGCGAGTAAAACCACGGTACTCTCCTTTCTTGGATTTGAGTTTGGTTATTTCGCTTACCCTTTTCTTCAAAAAAAGCAGTATGCGTCTATCGGCATTGTTATTGCGAATACATTGACGTTGCTCGTGTATATGTCTGTCATCATCGTTTGCTTTGCTTACTTTAGCCCCGATGAAATCACGCAGTATACATGGCCTACGCTCAATTTATGGAAGGCCATTGAGTTCCGGTTTTTGGAACGTGTCGATATTCTTTTTCTCTCTACGTATATGTTTATATTGACAACGACTGCGGTGCCGTACATCTATTTCTGTGTTTTTTCATCCAGTCAGTTATTCGGCATGAAGGATCACCGTAAGCATTTGCGTCTGTTCCTTCTTCTGGTTCCAGTGGTGCTATGGTTTTATACGCCGTCCTTTATCGATCTGAAGAAATCGACAGAAATTTGGAGCTATGCAGGCTTGGGCTTTGCTTATGCGCTTCCTTTACTGGCTTGGGGGCCGATCAGGCTATCGAAACGAGCAGAAGGGGGGAAAAAAGCATGAGGACATTTGCTCGGATTCTGGTATTGAGCTTGCTCGTAACCATGTTGGCAGGCTGCAGGGATCAAATCAATTTGGAGGATGCTACTTTATCGCTAATGGTCGGAATTGATTTGAGCGAAAAAAACGAGCTTCTCTTTTATATCTCAAGCCCGGTGTTCAGTCGGGAGGCAAAGGAAAAATCTGAGGAATACGGTATCCGGTCATCTACCATTAGAGAGTCGAGAATGGGCTTTGATGAGCGAGTGACAGGCTTGACCCAAGCAGGAAAAATTCAAGTGCTTGTGTTCGGGAAAAAGCTGCTGGCTCACCCGGACTGGTTTCGGTTGCTGGATGTCGTTTTTCGGGACGCAAAGTTCAGTGTCAACGCCCGCATGGCTGTGCTTGATGGTCCATTGCATGAGTTGTTTGATTTTAAACCAAAGGATAAGCCTCGTCTGTCTATTCATGTAACAACGTTGATCGACACAGCCAATAACAGAAATCTGACGGTAAAGACGAGGGCGCAGGAGCTTCATCGGCAAATGTTTGAAAAAGGGATGACACCTAGCTTGACTGAGTTAAAGAAAGAAAAGCGGGCGGTCAAGGTAACGGGGACGGCTTTGTTAAAAGAAAATGGAACGTACGCAAGCACGATAGAGCCGCGGGAGACGATTCTTTTGCAAACGCTGCTCTATGAAAAACAAGGGGAATTGTCCGTCACCATCCCGATTAAAGAGCCGGACGATCAAAATCAAATTACGAAAGACAGGATCAGTTTTTTTATCAAGGGCGTCCAAAAAAAAGTGAAAACATCCTATCAGAACGGTCGGTTTCATTTTGACGTTCATTTCAGGCTGCGAGTGTCCATATCAGAGCGAATGTTTCCATACGACATGCAAAAGGACTACAAAAAGATGGAGCGAATGATCGGTGACGAGTTAAAGAAGGAATACATGAGGTTAATCAAGAAATGCCAGGAAATCGGTGTAGACCCGTTTGGGTTTGGTCTCTATGCGCGGGCCTATGAATATAAGGAGTACAAAAAGGTTGAGGATGATTGGGTGAAGGCTTTTTCCAATGCCAAAGTTGAAATCAAGCCAGACGTATCGATCAAGGGAAATGGCGTCGTAAAGTGAAAGGTGAAAGACAGAACCCCCTGGCAATCAGTAAATGCCAAGGGGTTCGTTATTAATAGATCGCTTCCCAGCCAGCAGGAGTAACGAACAGGCGAATCGCCTTGATTTTGCGGTCGTCCATCAGGGTGAAGTAGTGGCGGTAGTTCGGTGGTACGGAGATCAGATCGCCTGGCGCAAGCTCAACGTCGAAGTAACGACCATCTTTCCCTTTGATGGCGAAAATACCGTGACCATCGACGCAGAAGCGGCATTCATCGTCTGTGTGGTGATGCTCGCCCTTGAATTTCACCAGCAGCTCGTCAAGGTTGGGTGTTTTGTCAGAGAGGACGATAATATCCGCTGTCAAGTAACCGCGACGCTTGCTGATCGCATCGATTTCCGGCTTGAAGGTGTCGAGAATCTCTTGTTTTTCCTCGTCTGTCGGGCTGTAGTTATCACGGTGCTTTGGATCAAGGCGATCCACGCCCCATTTTTCGTAAATGATCTCTTGGGTATCCAGGAAGGAGACAACTTCCTCGGGTGCGGAGATGTACTCATTGTTGTCGTGAAAACGAATTTGTGCCATCGTTTATTCCTCCTTAATTGGTGGTTGTAGTGGACACGACTGCTTGGCGCAATTGCAGCCAGCGGGCGTGATACTCGAATAAGAATTCAAAAGCTTCCAGGTGGCGCTTGGCCTCGAAGTCATTGCCGCCCCACGTGTAGATACCGTGGTTACGGATGAGTACACCGGGAACTTCCGATGTAATTACCTTTTCAATTTCAGTAGCCAAGGTCGGAATATCGGCAAAGTTCTCAACAATTGGAACAGTAATGCGCGCGTTTTCTTCCCAGATTCCGAGTCCCTTGATCAGCTCTTGTCCTTGGATGGAGAAAGCGCGTTGTCCAAAGTACAGCTCGGAAATGAGATTATTCCATACGGTATGGACGTGGAAGCAAGCCCCTGCCTTCGGGAACGTTTTGTAGACGACGGCGTGGATGAGCGTTTCCGCGGAAGGCTTGAGAGCAGTTTCATCCACCGGACGCGAGTCTTGATCCACGACCAGATAGTCTTCGGGGGACAGCTTTGTTTTGTCTTTGCCGCTTGCCGTTACGGCAAATTGCAAGGGATCGTTTTGTATTTTAATAGAGAGATTGCCACTGGTGCCGGGAAACCAGTCCCGGCGGGCAAATGTCAGCTTGGCGTCATCCAGACGGCGAAAGGCATCCAGACGTTGTTCGAGTGTTGCAGTCATGAATTAGACGACCTCCTGTTGGACTTGCTGTAAAATGCGAATCACATCGTGGAATGTGGCAAACTTGCTATGCGGCAATTGCAGCTCTTCCGCCTTGTCAGCAAGGAAGTGACGGGCAATCACATAGTCAGCGATTTTAGCTCCAGCCAAATCAGTGATGGAGTCGCCGATGACGATGCGGAAATGGGTTGCTGGATCGTAACGGCGGATGATGGTCGTCTTGCACATGCCGCAGCCGTTTGTGCAATGTTCATCGCAAGCGTTTGGCCACGTAATGGTGATGCGCTCTCCGCTGAAATCACTGCCATTACAGTAGATCGGTACATCGGTAAGATCGAATGGTGCCAGGATAGGCTCCAAGAAAAAGTCGATGCCGCCACTCGTAATCAACAGCTCGATGCCTTCTTCGCGGCAATAGCTCACGAAGTCAGCAAATCCCGGGCGAATGGTCGCTTCCTGGACTATAAAATCAATAATGTCCTGGCGCAAGGAGGAGGGCAAGAGTTGAAACAGCTTGCCGACCCCTTCCTGAACGCTTATTTTTTGCGAAAGGATTTGCTCCGTCAAGGCTTCCCACTCAGGAGGAGCAAACTTGCGGACAATCGCTACAATGTTGTCTTTTTCGGTAATCGTTCCGTCGAAATCGCAGAACAGGACGAGTTTCTTGCTCATCGTACGCCACCCCACTTTTCCAGGGCGATCGCCAGCTCTTGTGATTCCGCGGCAGCTTCTTCCAATGTTCGGCCTGCGGTCACAGCCTCAATCGCGGCAACGAATGCTTTTGCTCCTGCGGTTGCTCCACCGGGATGACCGTGGATTCCGCCTCCTGCATTGACGATTTGATCGAAACCAAAGTCTTGATAAAGCTGTGGAACCAGCCCCGGATGAATACCGGCAGACGGAACCGGGAAGGAACGGCGTACACCATTCAGTGGGGCGGTTAAATGCTTGGCGAGCTGCAACGCTTCTGTCTTGTCCAGAGCGACATTGCCATATGGAGATGGGAAGAGCACCAAATCTGCCCCAGCTACACGCATCAACGTACCGAGCAGAAGTGGGGTGGCGATGCCGTAGTCAGGTGATGGATAGTAAGCGCCTGCCAATGCTGGATGCGCCATGATCGGTACGTGTACATCAGGATCAGCAGCCAAGCGGTGCAGGGCATCGAAGCCAAAGGCCAGCACGTTGAACAAGAGGCAGTCAGCACCTGCATCTACCGCACGTTTCGCTTTTTCGTTCAGCTCATGCACAGGTCCAGTCAGGTTGGCAGCATAAAGGACGGGCTTGCCTGTTTCGACTTCGGTCTCCTGAGCGATTTGCTTGAACGCTTTGATCCGTTCGATAAAAGGAGCGCGGTCATCTGCAAAGAAGATTTCGTCATCTTTCACGAGATCGACTCCACCCAAGGCTTGTGCCAGGAATTGCGTCTTTAGATCTTCGAAAGGAAGACCCAGGCACGATTTGAAAATGCTCATCAAGAGCGGACGGTCATGTGCCCCTAAACGTTCGCGTAGACCATCAATACCGAACTTCGGTCCAGGAAAAGCCTGGAGGAATGAGTCAGGGAAAACGATGTCGACGAGCTTGATCTTGCCGTCCATCGACAGTTTGCCGAATATTCCGGTTAACAAGGATGGAATGTCTGCTGTAAAATTGCGAGTCGGATAGCTGACGGTTATCAAACCGCGTGTTTCTCCGTTTTCCAGTGTTGCAAGCGGTGTCGCACTCACGGCTTCACCGAGATACGGCGCTAGCTCAGCTTGTTTGGCAAGCGGCAGGTCCGTCCAGGAACCGACTGTCATGCCGACAGCAATGGCTTGTGCTTTCTTGTTCAAGTCTGTTGCTTGTGTGAGATAGGTGACGAGGATACGTTGTTCACTCATGGTACGTCTCATCCTCCTTGAATGATTAAAAAAGCCTCCCCATTGAGCGGGGAGGCGGTTGTCGACTATGAAAGCGTCTCGTCTCCTCTCATCTCTCGGGTCAGTAGCCGAGACAAGCCAAAAAGGCTCTATCTCGACTCTTATCCGTTGGAATTAGCACCGTTTCGCTATCCAAGGTACGCATGATGAGCGTACGATTCATGGTATAGCGCCGGTTGCCGGGCATCATAGGGCCAGTCCCTCAGCCAGCTCGCGATAAGAGTTATTCATTTCCCCCATGATATGACGTTCATTGGCAGGAGTCAATCCTTGTTTTTGCAGAGAATGTGCAGCAGGTTATCAGAAAAATGAGACGAAGGTGAAACTTTTTTGCACTTTCTGCGTGGTAAGGGATGAAGGGGTGTGAACGGCTTGGGAAAGTAGGTCTGGAGGATGTGTACCAGCTGCATGTAAACGATATTTACCGCTATCTTTTCCGGCTGACACGAGATGAGAGGCTGGCAGAGGATCTGACACAGGAAACCTTTTGTCGCGCCTACTCTTCCTTGGATGACTACCGTGGGGAAAAAGTACGACCTTGGCTGTTCAAGGTGGCCTATCACGCTTTCGTAGACGGTTATCGCAGGAAGACGAAACACCGGTTTGCGTTTGTGGAAGTCCTGCCAGAGCGACGTGATCATGCAGCGGTTGATCCGGCAGAGCATGTCGTAAACAAGGAGCTGTGGGAAGTGGCCCATGACTATTTGGAGAGACTTCCAGAAAAGCAGAGACAGGTCATTTTGTTGTCTGCCATGCAGTTTTCCTACGCGGAAATGGCAGAGGTACTCGGGATCGAGCTGGCAGACGTCAAGCGTTCCTTGTTTCGGGGGAGACAAAAGATGCGGCAGTTGTGGAGGGAGGAAAGCTGATGATGAACAAGGATGAGAATCATCGCGAGCAAAGGCTGCTTGCTTATTTGCGTGGGGAAATGGCGGAAGAAGATTCGAAACAATTCGAGGAGGAAATAGCCGCTGACGAGGAATACGCACAGCGGTTGGAGAGGCTTTTGCTGGGGGAAGAAACGGGAGAGGACAACGCGAAGATAAAACAGCCTGAAACGCTGTCGGCTGAAAAACAGCGCGCGATTGTTCGCCGGGGGAAATGGAAAAATCGGTTGAGCAACGCTGGATTCACCATAGTGCTTCCCTTTTTGACCGGAGTTGTGTTGCTGATTCTGAATGGCTGGGTAGGGTCGCTGATGCATGAGGATCTGTTCCGCGTTGCGAAGTCGATGGTCAATTTTACTCAACCCGGTGTTAGTGTAGGCGGGAGTGGCTCGCAGGTGGGATTGCTATACGGCAATATCAGCATGGAGCTTCGCGAGAGAGTCGGGTCGGAAGAAAAGAACGCTGGCCGCTTTGAAAGTACAAATGTGTTGTGGAACGTAAATGCCGGGCCGAAATGGACGAATGGAGTCAGGGAGCAAAAGCTGTATTTCCGTTATCCGACTGAGGGAGAAAAGGAGGGTACGATGTTTCTCACTTCACCTGCCTGGACAACGATGGAAAAGCTACCTGAGGGGACCGTTTCTCAGCTCGCGATTTCCTTCGATCACTTCCTGACGTATGAGGAGTACTATGAACTGGTTTCCCGCCATGTTACCTCTTCGGGACAAGATACGGTTTGGTTTGCGGTAGACACAGGGGTGGAGCGCAAGCAAGCAGAAGGTGAGGGGGGCAAACGGTTTCTCGGTCCCGGGTACGTATGGGGGTTTGCTCAGCATGAACTGGATTACGGAAGTGCACCCATTCAGGTAAATGGGGAAGAAGACAGAAGAATGGCTGCCTATTTGGAGGAGATGAAGTACTTATCTGAGCAGGAAGATCTGGCTAGCGATATCGGCAGATCCTTGCTATTTCGTAGGGATCTACAGATAGCGGAGCGATATAGCTATATGCAGGAAAAGGGAGTACGCATCTACGGCGCCGTCCTCACCGGACCTACGAAAGAACTGCTGAAGCTCAAGGCCGAAAAGTCGATAACAGCGGCGTTATTAGGCAAGGTAGACTGGTGGAATTGGGAGAGACCTGCGGCATCGGGAACACATTATACCTACTAGTAGCACGGTGCGAATTTTTGCACAAAAGAGTGTTGACATCGTGGAATCGTTGGTTGTATGATTCAAACTAAATCAAAAACCGAATACGTTTTGGATACCTTATCCAGAGAAGGTGGAGGGACTGGCCCGATGATACCCGGCAACCGACATGACGCCATTCAGACGCGGGAAAGCGACTGATTGACAGGCGACATGCACGGTGCTAATTCCTGCAGAAACAAAAGTGGTCTGGAAGATAAGGGGGACATCAACACGGTTCTTACACGTGACGACAGCGACCTCTTTTCTTCGGGAAAAGAGGTCTTTTTATTGCTCCAGGACACAAACAAAACAGGTAGAGATAGAGAAAAAATACGTAGAGGGGAGTTTTGGAATCATGGCATATCGTGCATTGACTGAACAGGAAGCAGTGGAGTACGTAAAAGGAATACCGGGTCTTTTTAGCGAAGGAGCAGAGTTGACCAGTCGCGAAATCGGGGATGGGAACCTCAATCTGGTTTTTGACATTCAGGAGCCAGCAACCGGTAAGAGCGTCATTGTCAAGCAAGCACTGCCTTTTGCCCGCGTCGTGGGAGAATCTTGGCCGCTTACGATTGATCGTGCACGTATCGAGAGCGAGGCACTCCGCATTCAGCACAAATACGTTCCAGACCTGGTGCCACAGGTGTATCATTTCGATGGGGAACTTGCGTTGACCGTTATGGAAAACGTCGGGGACCACATCATCATGCGCAAAGGTCTGATCGAAGGAAAACGATACCCGCTATTCGCGAAGCAAATTGGCCGTTTTCTCGCGCAAACCTTGTTTTTTACATCCGATCTGGGCGCGCATCCGTACGATAAAAAATCGCTAGTCGGAACATTCATAAATCCAGAATTGTGCAAAATAACAGAAGACCTCGTCTTTACCGATCCGTATGAAAATGCGCCTACCAACGACTTCAACCCGTTGATCCGCCGTGAAGTCGAGGCGATCTGGAACAACAGGCCGCTGAAGCTGGAAATCGCCAAGCTGAAATACGATTTCCTTACACGCTCGGAAGCGCTCCTTCATGGTGACTTGCATACTGGAAGTATTTTCATCACGGAAACCAGCCTGAAAGCAATCGATCCGGAGTTCGCTTACTACGGTCCGATCGGTTTTGACATTGGGGCGGTCATTGCCAATCTGCTGCTCAACTACGCAGGACAGCACGGTTTGCAAAAAGATCAAGGAGAACGGGAAACGTACCGCGAATACTTACTGGAAACGGTCGAGGATGTCTGGAATGAATTCGTTTCGCAATTCGTTCAGCTCTGGCATAAGCAAGCCAAAGAGCGTAGCGCCCATGTCGAAGGACTATGGCAAGGCTACGTGAAGCGCTTGATTCAGGATACAGCAGGCTATGCCGGATGCAAAATCCTGCGTCGTGTCATCGGCTTGGCAGGTGTAGCGGACCTGAATGCCATTGAAGACGACCAGACTCGCGCAGAAGCAGAGCGTCTGGCTCTCTCGATTGGAGAGGCGCTGATTCTTGGTCGCGGCGGCATCGACGAATCGACAGATATTACGGACATCGTACGCACTGTGACCGAACGTTACTATCAGGAGGCTACGACAGTATGACAACCAGCACCCAATTGGCACCCGTTACATGGGAGAATGACGCATTGGTCTTGCTTGACCAGACGCGTCTGCCAGTAGAAACGATCTATTTGAACTTGACCACCTCCGAGCAAGTATGGGGTTCCATCCGACGCTTGGAAGTACGTGGCGCACCAGCGATTGGCATGGCGGCGGCTTACGGGCTCTACCTGGGCATTCGTGGCAGTGAAGCGAGTAACTACGATGAGTTTTGGCAGGAACTGAACCAGCAGGCAGACTACCTGGGCTCTTCCCGTCCGACAGCGGTGAATCTGTTCTGGGCGTTGGATCGTATCAAGGCTCGTGTTGAAAAAGAAAGCGGTGCGTCGATTGCCAATTTGAAGGCGGCAGTGCTCGATGAAGCACTGGCGATACAAAAGGAAGACGCTGAAGTATGCCGGACCATCGGAGAGCATTTGCTCACTCTGTTGCATGACGGTATGGGAATTCTCACGCACTGTAATCCAGGGGCATTGGCTACAGCAGCGTACGGTACGGCTACCGCTCCCTTTTATTTGGCAAAGGAACGCGGCTGGAACCTGAAGGTGTACGCGGACGAAACTCGTCCTGTCCTGCAAGGTGCTCGTCTTACTGCATTCGAATTGCAGCAAGCAGGAATTGATGTCACGCTGATCTGCGACAACATGGCGGCGATGGTCATGTCCCAAGGGAAAGTAGAGGCTGTCATCGTGGGTACAGACCGCGTAGCGGCGAATGGCGATGTCGCCAACAAAATCGGCACGTATGGGGTAGCGGTATTGGCAAAAGCTCACGGCATTCCTTTTTACGTGGCAGCTCCCTTGTCCTCCGTCGATCTGGAGACACCGACAGGCGCAGATATTCCGATTGAAGAGCGTCCAGCTGAGGAAATTACCCACGGCTTGGGCAAACAGGTAGCTCCAGACGATATCAAGGTGTACAATCCTGCGTTCGATGTAACGCCTGCGAAGTACATTACTGCGATCGTTACGGAGACAGGCATTTTCAAGCCGGAAGAGATCGGCAACAGCAAAAAATAAAAGAATCGTTTATAAGCGTTCGCCCTGTTGTTGCAGGCGGGCGCTTTTTGCTCATTTTGGTGTTTTCCAGTAAAATATCCAATAAAAGGGGAGATTCGTATGCAAACGATTCAACGGATAGCCATCAATGAAGATACGTACTTGAAACAATTAGAATTAGCCGATGCTGAGGAGTTATTTTTGCTTACGGATTCAAACCGCAAGAATCTTATGGAGTGGCTGCCATGGCTGAATTATACGAAGAAGGTAGAGGATTCTCGCCAATTCATCCAAGCGACGATCCAGCAGTACAACGATAATCGCGGCATCAACTACGGCATTTGGTACCAAGGGCGTCTGGCTGGAACAGTCGGCGTACATACGGTGGATTGGATCAATAAAAAAACGTCCATCGGCTATTGGCTGGGTGCGCAATTTCAGGGCAAGGGCCTGATGACAGAAGCAGTGGCGACGTACTTGGACGTGTTGATCTTCGGGTCATGGGATTTGGAAAAAGTAACGATTCAGGCTGCTACGGAAAACGACAAGAGCAGATCGATCCCGGAACGATTAGGGTTTCAACTGGAAGGGATACTGCGCCGGAATGAATTCCTTTATGATCATTACGTGGATCATGCCACTTACAGCCTGCTAAAAGAGGAATGGCTTGACTGGAAAACCGATAAAAAATCGTAGGTTGAACTGTATGCTTTGATTGACAATGAAAATTCTGTAAATTACGATGGTGAAGACAGATCAAGAGGGCTGCGCGTGATTCGCAAGCCCTTTTTTAGTCGTGCTGTTAGCTTTGAATAAATAGAGGTGATTTAGATGCAGACACTTCGGCAATTATCTTGGTTTTTTCGTGCCTATTGGAAACGATACGTCATTGGAATCTCAGTGCTGTTTATTATCGATGTCCTCATGCTTTGGCCGCCGAAATTAATCGGGGATCTGGTCGATTCAATTCGCAACAGTTCCCTGACGGACGCTGACTTGACGCAAACAGTGGTCATCTTGCTCGTATTGGGTGTGAGCTTGTATGGGTTGCGGTTTCTCTGGCGGTACTTGTTAAATGGGGGAGCCTTGATTCTCGAGAGGACGTTGCGTGAGCGACTGTTTGCCCATTTGACCAGAATGACCCCGTCGTTTTTTCATCGCAAACGCAGTGGTGATCTGATGGCTGTGGCTACCAACGATATTCCCGCCATTGAACAAACGGCTAGTACAGGAGTGCTTACGCTTGTCGATGCGCTGTTTATGACCTTGTTAACGCTGGGCGTTATGGTGACCTCAATTGATTGGAAGCTGACACTGGCTGCACTGATTCCGATGCCGTTTTTGGCTTGGTCAACGGCGTACTATGGAAAGTTGCTGCATGAGCGCTTTTACTTGGCACAGGAAGCCTTCGGAGAGATGAATGATCATGTTCAACAATCCGTATCGGGTGTTCGGGTTTTGAGAGCATTTGTTCAGGAAAAGGCCGATATTGAGGCATATCGCCGGGTTAGTGAAAAAACGTTGGAGCGAAATGTGAGCGTTTCGCGGATCGATGCCCTTTTCGAGCCGACGATCGGGATTATTATTGGCTTCAGCTTTTTGATCGGTCTGGGCTATGGGACGTATTTGGTGTTCACCAGCGCTATCTCCTTAGGGGATTTGGTTGCGTTCAATTTATACTTGGGACTTTTAATTTGGCCGATGTTCGCCTTTGGTTGGCTGGTCAATGTGTTGCAACGCGGCGGCGCTTCCCACAAGCGTTTTACAGAGCTAATGGTGGAGCAGCCAGATGTGACGGAAGCAGCGAATCCGGTCACGAGCCAAATCGCCAATACCGTAGAAGCACGCCATTTTTCCTTTACATATCCGGGCACTGACAAGCCGGCACTCACCGACATCTCGTTTCGTTTGGGAGAAGGAGAGACGCTCGGGATTGTCGGACGGACGGGAAGCGGCAAGTCGACGTTGTGTCGTTCCTTATTGCATCAATATCAGATGAAGGAACAAGCTCTGTTTATCGGGGGCATCCCGATCGAAGGACTCGCTTTCGATACGCTACGGGAAAAAATCGGCTATGTGCCTCAGGAGCATTTGCTGTTCTCACGGACGATTGCAGAAAATGTTACATTCGGAAAACCACAAGCAACGACTGAGGAAGTGATGCGTGCGTTGGAGCTTGCGGAGATGAAGAGAGATCTGGCGCAATTCAGAGATGGATTGCAAACCATGGTTGGAGAGAAGGGAGTCACCCTCTCTGGGGGACAAAAACAGCGTATTTCCATTGCACGCGCTCTTTTGACGGATGCGGATATTCTGATTCTCGACGATTCACTATCGGCTGTGGATGCGCGGACTGAGGAGAGTATCCTTCGTCATCTGCGACAGGAGCGCGCGGATAAAACGACGATTATCACTGCTCATCGATTGTCTGCCGTACAGCACGCACAACTGATTCTCGTGCTGGATGAGGGGCAGATCGTCGAACGAGGGACACATGACGAGCTGATGCAGCGCAACGGGTGGTATGCGGAGCAGTACCGTCGTCAGCAAATGGAACAGGACGTGGCTGGTTGAAAGGGGGAGCGTTTCATGAGCAAAGAAAAGGTATGGGGGCGTTTGACCGAGTTCGCCAGGCCATTTCAAAAGCAAATACTGGGCGCGCTGTTCCTGCTCTTACTGGGAACGAGTGCAGAGTTGGCGGGTCCTTTTTTAGCCAAGGTCATGATTGATAATCACATCTTGGCGATCCAAAAGCCTTGGTATCAACTGGACGAAGTGCCACCACAAGCAGCGGGGCAGGTCGCCTCATTGAACGGTACAAACTATATTCGAGAAGATGTCGCAGCAATGACGGGTCTTGCTTTGGACAGCATCAAACAAAAGGAAGTAACCGTGCTGACAGAAGGCACGACCTATTACTTGGTCTTTGGTAAGGTGAATCCAAACGCGGAGAAGCAATTCACTCCGATTGCGCCAGAAAACAGCAGGGAGCGCTTCGAGGTAACGACGAAGGATCCATCAGGTCAAAAGATGACCTCCACAGGCATTCGGCTAACCGCAGAGGAAGTCAAGGTGATGTATCAAGGGGATTTCCTGCCCATTGTCTGGCTGTCTGTAGGTTATGGAGCACTGATCTTGCTCTCTGCTGGTTTCAACTACGTCCAGATTTTGTGGCTGCAAAAGATCGCCCAGCGCATCATTCAGCAAATGAGGATGAAGTTGTTTATCCATTTGCAAAAGCTTCCGGTTGCCTTTTTTGACAAAACGCCAGTAGGTGCGCTTGTCTCCCGTGTGAGCAATGATACAGAAGCCATCCGTGAGCTGTATGTAAGTGTGCTCGCCACATTTGTACAGAACGGTCTTTATTTGATTGGAATCTTGATCGCGCTCTACATCTTGCAGCCTGAGCTCGCCTTCTTCTGCTTTTTGACGGTGCCAGTGCTCGTACTGCTAGTCTACGTGTATCAAAAGTATAGCTCTCGTTACTATGCGGTGATTCGCGCGAAGCTCAGTGATATGAACACAACGATCAATGAAATGATCCAGAACATGACGATCGTGCAGGCTTTTCGTCGGGAGAAAGGTGTACAAAAGGAGTTTGCGGATGTAAACGAAGACTACTTCAAGGTGCGGATGAAAGAAATCAATCTCGAATCCTTGCTTTTGCGCCCAGCGGTAGATTTGATCTGGAAAATTTCCTTGACGCTGATCGTGTGGTATTACGGCTCGACTTCCTTCCACAGTGCGATTTCCTTTGGTGCGCTTTTTGCTTTTGTCGATTACATGGGGCGTTTTTTCGAACCAATCAATATGATCATGAATCGGTTGTCGCAAATGCAACAGGCGACCATTTCGGCGGGGCGCGTCTTCGAAATTATGGATGAGATGACGGAGAAGCAAGAAACGGGTGCGCAAATCGAGCGCCCGCGTGGAGAGGTTGTTTTTGATAGCGTATCTTTTGCTTATCAGGGTGATGATTACGTCTTGAAAAACGTCTCCTTTACGGCGCAGCCTGGGCAGACGATTGCGCTGGTAGGGCACACCGGATCGGGAAAAAGCTCCTTGATGAATTTGCTGCTCGGGTTCTATCCGGTGACGAAAGGGAGCATTTTGATCGACGGGCAGGATATGAGACAGATTGATACGCATTCGGTGCGCAGTCATGTCGGTCTCGTTTTGCAAGACCCGTTCTTGTTTACGGGAAGCATTGGATTCAATATTCGCATGTACAAGGATACGATTACGGATGAAGAAGTGAAGCGGGCTGCAAAAGCGGTACGTGCTGATGAATTCATTTCCAAGCTGCCGGGCGGTTATGACGAACCAGTTGTCGAGCGGGGCATGACACTATCCGCTGGCCAGCGCCAATTGATCTCTTTTGCACGTGCATTGGCTGCTGATCCGGCGATGCTGATCTTGGATGAAGCAACGGCAAGCATTGACAGTGAAACAGAGCTAGCCATTCAGGAAGCGTTGCATGTACTATCAAAAGGTAGGACGACATTCATCATTGCACATCGATTGTCGACGATTCAGCACGCCGACCAGATTCTTGTTTTGTCCCGTGGAGAAATCATGGAGCGAGGTACCCATGACGAACTCATGGCGCAAAATGGTCTTTATCAAAAAATGTACCAGCTTCAGCAGGGGAGTGCTTCCGTAGAGAGTGCTTAGTAGGGAGCTAGGGAGGAGAAACAACACCATGTCACAGTCACGTTACACCTTTTGGGTGTTGATTTTGGCTGTCGGTATTGCGGGGGTAAGCCAAGGCTTGACGATCCCGATGCTGACGGTTTTATTGGAAAAACAAGGTGTTTCATCTGTGATGAACGGACTCAACGCCGCTGCCTTGTATATTGGGATGGTCATGGTCAATCCATTTTTAGAAATCCCACTGCGGCGCATTGGATACCGATCCACGATATTATGGGGATTGCTGTTAGTGACGATCGCAACAGCGCTCATCCCGATGTTTAGTCATTTGGCGGTCTGGTTCGTATTACGCTTACTGATGGGTGTGGGCGATAGTGGTTTACATTACGCTAGCCAAATGTGGGTGACGAAGATTGCAGCTCCGGAGAATCGTGGACGTGATCTTTCCATTTACGGGCTGGCATATGGCGTGGGCTTTAGCGTTGGTCCATTAGGCTTAAGCGTGCTCCATTTGGGGATTTGGGTACCTTTTGGCGGCTTGCTCGTTCTGTATCTGATTGCCTTCTTATTATTATCACGGATCAAAAATGAATTCCCAGCACAGATCGAACAAACGGAAAAAAAGCAAAACAAATACGCATTTGTTTTACGACTTGCCTGGCTGGCGCTGATTCCTTCATTTTTGTTCGGATTCATGGAGACGTCACTCAACGGTAGTTTCCCCGTTTATGCCTTGCGTACCGGCTTGTCCATTGAATGGGTTTCCTTGATTCTTCCGTCGTTTGTCGTGGGAAGTATTATCTTGCAGATGCCGCTGGGGGCATTGAGTGACCGTATAGGACGTAAGCAGGTCATGCTCGTGTGTGCGCTTGTAGGGGGATTGGCTTTCTTCTTGTTCCCGTTTGCAGGTGAAAACATATGGCTGATGATGCTACTGTTGGCCATAGCGGGAGCGGCTGTCGGCTCGTTTTACTCGCTGGGCTTGGCTTTTTCGGCAGATATTTTACCAGCATCGATGGTTCCTACCGCAGGAATTATCGCCGGTGTCAATTTTGGTGTCGCCAGTATTTTGGCTCCGAATGTGAATGGCCTGCTGATGGACGTGTGGGAGCCGTGGACGATCTTTTGGCTGATGGGATCGCTGCTCGTTGTTTTTGCGGCAGCTTGCCTGTTTTTCAAGCAAAAGACTACCCAGGAACAGACGTATTCGATGCCGTTGCAAAAACAGGGGTAAAAACAAGGATGGAAAAGCTTCGCCAAGTTTTTGGCGAGGCTTTTATTTTTTGCCCAAAAAAGCATAAACGGGCATCAAGGAGGGAAGCGTATGAATAATAAGTAGAACAGCATGATTGGAAGGGGTTACCCGATGCTGACACCTTGCATTTTCAGAAGAGGCCTTGCCTGGATTTTATTTTTCGTGCTCAGTCTGGTAATCATTCCGTTTTTCTCAGATGACGGCCAGGCTCCGAAACCGTCTGCACCTGCACCTGCTACTACAAATTCAACTTCGCAGCCATAGCAATTGACAAAGAGGCTACAAAAAAGACCGTTGATCTGAGAAAGGTACAGTCACTCACAAAAGATGAGGAGACTGTACCTTTTTCTTTACAAAAAATGCGATTGAACTTATTTGTTATTTGGTATTCGATAAGCCTTTTTTCAAAAACTCCTATAGATTGAAGAGCATGCAGGTGCACATATTTACGAATTTTCACATACGCCTATGATCTCTTTAGGTATTGACTCAAAAACCAACACTTCTGGTTTTAGATAAGGTTTTTTTAACAAGTACTCTTCAAGTGTCATCATACTATTCCAATACAATTTGATCCAATGCTCAAGAGATTCACCAGTATCAAAATCCAACGCATCTTCAAAGGTGAATTTATTATCTTCATAGAATGATTGGTCATATATTCATTGTAATATTCCCATCAAAAACTAAAATTTTATCTTGGATATGATTTTTAGATGGAACATACAAAAGACGACCCTATCCCCAAAAATTTGAGGACAGGGTCGTCTTTTGAATCAGTTCCGCGAAACTTAGCGAGTAACAAAATTTTGCGTGAAATACGGGCGGCCATCTTTCATAACGATACCGACACCGAGTTGCTTGAATTTTGGATTGAGCAAGTTTTGACGATGGCCTGCGGAGTTCATCCAGCTTATGTGGGCTTCGACCCCGTCTAGCTGTCCGTAGGCAATATTTTCACCAGCTGAGCTGTAGCGAATGCCAGCTTTCTTCAAACGGTCAAACGGACTTCCCGTAGATGGGGAGGTATGGTTGAAAAAGTTATGCTGGCCCATGTCTTGGCTGTGTGCTCTGGCCACTACTGCTACTTGTTCATCCCAAGTGATAACGGGCAGTTTGGCACGCTGTCTCGCCACGTTGAGCAAGTCCAAATTTTGTTTCTCGTATGCGAGCGCTGCTTGCTTTATTTGTGCGTCTGTCAGTTTTGGCAGTTCCGGTAATTTCGTATAGGAAATGGGATACATCAAGCCAATCGCAATGGTGGCAAAATGCTCAGGAGTAGAGATGCGTACTCCTGCGACCTTATTTCCACCCAGCTGATCGATGGAGAAGGTGATCACTTGATTGTTTTGGATATAGGTCGGATGAGTAAGGGTATTCTTTTGGATACGCAGACTCGGCATGATCGTCAGCGTGTCTTGCGGTGCACCCCAGCTATTTTGTAGGTCTTTTGTAGTAGATCCAATCGTGATGCCATTCAGATTCAGCTTGGCTCCATTGCTAAACAACGTCACGACTTTGCCGTTTTGCATGCCGACTTGAAGGTAGTTGTTCAAATCTTGATTGTAAATCCACCATTCCACACCCGTATGACTAGGATCAATGCGGGCAGGCTTGCCTAATGCTTGTTCTACCTGTGCTGGGCTCATTCCTAGTTGAAGGTTATAGACGTTATTCGTTTTAACAGCTACTGCTTGAGGGGCAGCAGATGCAACTGAAATAGGAAGGACAGGGGCAAAGTGGCCGAGCAGAGCCAGCGAAAGGCTCAGGGCGAGGATGCTGGTTATTTTCTGTTTACGCATGTATCTTCCTCCTCGGTTGGGATAGGATCTGCCTTGTTGGTAATGGTATCGGCAGGAAGCTCCTACAAAAATAGGGACCAAGGATGCAAAAATAAAACCCCCGCTATAGAGCGGAGGTTATGGTCGACGATCCCGGACGACGTATGTTTTGGCGATCAGATCATGCCAGCCTTGCTTACGTGGGTGCCATGCAACCCATAGATAGCCCAGTCCGAATACAAGTGAAGCGATGAATTTGCCAATGACTTCGCGTAATAATACTTGTCCGCCGGATAGATTGCCTCGCGCCTGTCTGGCACTGATGACACGGATGCCTGTGATCAGTTTTCCCAAGGTTTGTCCGGTCCACCAGGTCAGCAAGATCATATAGAGGAGATCAAATAACACCTCAACCAAATCGATGAAGTGAAAAGAGGCGTAAGGAACGGAAAAAACACGCCGTAACGGATTGAAAACGAGGTAGCTAATCCCGATCAAGAACATCGAATCAAGGAGCGAGGCTACGACACGAATCCAGAAGCCTGCATACGAATGCTGTGGATGGGCTTCATGATAGGGCTCATGGGATACAGGCTCATGTGCTTTTTCATCGTGGGGAAGCTGGTTCATGAGAAGCCACTCCTTTCCTTTTTAACAGGCTAAGGCATGAACTGATACAGGAGGCGAGGTGAGCTTTGGCGGTCCCATATTCGATTGAGACCAAGTGGATCAGGATTCGACCAGTACTGTTTCATGCTAAATAACAGCTTGCTGATGGAGAGCTGGTCTGCATAGCGGATGACCATGGCTTCTTTTTCTCCAGACAAAGAGTGCGCGTAGCGTGTTGCTTCCTCTAAATCACCGAATTCATCGATGAGCCCCAGACGTTTTGCTTGCTCACCGGAATAGACACGGCCGTCAGCGATTTCCAGCACGCGTTGACGGGAGAGGTTGCGGCCCTTGACGATGACGTCGACAAAATGGTTGTAGCTTTCGTTGACGAGTGTTTGGAAAATGTGCTGTTCTGGGTCCGTCAGTGGCCGGGACGGACTACCGATGTCTTTGAAGCGTCCGCTCTTGATCGCGTATTGATGCACACCCAGCTTGTTCGCAGCTTCACTATAGTTAAACAGATTGAAAATCACACCGAGACTGCCGGTTAGTGTGTTGGGATTGGCAAAAATCGCATCGCCTGTTGTGGCCAAGTAATAGCCGCCAGAGGCTGCTGTGGAACCCATGCTGACGACAATGGGAAGATTGCGCACCTGCTTGAGCCGTAGCAAGCGTCTGTGTAATTCATCGGTAGCGACGACCTCTCCCCCTGGACTATCAATGCGAAGGACCACGGCTTTCACTAGTTCATCCTCTTCAATTCGGCGTAGTTGTTCCGTTAATAGCTCCGTCATCGAAGGTAGCCCAGCGCTATTCTGTTGCCCCGAAATAACGCCGTTTACAAACAGCTGCACAATTTTGCTGTTGCCATAGCCCGACACCACATTTTCTTCCCAAGCGAACCCAGGATGGTCGACGAGATCTGTATAAGTCCCGTAAATACCTTCCACCAAAAGCCCTAATAGAAAAACGGCCAGTACGATTACTAGAGCGATCCATTTTTTTCGATGCATGAAAACCACCTCACACTTAGCATGAGCCGTCAAGGGCAGAGTTACGCATGGGGCGAGTGCTGGAAAAAATGGGATGGAGTCGATTGTCTATGGAGAGAATTTGTGTAATTTTTAGATTATTGCGTTAAAATAGAGATGCAAGAACCACAAACGAGCTTGTTTTATCGCAATAGGGGGGCAGACAAATGATTATACAGGTGTCGAATTTGACGAAGAACTACGGCGATCTGAAAGTGTTGAAGGGCATTACGACTCAGGTAGCAGAAAAGGAAGTAGTCTGTGTCATTGGTCCGTCAGGCTCGGGCAAGAGCACGTTTTTACGTTGCTTGAATCAGCTAGAGGAAATGAGCAGTGGAAAGATTGTCATCAACGGACATGATTTGTCAGACCCCAAGACCGATATGAATAAAGTTAGAGAAGAGGTCGGGATGGTCTTTCAGCGCTTTAATCTTTTTCCGCATAAAACGGTGCTGGAAAACGTCATGCTCGCCCCTGTAAAAGTAAAGAAGATGTCTCAGGAAGAAGCTCGCAAGCAAGGCTTGGCTCTCTTGCAGAAGGTAGGACTCCAGGACAAGGCCGATGTGTATCCCGAGCGGCTGTCTGGCGGACAGATGCAACGAGTGGCAATCGCAAGGGCGCTTGCCATGAATCCAAAGGTTATGCTGTTTGATGAGCCGACATCCGCCCTGGACCCGGAGCTGGTAGGAGAGGTGCTTGCCGTCATCAAAAATTTAGCCAAAGAAGGCATGACAATGGTGATCGTGACACACGAAATGAATTTTGCCAAGGAAGTGGGCGACCGAATCATTTTTATGGATCAAGGTATCATCATGGCAGAAGGTCATCCGAGTGAGGTTTTTGGCAATACCGTTAACGATCGCTTGCGTTCGTTCTTGGGCAAGGTATTGGCATAAAAAAGAAGGGCACCAGTTGCTTCGTTTCGTATCATGAAAAACGAGCACTGGTGCCGTATTATTTTGCTGCATCCAACAATTGGCTGACCGTGACAAACCGATAACCTTGCGAACGCAAATCCGTGATGAGCTCCCGCAGTGCAGCGACTGTTTGCCGTTGGTTTAAGCCCCCATCATGAAACAGGATGATATCCCCGGAGGAGACATTACTCTTGACGCTTTTGGCAATGACGTTAGCTGTGCGTGCCAAAGACCAATCACGAGGATCAATCGACCAGTGAATGATGTCGTAGCCACTGGTTTGAACCGCATTCATGACGTCATGTGTCAGGATACCGTAGGGTGGACGGTAGTACTGCGCCAAAATGCCAGTCGTCTTCAAAATGGAGCGCTCTGCATGCTTGATGTCTTCGTACACTTCATGCTCGGTCAGCTTGTTCAGATCAAAATGGTGGTAGCCGTGGTTGCCGATTTCATGCCCAGCCTTGTAAATCCACTGCAAAACTTTTGGATGCTTGTCCACTTGGGAGCCAAGGACAAAAAACGTAGCGCGAACATTGTACTGATGAAGCACCTCAAGAATTTTGGGCGTGTAAATAGCATCTGGCCCATCATCAAAAGTGAGGGCGACGACCTTTTTCACTGTGTCGATTCTGTGGATCGGCTCATACGAAGGCAGTGTTTGCTGGGCAAAAGCAGGTAGGGTGCCGTAGCCAAGAAGGCAGGCGAGTAGCAAGGCGTACCGTATGCATTTGTGCATAAACAATCGCCTCCTTCTTCTGGGATGTGATTAGGTTCACCTCCTGCTAGGCAAAACATGCTACCAAAAGAAAACAGCGGTCAGAGTAGGTGGCGGTTATGTTAAAATGGAAGAACCGTACATAGGAGAGGAGAGAGTTTGGTGGAACTCCGCGGTATGTTGCAAGGACTAACACACGAGTACCATGGAGGGGACAAGCCGGTAGACTACTATTTGAATATCGGCGGGTATCGCCTTCCGCTTAATGAATGGCTGGGCAGTGAATTGACGATTTCGTTTTTAGGCGAAAAAAATTGTATTGCCTGCGGCCGGAAAACAAATAAGACGTTTAACAGCGGGTATTGCTATCCCTGTTTTACCAAACTGCCGGAAAATGACTTGTGCATCGTCAAGCCGCATGAATGTCATTTTGACTTGGGGACCTGCCGGGACGAGAGCTTTGGCGAGAAATATTGCATGATCCCTCATTTTGTCTACCTGGCAGTGTCGAGTGATATAAAGGTAGGATTGACTCGCAAGCATAATGAATTGAGACGCTGGGTGGATCAAGGCGCGATTCGAGCGATTCCGATAGCAGAGCTTCCCACTCGTCGGATGGCTGGGGAGCTTGAATTCCACTTGAGTCAGTTTTTGCCGGACAAGACCAACTGGCGCAAAATGCTCAAGGGAGATGTGAAGGAAATCGACTTGCTCGCCATGCGCGATGAAGTGTACGGTCATTTTCCTGAACAGTTTAAAGCATTCCAATATCGCGAGGACGAATGGGTAGATATTGCCTATCCGATCTTGGAGTCACTGGATAAAATTAATTCCAAGACGCTCGATAAAGAAGAACAACTCGGCGGGCGATTGATCGGTGTGAAAGCACAGTATTTGATTTTTGAAAATGGTGTATTCCAGACGAGAAAGCACGCTGGCTACCAAGTCGAGATCAAAGCAAAACCGTCTGCATAATGACGTGCAAACTCCTCACACTAGGACATGTGAAGGAGGATGGCAGATGGATGAGCACATTGAATATACCATGCCTTTAACCGGGACACTGGCTGAGGCCGTGGAAGACCAGAATGCCGAGCAACTAGGGGTGCCCTTCTCGCCGCTTTCGCAAATGTGGCAGGTAAATCCTGACCCGACGAATGAGAGAGATTATGCAAAGAGAGAGCGCAACGAATAACAGATTCCACATGAGAAGAAAACGTATGACGACAGCCAGAAGAGAGGGACGGCTGTCGTTTTTGTTTGCTACACGTTTACCAATTCTTATACAATAAATACATGAACAGAAACAAAAAAGCGAGGAATTGAATATGACGATGAAAGCCTACCTATACAACAAATGTGATACATGCCGCAAAGCGAAAAAATGGCTTACCGATCAAAATATTGGCTTCGAAGAAATTCCGATTGTAGATGCACCGCCGTCTAAAGAAGAGCTACACCAAATTTGGCAGACAAGCGGCCTCGATTTGCGCAAGTTTTTCAATGTGAGTGGTGTCCATTACCGCGAGCTGGGCTTGAAGGACAAGCTTCCTACGATGTCAGAGGATGAAATGCTTGAGCTGTTGGCTTCTAATGGCAAGCTGATCAAACGGCCTCTACTCGCAAACGATCGTACCGTAACCCTTGGTTTCAAAGAAGAAGAACTCGAGAAGGCTTGGGGAGGGAAGGCATGATGCGCCAACCTTCCAAAAGACTGAATCATCTCTCCGCCGATATTTTTTCAGAGATGGAGGCTCGCAAAAGGGAAGTTGCCAAAACAAGAACGGTATACGACTTGAGCATTGGCAGTCCTGATCAGCAGCCTGACGAGAAGCTTCTGCAAACGCTAATCCATGCTATCTGGCAACCAACCTCTTTTCGCTATCCGTTGAGCGAGGGGACGGCGGCCTTCCGAGAAGAGGTCGCCCGCTGGTATCAATATCGTTTTGGGGTGGAGCTGGCGCCGGATGGGGAGGTTCATTCCTTGATGGGGTCACAGGATGGTTTGGCTCACTTTGCTTTGGCATGGACCGATCCAGGAGATATCGTTCTCGTACCTGATCCTGGGTATCCGATCTACGAAGGCAGTGTTCATTTGGCGGGAGCGGTACCTTACCGGATGCCTCTGCGGGCAGAAAATGAATTTTTGCCAAAGCTGACAGACATTCCAGAGGAGATTGCGGCTCGTGCAACGTTTATAATTCTGAACTATCCGAATAATCCAGTTTCCGCTGTCGCTACCCTCGCCTTTTTTGAAGAGGTGGTGGCTTTTGCCAAGCGCTTTGACATTATCGTGGTTCATGATTTGGCTTATTCGGAGATGGTGTTTGACGGCTACCAGGCGCCGAGCTTTTTGCAAGTGCCGGGAGCGAAGGAAGTGGGAATTGAATTTAATTCGTTTTCCAAGAGCTTCAACATGGCGGGTTGCCGGATCGCTTACGTTGTAGGGAATGCAGACATCATCAAGCCGCTTGCGATTGTAAAATCCAATATCGATTACGGCGTCTTTTTGCCTGTACAGCAAATGGCCATTGAGGCTTTGCGAAAGGATCGGGAATCGGGTGGGGAAAACACAGTCGCGCCCGTATACCAGGAACGGCGTGATGTGCTACTGGGCGCATTGGCAAAAGCAGGATGGAGCATTCCATCTCCCAAGGCGACCATGTTCGTCTGGGCAGCTGTACCAAACGGCTGGACGTCACGAGAGTTTGCCTTCGCGTTACTGGAGAAAGCCGGAGTCGTGGTCGTTCCGGGAAGTGCCTTCGGCGAAGAAGGAGAAGGGTATGTACGAATTGCTCTCGTCCAACCTCCTGAGATCCTGTTAGAGGCCGTGGCTGCCATTGATCAATCCGGAATTCTTCGCATGAAAACAAGTGTGTAGCGGTTGAAGTCAAAAAAGAGGGGATGAGCTTTCATGCGTTTGCGCGAAGAAATGCCTGACTTTCCCGGGATTACGGAGTGGATCAATGGACAAGTAACCAAAGCTGATTTGGCTGGAAGTCCTGTTTTGGTGCATATCTGGTCCGTCAGTTGTTACATGTGCATGGAATCGATGCCAAGCATAAATGAATGGCGAGACCAATACGCTGCAAACGGTTTGAAGGTCATTGGCATTCATACGACTCATTGGGAAAAAGATACAGATATCGAGCTGATAAAGAAGGCGATTGCAGAACAACATTTGACACACCCTATTGCAATCGATAATGATAGAAAGACAGCCGATGCATTCCAGAATGAATACGTCCCCGCTTTTTATTTGTTTGACGAGGCTCTTCAGTTACGTCACTTTCAGGCAGGAGAGAAGGGTCTCCAACTGGTAAAAAAACGCTTGTTCAGAATTTTGGGGATCGAAGAGGAATCCTAGAATGTTCGTCTAATTATGTATGTGTAATGGATTGTACCCGATAGGAGGATATGTAAACGATGGAATTCCCGAAAAATCTACGTTACAGTGAAGAGCATGAGTGGGTGCGAGTAGAAGGAAACAAGGCGTACATCGGAATCACTTCTTTTGCTCAAGCAGAGCTGGGTGACATCGTGTTTGTCGAGTTGCCTGAGGTAGGCGCGACAATCCAACAGGATGAGCCGTTTGGCAGCGTGGAATCGGTAAAAACCGTTTCTGAACTGTACGCTCCTGTAACTGGTAAAGTAGTAGAAGTAAATGGCGAACTGGAAGACGCACCTGAACTGGTGAACTCCTCGCCATACGAGCAAGCATGGATGATCGTCGTCGAATTGTCTGATGCAGCCGGGCTGGACAAGCTGATGGATGCAGACAAATACGAAGCGATGGTAAAAGAATAGGAAACAAAAAAGCCGGGGCTTTTGTGCTCCGGCTTTTCTTTATTGATGGACGAACTACTCCAGCTTGAATGTTCGTACGGCATCATTTAGCTCTTCTGCCATTTTCGCTAGCATCGTTGCAGCCGAAGAGATTTCCTCCATAGAGGCGGTTTGCTCTTCCGCCGCTGCTGCAACCGTTTGAGAGTTGCCGGCTGATTGCTCCGTGATTTGTGTAATATGTGTAATGGCGGATACAATCGTTTGCATTTGCTGACTGATTTTGCTCATTTCGCTTGTCACTTCATTCATACGAACGAGCAACCCCGACGTGGAGCCGGTAATTTGCTCAAATGCATTTCCTGTTGAGCGAACGAGAGTCATGCCTTCTTCCAAAATAGAAGCACCATGATTCATTGCCGCAATTGCTGAGCCTGTGTCCTGCTGAATCACGGTGACGATGTGACTGACCTGCTCGGCGGCAGAACTGGACTGTTCGGCCAGCTTGCGTACTTCGTCGGCTACGACCGCAAAGCCGCGTCCCTGTTCTCCGGCGCGAGCTGCTTCGATAGCGGCGTTCAGAGCAAGCAGGTTGGTTTGATTGGCGATCGTCGTGATGAGTGAGATCATTTCTCCAATCTCTTGGGAGCGTTGGCCTAGCGTATTGACAATGGCAGATGTCTTGGCCATCTGGCTATGGATCACATCCATGTGCTCGACTGTTTTTGCTGCCATCTGATTGCCATCTGTGGCTTGGTGATTCGCTTCTTGTGTGGAGAGATTTACATCCTCAATGCCTTTTTCCATCGCTTCGATGTGTACCGCAATCTCGTTGATGACCTCATAGCCTTGAACAGTCGCGTCCACTTGCTGCTCAGTACCGTAGGCAATTTCTTGAACGGATTGAGCAATCTGCTCTGTTGCTTTGCTCGTCTGTTCCGCACTTGCCATCAATTGCTCAGACGTAGCAGCAACCTGTTGAGCGTTGAAGCTGACTTGACCCAGTGTTTCGCGTAAGGTTGCCGTCATGGAGTTGAATCGATTTGCCATAACCCCGATCTCATCTACTGTCTTAATATCCATAGAAGCGGTAAAATCGCCATTGGAGAGGGCTTGCGACAGCTGGTTGGCACGCTCGATTTGTTTGGTTAAGTATTTGCTGAAGGAATAGATGACAGCAATCATGATCAACAGCCCGATCAGGCTCACTGTACAAAGCTCAAAGAACAAGTCATAGAGTGGATCGGCAATTTCTTTTTCTGGCATTACGAGAGCGATTGTCCAGTTTGTATTACCGAGCTCTTGAAAATAAACGCGATTGATGCCGTTTTCATCGGTAAATGTCTTCATCCCTGACTTCTCTTCTAAAAGAGAAGGACCTATTCCTGCCAAGGATGCATTATCGTCAGATTGAACGGAATGATTCATCAGCTTGTCTGCTTGTGGATGAGCGAGGTATCTCCCTTTTTGATCCACCAAAAAGGCCCAGCCTGTTTCGCCTACTTTTGTACTGGAGACGAGCTTTTCCACGTTAGAGAGTGTGATATCGTCTGTGGCTACACCCAGGAGCTTTTTATCCGGAGTGTAAAAAGGAGCGACTACCGTCACCATCGACACCTTGGAAATTGCGTCAAAGTACGGCTCGGAATAATCGGTTTCCTTCTTGGTTGAAATACCTACCTTGTACCAGTCATGGTTGGGATAGTTATAGGAATCACTGCTGTACTCATCTGTAATGTTAACCTTGCCGTCGTTCTTAGCCCCGTAAGTAGCAACGAGTTTTTTGTTCGGGTCAAAAGCGTAAGGTTCCATGAAAATTCCCATTCCAACCGTCGTATCATTAATGAGAACGGTTTTGGACAGCAGGGAATTTAACTGCGGAAGCGAATTTGTAATAGGAGCCATTTCAATAAAGCGAGCCATACTCAGGGTTACCTTGCTGTGGGCTTCCAGTTGCTTTTCCACATTGCTGCCGACCATATCGAGTTGATAATTCATTTTGTCTTCAATTTCCCGATTCAGTTGGTCGACAGAGAACCAGAAACCGATGCCCACGACGAGCAAAAGAGTCAAAATAATGACAGGCAGAGTAATGGTCAGGGTTCGAGCACGAAGACTTTTGAAACGAAGCATGAAACCGCTCTCCTTTTGAATTTTTGCTAAAATGATTATTATTTCTTATTATCGGATAGATGAAGACAACCTTTTATGATGGATTTAGGCAAATGGGGATGAGTATTCAAACTAGTCAGAAAATGTTGCATGAATCTAAGCAAATCGAGTAAAATGGATAAACCAAATCTTACTTCGATTTATTTATTGGTAGCATTTGCGGGTGGAGTGTCAGTGGGCATATAGGCTACAATGCGGATACAGACAAAGTTTCGACCAAAAAACGGACATGGACGTTTCATTTGGCGAATAGGGAGGGAGACTATATGAGTTTTTGTTGTGGTGCTGGAATGGTAGGTTCCGTAGGCTCAGTCCGTCATTATAAAACGCTTGTACACAATGTCCCGATCATGTTTTGTCCTGTATGTGACAGAATTGAAGTTCATCCTGGTATTGAGGGAGAATACGAAATTTTAGTAGAATATGCTCAAGGAGATCAGGCTCCAGAAGTGGATTTTGCTGACTTTGTGAGTGTTGACAATACATCCGAGTTGTTTGAGAATTGTACCATGACGGATGAAGCTGCCAGCTTCGCCGAAGTGTTAAAACAGCAGATCGATATTTCACTTGATCTGCTCGGGATCGCCAAGGAGTTACAGGATGACGATTGGCGGGAAGCATTGATGATTCGTTTGAGACGGTTAAGCGAGCGATTGAAGCAGTACAATAAAAGAAAAGCTAATGTCGCACAAGAGCGCATGACCTGAGTTGACGTGGGAGGCAGTGTGAATGTTTCATTTGAAAGCCGTTCACCACATCGCTTTGAATTGTAGTGATGTTGTGAAGGTAGCTCGTTTTTTTAAGGACATTTTGGAAGTCCCTATCCCGGAAGAGAATATGACGGAAGGAGCACCTGTCTACTTTCAAATTGGCACATACACACGGATCGGTCTTCATCCTCATGGCGGGGAAGCTGGGAAAGGCGGCGTAGGGCAAGTCGATCATCTCGCCTTCTCTGTGCAGAGCCGTGCTGAGCTGGACTATCTGGTCGATAAGCTAGAGGCAGAGAATATTTGCTATCGTGGCCCAATTACACAGCCTACTAGCTATAATGTGTATTTTGAAACACCCGATGGTCACCACCTTGAGGTGCGACTCGATAAAGACGAGTTTGATGAGTAGTGTTTGCAAAAAGCATCTGCGTAAAGCGGATGCTTTTTTGTTTTTTGTCATCTCATTACTGTGGTGCGGAAAAAGCTGTTGCGGTTGTGGATGGTTTTTAAAAGTTTTAGAAGGTACCGATGAACATACTAAGCTGTTGAGAAGAAAAAGCACAGGGCTCGTAGACCTTGACAAAGCCTCCCCAGTCGGAACTTCAAAAAGGGGACCACGCTTGTCGAACACTTCTTCCTTGAGAAACGTCCGCCCGTAGGGTGGCTTTGGCTCGACGGTCCCCTTTTTGAAGTGTAGACGACCAGTGAATCCTCCTTGCGGGCGTGTCAGAGTCGAAGAGAACTGTGCTTTTTCTTCTCCTCCACTATGTTGACTCAAAAGCTTTCTCTAAAGCTCTTTCTAAAATGTCGAGAAAAAGTGGCCCCCCTGACAACAGCCGACAGTGACTCTCATGCCTCGCCAAAGGATTCGACCTGACAGGCCACGAACCCAATTAGGAAGAGAGGGGTGCCATGCAGATGATCGGAATGGGCAGACTGCTTTTTGAACTGGGCGAGAGACTACAAGGAAAAGCACACTTGCGATTCATTACAGCAGGATGGGAGCGCAGGATCGGAATTGTAGTGGATGATTCACCGTCACAGTGGCAATTGACCATAGCAAAAGGCATTGCATCCTGGGATGTATGGACAGAAGATCAGCCTGCCGATTTGATCATTAGGGGAGCGGAGAAACAAATGCACATGCTCTTTGGCGGCGATGAGCTCGTCTATGTTCTAGCCAAAGAAAAGGTGCAAATAGCAGGGCCATTGCGCGACCAATTGAAGCTCGATACCATTTTGCGACTGACCTGTCGGTGAACTATCCATTGGGCAGTGTGATATAATAGGAAGAAACGGTTTTGGAGGAGGCGCTTTGATGTCTACTGTTATGTCGTTGCAACAAGCGGTTGCTGCACGTAAAGATGCTATTGCCGAAACATTCCGTCATCTGCATGAGAATCCGGAGATAAGCTGGAAGGAAGTAGAAACGACTCGTTATTTGGCTGAGCGCATGCGTGCCTTGGGACTGCGTGTTACGACTTTTGACGATTGTACAGGATTAGTGGCAGAATGGGGCGAAGGGAAGCCAGTTGTAGGCTTGCGCACAGATATCGATGCTCTCTGGCAAGAAGTGGACGGTGAATGGCGCGCGAATCATTCCTGCGGTCATGACGCTCATATGACATTGATCGTGGAAACGGTAGAAGCATTGGTTGCCGCTGGATATCAACCGCCAGGAACGTTAAAAATTTTGTTCCAACCAGCAGAAGAAAAAGGAACGGGAGCATTGAAGCTGGTGGAGAAGGGTGTCGTCGATGACATCGATTATTTGTACGGTGTTCACTTAAGACCGATTCAGGAGATGGCAAATGGAACCGCAGGACCCGCCATCTACAACGGTGCAGCCATGTTTCTCTACGGGGAAATCACAGGAGTCGCAGCGCACGGAGCGAGACCGCATCTCGGGATCAATGTGATTGAAGTAGCGGGAGCGATTATTTCTGGACTCGGACATATACATATCAATCCGATGGTGCCTGCCACCGTCAAAATGACCATGCTGCAAGCCGGGGGAGAGAGCTACAACATTATTCCGGATAAGGCGCGTTTTGCTCTTGATCTGCGAGCACAAACGAATCAGGCGATGGATGACCTAGTGAATCGAGTTCGTCAAATGATCGACGGAGTTGCGGAGTCTTTTCAGGCACGCATAGAGGTAGAGGCCGGGTCGCGCATGGTAGCGGCAGAGGTCGATGATCAAGCGAAGGCATTTATGGAGGTTGCGATCGTAGATGTGCTCGGTCAAGAGAATTTGCGAGCTGCGCCAGTCAGTCCGGGAGCCGAGGATTTCCACTACTATACGGTGGAGCGTCCTCATATCAAGGCGACGATGCTGGCTCTTGGATGTGATTTGGTACCAGGGCTGCATCATCCGCTGATGCATTTTGACCGCTCTGCATTGGAAAAGGGTGTGGCGATTTTGTGTCAGACTGTCGTAAAAACGTTTGAAAATACGTAAATCTTTATGCCTTGTGAGAGCAACACTAGGGGAGTAAACTCTTGGTGTTGCTCTTTTTGTGGGGAAAATGTCTCTGTGTACTTCCCGTATAGTCGATAGACTGATTGGTTTGTGGACAAAATACTGCTGTTGGGGAATAATACGCATGAGGAGGGTTATTCACACATTCTCCATGAGAGATTATAAAATTATGTAGCTTATTTAGCTAAATGTGATATACTAATTACAAATCGAGAGACAATTAGAAAGTCACAATAAATGATACACATTTTGGGAAGGAGATCGTTCACACATGGAAACCAATACGGTTCAAAAGCTTACTGACATTCTTGGAGCTACAAAAGTGTATCATAACTTGCCTGTAGCTAATCTTGTTGAGATGGCAGTGAAGCGTGGCGAAGGGATTTTGACCGATAAGGGGGCGCTCAATGCGCTAACAGGGAAGTTTACCGGCCGTTCGCCAAAGGACAAATTTGTGGTGGACGAAGCTTCCGTACACGATAAAATCAACTGGGGTCCAGTTAACCAACCAATCAGTACTGAAAAATTCCAAGCACTTCAACAAGACGTGCTCCAATACTTACAATCAAAAGATGAACTGTTTGTCTTCGATGGCTTTGCGGGTGCAGATACAACCTATCGCCTGCCAATCCGCGTAGTGAACGAATTCGCTTGGCATAACCTGTTTGCACGTCAGTTGTTCATCCGTCCGTCCGAAGAAGAACTGGCTGCGCATGAATCAGAATTCACGGTTATCTATGCGCCTAATTTCAAGGCCAATCCTGCGGTTCACGGCACGAACTCCGAGACCTTCATTGTGATGAGCTTTGAGCAAAAGACAGTGCTGATCGGTGGCACTGAGTATGCTGGCGAAATGAAAAAGTCGATCTTCAGCGTCATGAACATGCTGCTTCCAGAGCGCAACGTACTCCCGATGCACTGCTCTGCGAACGTAGGTAAAGACGGAGACGTTGCCCTGTTCTTTGGTTTGTCCGGTACAGGAAAAACAACGCTGTCTGCTGACCCGGATCGTTTCTTGATCGGTGACGATGAGCACGGCTGGTCTGACAATGGCGTGTTCAATATCGAAGGCGGATGCTATGCAAAATGCGTCAAGCTGTCTGAAGAAGGCGAACCGCAAATCTGGAAAGCAATCCAGTTCGGTACTGTACTTGAAAATGTAGACGTAAACGAAGCGACTCGTGTAGCAGACTACGATAGCACCAAATATACAGAGAATACACGCGCTGCGTACCCAGTGGAAGCCATTCCGGGTGCTGTGATTCCAGGCGTAGGCGGGCAACCAAATGTCATCGTCTTTTTGACAGCCGATTCGTTCGGTGTATTGCCTCCAATCTCTAAGCTGAGCAAAGAGCAAGCCATGTATCACTTCCTGTCTGGCTACACCAGCAAAATGGCAGGTACAGAGCGTGGTGTAACCGCTCCACAAACAGAGTTTTCAACTTGCTTCGGTTCTCCATTCTTGCCACTACATCCGGTCGTTTATGCAGAAATGCTCGGTAAGAAGATTGACGAGCGCAAGGTTCAAGTATACCTGGTGAACACTGGTTGGACCGGTGGCCCGGTAGGTGTTGGGCAACGTATGAAGCTGTCCTACACACGCGCGATGGTAACAGCAGCATTGAACGGTGAGCTGGAAAAAGTAGACTATGTAGCTGACGACATTTTCGGAGTGCAAGTACCGACTTCTTGCCCGAGTGTTCCTGCTGAGGTTCTGCAACCACGCAATACATGGGCAAACAAGGAAGATTACGACAAGCAAGCGGCTGATCTGGCTGCACGCTTCATTGAAAACTTCGAGAAGAAATTCCCGAATGCAGCAGATATTGCAAATGCGGGCCCTAAAGTAAAGTAATGGAATAGGAAAGAAACGGATAGACGATAAGGTCTATCCGTTTTTTCTTCGTGAAAACGTAAAAAAACCGTCAGCGTGTGACCGACGGTTTTTAGCGTATCCGTTATTTGCTGCCATCGAATACTTTCGAAGTAAGGATGGGGACAACTTTTCCATTTGACTGTCGGAATAGAGTCAGGTAAGCTTCCGAAGGGACCCCTTCAGTGGAATGATAACGATACATAACGAAGTACTCCTGATGACTCATTCCTGTCAGATTGACATATCCTTTGGAAACGACCTCTTCTGAGGCATGCAATCGTTAATCCAGTGGTGTTTTTTACAAAAAGCACCTGGAATTTAGACGGAAATGTATGTACAAAAGTTACAAAGGGAAAAATGCTGCGGAGGCAACAATATTTAGAAGGATTCATGCGCAAAAACGGACTTTCTAAATATAATGATATAAAAAATACAGATATGTTTCATTCCTTGATTTATAATTATTCTTATTATAAGATAGTTATTGAGAATGGATTGAGAATTTACCAACTCACTTTTGACGTGTATGGAGGGAATTCAGATGACAGCAGTACCGCATTTGCAAATAAAAAACCTTCGCGCCAAGATCGAGGACAAAGAGATCCTCAAAGGCCTGAATTTGGAGATCAAGGGCGGCGAAGTGCACGCGATCATGGGACCAAATGGTACCGGTAAATCGACATTGGCATCCACGCTGATGGGTCACCCAAAATATGAGGTAACCGATGGCGAAGTGCTGATCAATGACGAAGACTTGTTGGAAATGGCAGTAGACGAGCGCGCACGTGCAGGTCTGTTCCTGGCGATGCAATACCCGTCCGAAATCAGCGGTGTAACTAACTCTGACTTCCTGCGTTCCGCGATCAACGCACGCCGTGGCGAAGGAAACGAAATCTCCCTGATGAAATTCATCCGTGAGATGGACAAAAAGATGAACACGCTGGAAATGGATGAGGCTTTCTCCCACCGTTACCTGAACGAAGGTTTCTCCGGTGGTGAGAAAAAGCGTAACGAGATTCTGCAAATGATGCTCTTGGAGCCAGCTATCTGTATTTTGGATGAAATCGACTCCGGTTTGGACATCGACGCATTGAAAATCGTAGCGAACGGTGTAAACGAAATGCGCTCCGCAGACCGCGGATTCTTGATTATTACGCACTACCAGCGTTTGCTGAACTATGTAAAGCCTGACTTCGTACACGTCATGATGCAAGGTCGTATCGTGAAGTCCGGTGGTCCTGAGCTGGCTGAACGCCTAGAGGCAGAAGGCTATGACTGGATCAAGGAAGAGCTCGGCATCGAGGACGAAACCGTAAACGCCAACGTGTAGGATGAAGGAGGCAGCAGTGAAATGAGTGTGGATGTACAGCTACGCTTCGATTCCGAGGCGATCACCCAGTACTCCAAAGCTAATCAGGAGCCTGCCTGGTTCCTGGAAAAGCGCCTCGCTGGACTGAAGGCGGCGGGAGAGCTGGCGCTCCCTGCCTTGGAGAAAACGAAGATTGATAAATGGAATACCGTTGATTTCGATCCGTTCCAAACCTCTGCGAAGGTGGCAGCGGCGAATGAACTCAGCGATTTGGTAAAAGCACAAATCGATGTCGACAGCGTGAAAAACCTGTTGGTACAAAAAAATGCTTCTACCGTTTTTCAAGCAGTATCCGATGAGTTGAAGGCACAAGGCGTGATCTTCACGACTTTTGCTGATGCTCTGCAAACTCATGGCGATCTCGTGCAAAAATACTTGCTGAACGTTATCGCTCTTGATGAGCACAAGCTGACTGCTCTGCATACAGCAGTTGTGAATGGTGGCGTATTCCTCTACGTTCCGAAAAACGTAGAAGTAGATGTTCCACTGCAAGCTGTGTATGAAATCGCAGGCGACAACGCTCTATTGGCTCCACATGTTTTGATCGTGGCAGAAGCGAACAGCAAAGTAACCTACGTGGATACATATGTATCTGGCGAAGGCAAAAGCATGGTCGCGAACAGCCTAGTTGAAGTATATGTAGGCGCGGGCGCATCTGTGCAAGTCGCTTCTGTACGTTCTCTGTCTGTAGACGTTCACGACTACAGCTTCCGCCGTGCAACCGTTGAGCGCGATGGAAAAATGGAATGGATTTTGGGTGAGATGAACGATGGCAATACCGTTGCCAACAACACCACCATCCTCAAGGGAACTGCTTCGATCGCAGAGACCAAATCCATTTCTGTAGGGACTGGTTCCCAACGCCAAAACCTTACTTCCCAAGTTCAGCATATCGGTACGCACACAGAGTCTGACATGGTGAGCAAGGCTGTTATGACGGATGAAGCAGTGAGTATCCTGAACGGTATCACGAAAATCGAAAAAGGCGCTGAAAAGGCAAACGGCGTACAGGCGGAAAACATCCTGATGCTGAGCGATAAATCTCGCGGTGATGCCAACCCGATCCTGTTGATCGACGAGGATGACGTTAAAGCGGGTCACGCAGCTTCGGTAGGACGTTTTAGTGAAGAGTCTATCTTCTACTTGATGTCCCGTGGTATTTCCCGTCAAGGCGCAGAACGTCTGATCATTCTCGGCTTCCTGGAGCCAGTTGTTGCTGAGATTCCAGTAGAAGAAGTGAAAAACAGACTCCGTCAGGCGCTTGAAAGGAAGTTAGGCTAATGAACGCCAAGGAGCTTCGGAAATATTTTCCCATCCTACACCAAGAAGTAAACGGACATCCGCTCGTTTATTTGGACAATGGTGCAACCTCTCAAAAACCAATTCAGGTTATTGAGGCGATGGATAAATACTACAGGGAGTATAACTCCAATGTGCACCGTGGCGTGCACACCTTGGGTAACATAGCGACAGATGGGTACGAGGGCGCGCGTGAAAAAGTTCGCGCCTTCATCAACGCCCGTGAAGCCGCAGAAATCGTTTTTACGCGTGGTACGACATCTGCTTGTAATACGGTAGCGTACGGCTATGCTCGCATGTTCCTTAAGCCGGGAGATGAAATCGTGACCACATTGGTGGAGCATCACGCCAATTTCATTCCGTGGCAGCAGGCAGCCAAGGCGACCGGAGCGACTTTTAAGTTCATTCCGCTGGCAGAGGACGGCACCGTTACTCTGGAAGCGGTCAAGGAAACCATTACGGACAATACCAAACTCGTTGCTATTCACCATGTTTCCAACGTATTGGGGGATACTACCCCAATCAAGGAAATTGCCCAAATCGCCCATCAGCATGGTGCACTTCTATTTGTTGACGGCGCGCAGGGTGCTCCACACAAGAAAATCGACGTCCAGGATTTGGATTGCGATTTTTATACGTTTTCGGCACATAAGATGGCTGGCCCGACAGGCGTAGGTGTCCTGTACGGCAAGCGTGAGGTGTTGGAGCGTGTGGAGCCGATGGAGTTCGGCGGAGAAATGATCGACTACGTGGATATGTACGATTCCACGTGGAAGGAGCTTCCTTGGAAATTTGAGGGAGGAACTCCGATCATCGCAGGAGCTATCGGATTGGGAGCAGCGATTGACTTTTTAGAAGAGATCGGAATGGACAATATCGAGCGTCATGAAAAGCATCTCGTGAAATACGCGATGGAACAAATGCGCGAGATCGAAGGATTGAAGATTTACGGCCCACAGCAGGACCGCAGCTGTTTAATTACATTCAACCTGGATACAGTACATCCGCATGACCTGGCGACGGTGCTGGACAGTTACGGAATCGCAGTTCGTGCCGGTCATCATTGCGCACAACCGCTGATGCGTTGGCTGAATGTGACGGCTACCGCTCGGGCAAGCTTCTACCTGTACAACACAGAAGAAGAGGTAGATGTACTGATCGCGGGCTTGAAGAAGACGAAGGAGTATTTCGGCAATGTCTTCTCTTGATGATTTATACCGCCGCGTCATTATGGATCACTACCAGAAACCGCGCAACCGCGGAAAGCTGGAAGAATCCGACGGACTCATTGTGAATTTGAATAACCCGACCTGTGGCGACAGCATCTCGCTCTCCTTGAAAGTGGAGGACGGCAAGGTGGTTGACGCGAAGTTTCTCGGTGAAGGCTGCTCAATCAGTATGTCATCTGCATCCATGATGACGGATGCTGTCAAAGGCAAGCCAGTAGCAGAGGCACTGGAGCTGTCGCAGAAATTCTCTGATATGATGCAAGGCAAAGAAATCGATGACTCGATTGATCTTGGTGATATCGAAGCCTTGTCTGGCGTAGCCAAGTTCCCAGCGCGAATCAAGTGCGCGACATTGGCTTGGAAAGCATTGGAGCAAGGTGTCAAACAGGCGGAGCAGGAATAGGGATAGGTAAGGGACATGAACAAGAAGGAGTGAGCAACGATGGCTGTTAAAGGCCCAGAAATACAGGAGTACCAGTACGGTTTCCACGATAAAGACGTTTCTGTATTCCGTACGAAAAAGGGTTTAACCCGCGAGATCGTCGAAGAAATTTCGAAGATCAAGGATGAGCCAGCTTGGATGCTGGAATTCCGTTTGAAATCGCTGGACATCTTCAACAGCATGCCGATGCCAAAATGGGGCGGCGATCTGGATGACCTCGATTTTGACAGCATCACCTACTACGTAAAGCCTTCTGAAAAGCAAGGCCGTAGCTGGGATGAGGTACCGGAAGAAATCAAGGCAACCTTTGACAAGCTGGGTATTCCAGAAGCAGAGCAAAAGTTCCTCGCTGGTGTATCTGCTCAGTACGAATCTGAGGTTGTTTACCACAACATGCAGGAAGACCTGGAAAAACTGGGCGTTCTTTTCTGCGACATGGATTCCGCAGTAAAGCTGCACCCGGAAATCGTGAAGGAATACTTCGCGACAGTGATTCCTCCAGCAGACAACAAATTTTCTGCACTGAACTCGGCAGTATGGTCCGGTGGCTCCTTCATTTACGTACCAAAAGGCGTAAAAGTGGAAACTCCGCTGCAAGCATACTTCCGTATTAACTCCGAGAACATGGGGCAATTCGAGCGTACGCTGATCATCGCCGATGAAGATTCCTTCGTTCACTATGTAGAGGGCTGTACAGCTCCAATCTACAGCACGGATTCCTTACACTCCGCTGTTGTAGAAATCATCGTAAAAGAACGCGCGCGTTGCCGTTACACCACGATCCAAAACTGGTCCAACAACGTATACAACCTCGTTACCAAACGTGCGGTTGCTTACGCGGATGCGAACATGGAATGGATCGATGGTAACATCGGTTCCAAGCTGACGATGAAATACCCAGCGGTTATCATGAAAGGACCTCGCGCAAAAGGTACTGTTCTCTCCATTGCAGTAGCAGGAAAAGGACAACACCAAGACGCAGGTGCGAAAATGATTCACCTGGCGCCAGATTGCACATCGACGATCATTTCCAAGTCGATTTCCCGTGATGGCGGAAAAGTAACCTACCGTGGTCTGTCCCAGTTTGGACGCAAATCGGAAGGCTCTAAGTCCAACATCAAGTGCGATACGCTGATTCTGGATAAACTGTCCACGTCCGACACGATCCCGTACAACGAGATCATGAACGATAGCATCACCCTTGAGCACGAGGCGACTGTATCCAAAGTATCCGAAGATCAGCTCTTCTACCTGATGAGCCGCGGTTTGTCAGAAGCAGAAGCGACTGAGATGATCGTAATGGGCTTCATCGAGCCATTCACAAAAGAATTGCCGATGGAGTACGCGGTAGAGATGAACCGTCTCATTAAGTTCGAGATGGAAGGTTCTATCGGATAATTATTTCGATAACGTAAAAATACGTGTCTGATTCGTTCAGACACGTATTTTTTATTACACCCGATTCTAATAAGTGGACTTTTAAAAAAGGAAGTATTGAAAAATAACAAACGCATTCACGCCTGTATGCGAAAACAAAGCTCCTTGGAATTTTCCTGTCATCCCTTTTTCTTGTCTATAGTCTAAAAACAGAGAAATAGCAGAAAAAGATAGTAGAAGCGCTATCAATGCTATCTCCATTGTATTCACGAATGTGTGATTCCTTATTGCAACCATTAATGCAACTCCTAAGATACCATGAATAATAAACCGGACAAGTATGAACATAACTTCCCTCCCTATACACATCAATAAATAATCGGATGGCAATATCATACACTCCCATCCGATTATTTTCGATTTTAAAACATTATGGTAGAAGGTTCCGCACAATCCAGTACCTATGTGTGAAAATTGCAAATTTGCGTTCTGATTTTTCCCCCCTTCTTCAGGGTATCTAGAGAAACTGTGCCAGACTTCCCCCTCCCCTTTAATTAACGTGTGTTTGAGAAACCTTATTTCTTATGCGTCCATAAGTAAGAATTCGCCACAGTAACTCCATCGGACCGTGTTGAAATGATTTTAACCAAAGAACACTAAAAACCATCTGGATTACATATATCCCAATTGAAATAAATAGATCTTTTGTTAGTGAGTTGCTTATATTAACACCAAAAACTTTAGCTATGACCATAGCTATTGTCGTTTGAAGTAAGTAATTGGTGAGTGCCATTTGTCCAACACTTCGAATTGGTTGCAAGCATCGCTGGGCTCGTTTTTTTTCAAGTATAAAAACGAGAGTCGAGAGATAGAGCAACGCTAGAGGAATCCCACTGCAATTGACAAATAAAGTTTGTAGATTAGCATGATTTTGGAGTTTGGTTGAGCCTAATAATATTGCAGGGTGTGTCCATATAATTCCATATAAAAGAGGCAGGCTGATTATTAGTGATACTACTTGTACCCTACGGATCAACAAAGATGATTGAGATACACGTGTAAAAATACGAATTTTTCCAACATAGAGTCCCAATAGAAACATTATGCATATCTGAAACTTTGTTCCTGTGAAAAAGGAGATTGCACTAAACATATGAAGGCCATCATTAGGCATAAGGAAATAAATCATACAATAAACTGTAGCCGTAAAATGAATAACTATTAACGCAGCTACCCACGTGAATATAGTTGTAGGCTTTCTATTATAGAAAGGCAATAACAGAATGCCAGATACCGCATAGTCTCTAAGAATATCTCCTTGCCAAATCATGTGGTGTATGAACCCAAAGATAAGTAGCGCTAGAAGACGACGTATAAATAAAAGATATATCCGTTTCTCACCTTTTTCTTCGGCTCGGGACATAAAAATATAAAACCCAATACCAAACAAAAAAGAAAAAATAGTGAAGAATTTCCTTTGAATAAATAGATCATAGGAGAGTCTTAGCCAAGCATCTTCAGTCTGAGGTTCTACAATTTTTGAAAAATCCATATAAAAATCAGGCATATTAACTAGAAGTATAAAAAAAAGAGCTAGACCACGAATAATGTCAATAGATGAAATACGATCCTGTTTAGTAACTTGTTGAGCATTCACTTGCTTCCTTCCTCTCTTGAAGAATGGATATATTCACTGCCTAATCGAAATGTAGCGATACCTTCAATAATGAAATAACACAGATCCCCTTCTTAGTAAACCACAGGGGGCCTGTGTTATTTCGTTTTTGACTTACTTTGCGGTTACAGTGAAAATATATTCATCATCATCAAACCAACCATTTACTTGAATCACATAAGTTCCTGCTGCAGTGAATTTGATAATTTTGCCGTCAATTTCAACATTGCTGCTACTACCAGTGATGATGTCAACATCGTCACCAGATAGTGTGTAAGGAGTATTTACTACCAATGAAACACGAATGTAGTCATCTAGTGGTTTAACTTGTTGAGTTGATTTTTCAGTTGTAGCAGCCTCCTTAGTGGTAACTACATCTGTTGTAGCAGCCTCCTTAGTGGTAACTACATCTGTTGTAGCAGCAAAAGAAGGAGATGCACTAGCTAAAATAGCTGTAGCGGAAAGTAATGCGACTAATTGTTTCTTCATTTTTAAAACCTCCTTAAATTTCCAATTCTTACAATAGATAGAATGCATCATAGTAATAAAATTGTCAATACTGTATTAATTTACAATTTTATCTAATTTGTGAAGTTTTTTATAGTTTATAGAACTATCACAGACCTCATGGAAGTTTCACCTATATTTTATTTCTAGTTTTAGACAGTAGCAAAAGACATTTCACAATACCCCCGGCACTTAAGATAATAGAATATAGAGGGTCTTGTAATGGTCTGGTGATGGTCTATAGACGGTATCTATAGGGTATACATACGCACAGCTTCATGTGTTGATTTAATCGCATTTTTCAGCTATGTCATAAAGTGCTTTAGGAAAGAGACATGTGGCAAATTAAGATAAGCTACTTTATGAGACGCCAATTTCAGCTAATTTTTATTGTGTCATAAAACTTACTTTTTGAAATTGCTCTGAAAAACCACAATTACCACTTATTGTAAGACTGTGACCCAAAATTACACGTATCTCGGCTGTACCCCTATCGATCTGGAACGAACCGGGAAGCGGGAATCCGAAAGGACTGATTTTCTTCATTTCAAATACCTATCCATGTAATCCGAGGTATAAATAAACTGTGTTCCACCATTGATCATGTAGCGTTTCAGTTTCTCCCGAAACGACTGGTCTGCAAGTGCCAGCTCAACTACAAACGCCTGGGCACTCCCTAATGACCGATTTCGTTTCGCCCGACCGTTGAATATGGGATTCCGGAAGTCGAGATTATCTGCAATCTGAATCAAGTTTCCATACATCACTCGTGAATGAGTCGATGACACTCGCGGCAGCTCTACATGCGTTTCCCCGATATCCACGCTTCTCCCCTCCTAGTCTCAATTCAAAATCGTCCTAAAATTAAACATCATTCCGCACACTGCACACTGAGAGTTCCCCACGCAAGCAGCAGAGGATATGTAGCGCTGCACAACGCCCATCACCTATGGATGACGTCACCGCGCTTTATCGTCTCATCAAGAGCTGCTCTAACAAGGTTCTGATCGTCTAAGTTCACTACCCGCCCTGTGCCTATCTCTTCTGCTTGAAGACGTCCACGACTGACCGAAACTACTCGACGTCACCTGCTGGCAATGGTCCAGAGGGAACGTATAGGGCTTGAGCAATCGAGAGGAGCACGCCGAAACTCAATACAGCCAGCAGCCCCCAAGACGTTTTCCGTACCGATCGATCAATGTCGCCGGGATTATCCTCGTCATCTTCCCAGTCATCCTCCTCCAGGTATTCAGGCCGTCTTCGATCCTCGCGGTAATACCTACGCTTTCTAGACATCCGAACTGACCACCCTTCGCACTGGAATGATATTTACCCCCGTCAAGTAGACAGCCTTAAAACTGATAGGTCCTAAGCAACCTTGGTACGGTATTCCACCGGACTAAGGTTGTTTAATTTTGCCTGAAACCTTTCGTAATTATAAAACCGTATGTACTCATCTATAGCGGTTTTGAGCGCCTCTTCAGATTCAAAAGACTGTATGTATAGGCACTCTGATTTAAAATGTCCAAAAAAACTCTCTATACAGGCGTTATCCAAACAGTTGCCCTTTCGAGACATACTTGCTTTCATCTTGTAGTGTTTCAGAAGTTTACTAAAATGCCTAGAAGTATACTGATACCCCTGGTCACTATGGAGGAGGACACCTTTTGTTTCGCGTACATTTCGAGCTTTTTCCAATGTATCAATCACTAGTTGTAAGTCATTCCTGGCACTAAGGTGGAAAGCAATGATTTCGTTGTTGAATAGATCACATATAGCGGACAGGTATAGGTTTTTCTGTTTATACGGAATATAAGTAATATCCGTAACCCATTTTTCATTTGGACAGGTTGCATGGAACTCTCGGTTTAAAACATTATCAGAAACGACACAAACTTCCTTTTTGCCATAAAACCTTTTCTTCTTGCGGATCTGAGCTTGTATCCCCATTTGTTTCATTAAACGATAAATCCTTTTATGGTTTGCATGTATACCATACGTCTTCTTCACCCAAATTTGCATTCGAGGATATCCTAAGATGCCACGTAAGCGTTGATGCCCTTCTAATATCTTTTCTTTTAAAAATTGATCCTCCAGTTGTTTAGACGAAGGTGTACCACGTCTTCGCTGCCATTTGTAAAATCCACTTCTGGATACATGAGCGATTTCACAAAGCATTGAGATACTATATCCATTGACTGAGAGTTGCTCTACAACGGCATATTGGGCGATTTTACTTACGGTTTTCTTTCCCCCCTTTGAAGCGCCCAAAGCTTTTTTAAGTATTCATTTTCCGCGCGTAATCTAATTAATTCCTCTTCAGGGCTCAGAGGGTCCTTTCTCGGCCTGCCTTTGTTCAAACCTTTTGATTTCCCACGTTTCTCTTCTAGCCCAGCCATGCCTTCATTTTCGTAGTATTTAACCCAGCGTCTTATTGAAGCCTCTGGAATATTCAACTCTTTAGCAACGCGTTTATAGCCTAAACCACATTCAAGATACATCTGAACTGCTTTATATTTCGATATAGCTGAATGAGTATGTTGTAATCTTTTCATGAAAAAATCCCCTCCAAATTAACAGTAAGAGTCAATCTCTTAACTGTCTACCTAAAGGGGGATAATATCAAATACCGACGTCAGCTTATAGCCTAGGGCTTATTTCAATGTCTACTAAATGGGGTCTTGACCAACAATCCGGGGGAGGGCTTTTGATCTTGATCATAATCGTTTTTTTACCAGGCGATCACGTAGAAGGTGACTCTGTGGAGCCATCCCATCCTATGATGGAGGGGATGAAATTTATTCTCCTGTCTCGCTAAAATTCTTAATATGCGCGCCAATTTCATCACGAACTCGTTGAAACTCAGACCATTCTTTTCCCGCCGGATCGTCAAATCCCCAATGGACACGTTTTACATGAGTAGGAGTGGTTGGGCAAACAGAATCTGCATGGCTGCATAGTGTCACGATTAGATCGGCCTTGTTTAAAATATTTGGATCTATGACATCTGATGTTTGATGGGAAATGTCTATGCCAACTTCTCTCATCGCTCGAACGGCATTTGGATTCACACCATGGGCTTCAATCCCAGCAGATAAAACATTCCACATGGTACCCAAGTATTTCTTTCCCCATGCTTCTGCCATTTGGCTGCGACAAGAATTTCCTGTACACAAAAAGTAAATTGTTTTTTTGTTTTCCATGATGTACACACCTTTTCAGTTTTCATTAGAAAATGTGCTGCTAAAATATTTGCGCTTGAACCATAAAGCTACATGAACCAATGCAATCATCACAGGAACTTCAACAAGAGGACCGATGACGGCTGCAAAGGCGGCACCTGAATGAATTCCAAACACCCCGACTGCTACAGCGATAGCTAATTCAAAGTTATTACTTCCCGCTGTGAAAGCAAGCGTCGTAGTAACCGGATAATTAGCGCCAATCTTTTTACCCATATAGAAAGAGATAAAGAACATTAAAATGAAATAGATGAGAAGTGGAATCGCGATGCAAACAACATCAAGTGGAACGCTTAGGATGTTTTCTCCTTGTGTTGAGAACATGACAATGATGGTAAAGAGTAAGGCAATCAGAGTCATAGGGCTAATTTTTGGGATGAACACTTTTTCATACCAATATCTGCCTTTCACTTTTACAAAAGTAAAGCGTGTCAGCATCCCTGCAAGAAAAGGAATACCCAGGTAAATAAACACCGATTTTGCTACTTCCGCCATCGTAATGCTAATGACTGCACCCTGAATACCAAGCCATTCCGGAATTACGGTGACAAAGACATACGTATATATCGAAAAAAAAAGCATCTGAAACACAGAATTGAAAGCCACAAGTCCAGCAGCATATTCTGCATCACCTTTTGCGAGGTCATTCCACACAATTACCATGGCAATACAACGTGCCAATCCAATCATGATCAGACCCACCATATATTCAGGTTTATCTGGCAAGAAAATGATGGCTAATAAAAACATCAAAACCGGCCCTATAACCCAGTTTTGAATGAGGGATAGCACAAGAACCTTAAGGTCTTTAAATACACGTCCCATTTCTTCATATCGAACTTTAGCTAAAGGGGGGTACATCATCAGGATTAAGCCTATAGCAAGCGGTACGGATGTTGTACCAATTTGTAAGCTATTTAATCCATTTGTGAAAGTAGGAAAGAAAGTTCCGATAATAACCCCTACTGCCATAGCAAGGAAGATCCAAAGGGTCAAGAAGCGATCTAAAAATGATAATTGTTTCATTGGGCCTCCTACTTTGTCTTAGCAGCAAGATGTGGATTCAATTTTATGAACGTCACTGTCAGACTTTGTGTAGAAAAATTCCCACTCATTACCGTCTGGATCAGTAACCCAAAATTTATTCTGAACGGCATAACAACATGTCGTATCCATCTCGTCACGAGCGAAAAAGCCTTCTTTTTCTAGTCTTTCCTTATGAGTCAGGATTTCATTTGCAGTTGCAACCTGGAATCCGAAGTGGTTGACTTGATTTCCGCTAACCGCGTCCCTAGCATTTAAGGTAAAGTTTAATCCAGGGGTTTCAAGCAGGAATTTAGCGTAATCAGGTTTTACCTTTACTGGATTAACCCCAAAAACTTTCTGATAGAACTCAATAGATTTCTCAAGATTGGTAACGTTAATCCCAACGTGCACATACTTCATTTTCATCTTCCTCCTTTAATTTATATTCTATTAATCAAAAAAAATTGATATAATGTCTAAAAAAATTAGCAGCAGCTTCCTTTACCTGTTTTCCTGAAAATACAACAAAGCTCTTCCGATAACAGATGATTCACTTCGCCATCATTTAAATCATAGTAGCTCCATGTACCTTTCGTCTCTTTTATAATCAGATTGGCGTCCAATAAGATTTTGAGATGGTAAGATAACTTGGATTGAGGCATGTCAAAAATTTCAGTGAGATCACACACGCATGTTTTTCCTCTCTGACAAAGCTCATACATAATTTCTAAACGTTTCTGATCAGCGAGAGCTTTGAATTTTTTCTCATATAGCTCCAACTTTTGCTTGATGTCATTCATGGATTACGACCTCATTCATCAATTTTTTTTGATGCATTTATTATATGCACAGCTTCCATGATAATGCAACATGGTGGTTAAGACGGCAAATTATTCTTCCGTGGAGGGCTTATCTACGTAGACAAACTGAATTTCCACAATAAGATCATAAATGCCGCCATCGGAATGACCCAAAGTAAAGGAATGGCGTTGAGTGCGTAACTCGTTTTGAATTTCAACTTGTGATAGTAGTACCAACTGCCCATCGCTGAGGCAAGTAGTACAAGCGGATACGATAGGATCGTATAGAACACCTCTGGCGCTCCAGTATCATATTCATCTTCAGGTAGAAGCACAATGGTAAAAAAAACAGAAATTACCCAAGCCAATAAGAAAATGGCATATACGCTTTGACTAATAGAAAGGACGAGACAAGCTGTCTTGTTTTTCATAAGTGCCTGATTCCTCCTGAAAAGTGGAATTGCTATTAACAAGACGAGAGGGGATGGAAAAAGGTAACAGTAATCTAATCGTATGGGCTTTTTGTGCGTGTTCAAACATGTACATTCGCTCTACTCAATGATAAAATGTTCGTATATACAAGATAACGCTGCCCACCATCAACGAAGTATGCCTACGTATCCAGGCATGCTTTTTTCGGGCGAGCACAAACCTTTCCACAGCAGTTGCTCTTCTATGAGCAGGCAGTCGTAAGAGGTTTTCATACTTACTGGAGCGGGGTTACACATATGATAGTAGTAAAGCAATTAATGGATCATTGCCACCGCTTTTTTGGGAGTCAAGGCGATCTGTATCAATCGGAAGATGCGGATATCCTGATAGCCGTCTATCCGGCTACGCGCAAGCGAGGATGGTGGACGTATGCTACGCTTGAGCTACACAAAATGGTTGCAACGGAGTACCTCGTTTATTCCTATCAGTTCGAGCAGAGAATGATCACGCATTTGGCAAGAGTAGCAGCCCAGGTAATTCGTCAATGGGAGAGTCAATCTACCCGTATGGAGTCTGGGAGCATCTTTTCGCTCGGGGATACAATCGTGGAAAAATCGGTTTTGAATCATATGGTACTGACCCCTGCCTATTATGAAGAGGCTGGACTTGAATATTATACAAACGGCAAGGACGTAATCAGGTTCATGATGCTTCATGCAATCGCGGATTCTGAAGCAAAGTTCTTGGAACAATATGGACTTATGGCATTACAGGAATGGTTGGCGCACTCCGGTGTCGATTCCCTGAATGTTACGCGTACACCTGCCATCTGAGAAGGGAGCGAGCGAAATGTCAGCGATTCGCTTGAGAGTCACCGTAGTAGTGGAACACGAAGGGAAAGTCCTTCTCATCCGTGAGCAGACACAACGGGGCATCTTTTACAACCTGCCAGGGGGAATCGTAGAGTATTTAGAAGCGATTCCAGACGCGGCGAAAAGAGAAGTGATGGAAGAGACCGGACTCCTCGTGGAAATGGAGCGATTGATCTGGATAGACGATCGGATCGATCAGGAAGGAAACGGAAAGCATACAGTCGGAGTAGGAGTTTTGGCGAAGCTCGTCGGTGAAGAGACGAACCCTACGCCAGGTGGTATCGTCGACGAAGAAATCGAATGGGCTGGCTGGGTCACGCTAGACGAGTGGAAGCAACTGCCGAACGACCACAAGACACGCCCGGATCAAGTCAAGCAAGTCTTGTCTGATCCCACTTATCAACCGATGTACTTGGGAAATATGCTGAGCCGAGCAGAATAAAAACGAAAGACACCGCCCTTTTCTTAGTGAAGAGGAGCGGTGTTTTTTTTACTTACGCTTTTTGCCGAGCGGAAGCGGGCAGGCTGCTACTCACCTATTCGTGGGAGTGCCCGGCAAATATCGAGGAAGGAATTCGCCGTATCCAGAGAGTCCTTCAACAGAAAAAGCGATAAGAAAAGGGATTATTTCCTTATTTATGAAACTAATTTCCACCTCACTCGTATGCACTATAGAGGCAATTTTAGAAAGGGGGAACAGTCGTGGGCGTACTTGAAACCGTCTTCATGGTCTGCCTTGTACTTGGTCTAATCTACACGCTCATCTCGCTGTTGTTTGGCGATACGCTCTCGGATTGGCTGGGACATCTGCATCTGCCTTTTGCACAGCCCATTTTGTTGGTCAGTGGCATGACTGCCTTTGGTGGAGCGGGGTATCTGCTATCTCGATACACTGCGCTTGGTGCGCTTGTCGTGTTGATGCTGGCTGCTGTCATTGGCATCGCTTTGGCTCTTGCCTCTTACTTCCTGTGGGTAAAGCCGATGAGCCATGCAGAAAATTCCACGAGCTATTCCATGAGTCAATTAGGGGGAAAGCTAGGGGAAGTCGGGACGACGATCCCATCAGAAGGACTGGGAGAAGTGTTGCTGCCGATGATTAGTGGAACTACTTACCATATGGCGGCGAGTCTTGAGGGCGAGATTATCTCGCAAGGAACCCGTGTCGTCGTAGTCGAAGTGCGTGACCATGTCTTGTATGTGATCCCCTTTTACACTGAATCTGGCGAAGGAGATGAGAAGTGATGTTAGATCCCGGCGTTTTGACGGTAGTAGGTGTTGTCGTTGCAGTCTTTCTTGTTTTGGGTATTGCCTTTTGGGCCCGTTACAAAACAGTGGGTGCAGATGAAGCCATGATCGTGACGGGTAGCTATCTCGGCTCGAAAAACGTACTCAGTGACGAATCTGGACGCAAAATGAAGATCGTCCGCGGAGGCGGCGCATTTATCCTCCCTATTTTTCAACAAGCAAACTTTCTGAGTCTTCTGTCTCATAAGCTGGACGTATCGACGCCTGAGGTATATACCGAGCAGGGTGTTCCTGTCATGGCAGATGGCGTAGCGATCATCAAGGTAGGCGGCTCGATTGAAGATATCGCGACTGCATCCGAGCAATTCATGGGCAAGAGTGACGAGGCACTGCGCACAGAAGCACAGGAAGTACTCGAAGGCTATTTGCGGGCAATCCTCGGCAGTATGACGGTAGAGGAAATTTACAAGAACCGTGAGCGATTCGCGCAAGAGGTGCAATCGGTAGCGACAAAGGATTTGAAGAAAATGGGGCTGTCCGTTGTCAGCTTCACGATCAAGGATGTCCGGGACAAAAATGGCTATTTAGCTGCCCTTGGAATACCGCAAATCGCTGCAGTGAAGCGCGATGCGACCATCTCGCAGGCTGATGCGGACAAGGAAGCGCGGATCAAGCAGGCGCAGGCAGAGGAAGAGGCACGCAAGGCAGAGCTGTTGAAGGAAACGAACATTGCCGAAGCTGAAAAGGAAAAAGAGCTGAAGGTAGCGGCGTTTAAGCAAGAGCAGGACAAAGCGAAGGCGAGCGCGGACCAAGCCTACAAGCTGCAAGAAGCTGTGGCCAAACAGCAGGTAACCGAAGAAGAGATGAAGGTCGATCTCGTCCGCAAGCAGAAGGAAATCGAGCTGGAGGAAAAAGAAATTCTTCGCCGCGAAAAGCAATATGATGCGGAAGTGAAGAAAAAGGCCGACGCCGACCGCTACTCTGTGGAACAGGCGGCAGAAGCGGAAAAAGCGAAGAAGCTGAGAGAAGCAGACGCGATCAAGTACCGCATTGAAGCGGAAGCAAAAGCAAATGCGGAGCAGAAGCGTCTGGAAGGTTTGGCGATTGCCGAGGCTGAAAAAGCACGTGGTAGCGCTGAGGCAGAAGTCACACGCCTCAAGCTCGAAGCCGAAGCAGAAGGGAAAGAGAAGCTGGCTGAAGCATTTGAGAAATTCGGTCATGCGGCAATCCTCGATATTATTGCGAAAATGCTCCCTGAGTTAGCTGAGAAAATTGCCGAGCCAATGAAGGCGATCGACAAGGTAACGATCGTGGATGCAGGAGGCGGTCAGGGAGATGGCGTCAATCGTCTGAGCGGGAATGTTACGAAGCTGATGGCCCAACTGCCAGAGATGCTGAAAGACGTATCCGGTTTGGATATGAATAAGATGATCGCAGACTTTATGCAAAAGGGTGATATCGTCCCCACACAGCAACAGCCTGTACCCGTAAAAGTTCAGGTAGAGACGGATTCTATTTTGGAGGACGAAAAGAAATAATCAAATCGATCAGAGAAGAAGTGCCCCTTTTAAGCGAGGGGCACTTTTTCATGGGAAGAAAATCTAAGGATAGTCAACCTGCTTCGCACGTCCATATCTTCTCAACAATTCGCTGACTGTGACGAACTTATACCCTCTATTTTTCAGTTCAGGTAATATTTCCTCGAGAGCTTGAACGGTCTGTCTGCGATTGCCTCCGTAATCGTGAAATAGCACGATGTCTCCATTTCGCGCGTTGTTCAAAACCTTATTGACGATTTTTTTTACACCCGGATCGCTCCAATCACGTGTGTCTTGATGCCACGACCACATGACCACAAGAAAACCGGCTTGCTTGGCTGTATCGACGACGCTCTCGTTATAATATCCCCCCGGAGGACGAAAGAGGGTAGGGCGAACCCCTGTTGCCGAATAAATCGTCTCCTGCGTTTTTTGCACCTCTTCTAACAGTCGATTCGCTGACAGCTTTCGAATATCTGGATGGCTGTAAGTGTGATTGGCAATCTCATGTTGATCATTCGCGAGTGATTTGACAATTTCCGGGTACTGGCTCACACGATTGCCTACGACAAAAAAGGTAGATTTTGCTTGGTACTGCTTTAGCAGCGATGCGATCTGAGGAGTGTACACCTGATCAGGACCATCGTCAAAGGTAAGGGCAATCACCTTGCTCTCTGTCGGCACTTCCCAAACGATATCTCCCCTTGTTTCGTAATACTCGCGATTTTTTTCCCGAATGGCACTGGCTGTCTCGCTAAAGGAAGGAGCAAGAATGACAGCGAGCAAAAGGGGGAAAAAGAGGATATGCTTTTTCATCCGTTCACCTCTTTATCAGAGACTTTCATGCTAGGTAGCTGTACATGGAGATGTACTCCCCGTTACTATGCGACAAATCTTAATGATTATTCCTGTTCGTCCTCGTGGAAAAGACACTTGTTCTTTTTGTGCGGATAAATTAAGCTAGTAAAAGCATAAGACGTGAGAGTTGGGTGGAGGAATCGATCATGAAGGTTGCAAAATTTGGGGGAACATCATTGGCGAATGCCGAGCAAATAAAAAAAGTATGCCAAATTGTTATGGCGGATCGGGACAGACGATTTATTGTTGTATCGGCACCTGGGAAACGGCACAAGGAAGACACGAAGGTTACTGATTTGTTAATCGCCTATGCTGAGCGATTTTTGGCTGGGGAGCCTACAGAGGAAGCGAGACAAGCAATATTCGTGCGCTATCAGGAGATTGTGGCAGGTCTCGGGCTTTCTCCCGAGATTGGTCAAGCGATTGAAGCAGAGCTCGGGGAGGTTCTCGCAAACAAGGCGGGCTTGTCCAAGGAAAGATTCATGGATGCGGTCAAAGCTGCTGGAGAGGATACATGCGCCAAGGTTGTCGCTCGTTATTTGCAGAGCTTGGGCGAGGTGGCGACCTACATCAATCCAAAGGATGCAGGAATGCTGGTTACGGATGAAGCAAGCAAAGCTCATATCCTCCCAGAAGCGTATGCCAATTTGGCGACATTGCGAGAGCGGGAGGGAATCGTCATTTTCCCTGGCTTCTTCGGTTATTCGCGTGCCGGTGATCTGGTTACTTTTTCACGCGGTGGCTCGGATATTACGGGATCGATTCTGGCTGCGGCAGTTCAGGCAGAGGTCTACGAGAATTTTACCGATGTCGACTCTGTGTATGTGGTCAATCCGAATCTGATTGCCGATCCGAAAAAGGTGACAGAGATTACGTACCGAGAGATGAGGGAGCTGTCCTATTCCGGTTTTAGTGTGTTCCACGAGGAAGCGTTGATTCCGGCGTATCAAGCAGATATACCCGTATGCATCAAAAATACGAACAATCCGTCTGCGCCTGGTACGATGATTGTGGCCGAGCGAGGATCTGCTACCAATAGGGTGTCGGGTATTGCAAGTGATGGCGGCTTTTGTAGCATTTACGTCAGCAAGTATTTGATGAACCGTGAAATTGGCTTTGGCCGCAAGCTGCTGCAAATTCTGGAGGAGGAAGAGCTCTCGTACGAGCATACACCGTCTGGAATTGATAACATTTCTGTCATTTTGCGCGAGCGCGATCTTACGGAAGAGAAGGAGCAGCGGATTGTAGAGCGCATCCGCCGAGAGCTGTTCGCTGATGATGTCGCTATTCAGCATAGTCTTGCACTCGTCATGATTGTCGGGGAGGGTATGCGCCAATCTGTTGGGACAACAGCGAGAGCCACAGCTGCGCTGGCTGCTGCGAAAATCAATCTGGAAATGATCAATCAGGGGTCATCGGAGGTAAGCATGATGTTCGGGGTAAAAGCCGAAGAGGCAGACCGTGCTGTGATTGCTTTGTATCAAGAGTTTTTTGGAGCAGAAGAAGGAGTGGTTTCCTCATCGTCACAAGCTGCATCTGTCAGTGTGTAATCGCGTGCTTCAAAGGAGCCGCAGTTTCCATCCAGTGCCCATTGATAGACACGCCATTCTGGCTGTTCGGATGCGAGTCCCACAATCCAATAGCTGAGCGTGGGATAATGCCAGCCAGCTATGTCGCGTGCAGAAGGGATTGGCGGCGTATGGGGGTGTGTATGCAAGACACCCAACCATTGAAGATTGTGCTTGCGGATGTGCTGCAAAGCTTGAAGAAATGTTTTCTCATCCCAAGCGAACACATGCTTGTCAGGTGAGATGGGCATCGGTACACAGGCCGTAATCGTTGCTCCACGACCTGTGAGCAAAGCAGAATACTCAAAAGGAAACGCCTCTTGTGCTTCGGCCAGGAGGCGTTTCGCTACTTTTTTCGTCAGGAATATTTTGTTATTCTTAATCGCAAAGGGTTCACCCAACCAAGCGGGATTTTTCATTCGGCTTCCGTCCTTCTTCTCATTCGGCCATGTTTGGAGGTTAGCAATCGATGACTACGATACAAGTGGGAGTTTGCGGCTGGGGAGATCAGCACGAATTGTACGTACAAGGTGTACGCAATCGAGACAAGCTGTCCGTATATGCCAGCCACTTTCCCATTGTAGAGGTGGATAGTTCTTTTTACGCTATTTTACCACAGCGAAATTATGAATCGTGGGTGAAGGATACACCTGAACGATTTGGATTTATCGTCAAGCCTCATCAAGGGATGACGGGACATCAACGAGGGGACGCTTCGGGAAGCAGACGGGAATTGTTTCGTCAGTTCGAAGAGAGCATTCAGCCAGTCGTGGAGGCTGGCAAGCTCAAAGCATTGCTGTTTCAGTTTCCACCGTGGTTCGATTGTACCCGAGAGCATGTCCAGTATGTGACCGCTTGCCGCCAAGCCATGCAGGCGTATCCGTTTGCGGTGGAGTTTCGCCATCAAACCTGGTTTGAAGCACGGTATTCGGAGCGAACGCTGGATTTCTTGCACAAGATCGAAGCGACACATGTCGTATGTGATGAACCACAAGTGGGAAAAGGCTCAGTCCCGATTGTTCCTGCCGTGACGAAGGCATCCTTGGCGTTGGTTCGCTTTCATGGGCGCAACAAAGCAGGCTGGCGAGATCCCGGAGAGGGACAAAATTGGCGTGATGTCCGTTATTTATATCGATACAGTGAGACAGAGCTTGCAGAGTGGGTTGAACACATCAGACTGCTCGAACAGGAAGCGGATGAAGTCTGCATTTTGTTCAACAATAACTCTGGAGGAGATGCAGCAGCGAATGCGAAGCAGTTTTCGGAGATGCTTGGCCTTGCACCTACTGGTCTGAATCCTCGTCAGATGGACCTGTTCTCCACGTAGCAAGAAAGAAGGGGAGTTTCATGCTTGTAGTAATTGCCATCTTATTTGTCATCATCGGAGTCGTGGCTGGCGTCATTGGCAGTATCGCGGGTCTGGGTGGTGGGATTTTTTTCGTGCCTGCTCTGCTGTATTTTGCGAACTGGTACATGCCTGGATCGATGAATCCGCAAGTAGCGGCCGCGACTTCGCTGATCGTGATTGCGGTAACCGCCCTTTCTTCCTCCCTTTCTTTTCTCAAGCAAAAAAAAGTAGATAAAGAGAGTGCTATGCTCTTTTTTATTGGGAGTGCGCCGGGTGCTATTGTGGGCGTGTATCTTAATACATTACTAGCAGTGGAGGGCTTTTCGCTGCTGTTTGGCTTGTTTCAGCTCTGCATGTTCGTCGTATTGATGGTCAAAGACAAAATCAAGCCACGCAGCATTGAGTGGGAAGTCCAACGCCACTTCATCGACAACGAAGGAAATGAATATGTGTACGGGTATAGCAAATGGTCCGTGATTACGATTGCCTTCTTTGTCGGGATTACCTCGTCGCTATTTGGCGTGGGGGGCGGCATCCTGATGGTTCCAGCCATGATGATTTTGTTTCGCTTTCCGCCACACATTGCGACGGCTACGTCCATGCTAGTCATCTTTTTATCAGCGGTGGTTGGATCAATCACGAATATCTTCCATGACAACGTACACTGGCTGTATGCAGCGATGCTCGCGCCAGGGGCATGGGCGGGCGGAAAGCTCGGAGCGATTGCCGCCAGTAAGATGAAGGGGCGTACCATCGTGCTGTTTTTGCGTGTTCTGATATTGGGAATTGCTATACAAATGATCGGGGAAGCGATTTTTGGATAATAAGACGAGAGGGAGGGGAAAGTCGTGGCTGACACCTGTACCTTACACATTTTGCACACGAATGACTTGCACAGCCATTTTGATACGATGCCGCGAATTGCAACCTGCCTGAGGATGCACCGAGAAGAGTGGGAGGGCAGGGGAGAGCATGTGCTGACGGTCGATATTGGAGACCATATGGATCGAATGGATATCCGATCGGAAGCGAGCTTTGGGAAAATTAACGTCGAGATCATGAACCGAAGCGGGATTCAATACGCGACGATCGGAAACAACGAAGGCATCACACTCCCAAAAGACAAGCTGAATGAACTGTATACAGATGCACGCTTCCCGATCATTACGGGCAATCTGTTTGAACCGACAACAAATGCTGTCCCGTCTTGGGCTGTACCATATGTTATTCATACCATAGGTGAGCTGCGGCTGGCGATCTTGGGAATGACGATTCCTTTTGGCCCCTCCTATCAAAGTATGGGATGGGAGATCAAGGAACCGATCCCGATTTTGCGTGAGCAGATTGCAGCGCTGCGCTCGTCTGTGGATGTTGTCATTTTGCTATCGCATCTCGGCTATCAGACAGATTGTGTGCTGGCTAATGAAGTCGATGGGCTGGAGATCATTTTGGGCGGACACTCTCACCGGGCTCTTCCTCATGGAGAACGCCTGGGAGGCACCTTGATCACACAAGCGGGGCGATTTGGTGAGTATGTGGGTCATGTAAAGCTCGTTTGGGACGGGAAACGTAAAAGGATTACAGAAGTGCAAGCAGAGCTTTTTCAGACAGAACAGTATCAGGTAGACGAATCAGTAAGCCAGTTCATTGAGAGTGAAAAAGTATGGGCAGAGAATCGTTTGTTTCAGCCGATTGTTCAACTGGAGCAAGACATGCACATAGGCTGGACGGAGGAGACTCCCTATGGTTCCTTCATCGCAGCGAGTATTCGCAAATGGACGGATGCTGAGATCGGCATGGCAAATGGAGGACTATTGCTTGCAGATTTGCCGCGGGGTAGCTTGTCTTTTGCCGATTTGCTGCACAGTATGCCCCATCCGATCAATGCCTGTGCGGTCACGATTACAGGCGCGCAGCTCACCACCGTTCTGGAGCAAGCCATTCAACCGGAAATGGTTCATCGGGAGCTGCGAGGGTACGGTTTTCGCGGGAAAATAGAAGGCTGGATGTGTGTGGACGGATTGCGCATCCGCTACAGTGAGGATGACCAGCCGCAAATTATCCAAATTGAAGTCAACGGCCAACCGCTTGATCGCGAGCGATTGTATCGAGTGGGGACGATCGACATGTTTATGTACAATCGCATGTTTCCCGATTTGCTGCTCGGCAGTGAGCTTACGTTTTTCTTACCCGAGATGCTGCGTGAAGTGCTCGCCACCACGATAAAGGACCAGCAGATGCTGCAAAATGCGTTTCGACCACGTTGGGAAAAGATATCGTCAACGTTAAAAAACCAATCGTAGAGACCGGTTTTTCGGGAATGCTATCGAAAACGGGAGGAGACGAGCGATGCGTTTCATTGATGAAGTATACGGGCTGTACAGGGGACATTTTAATGGCGATGAAGAGGACATTACAGCAGTTGTCGTCGGCATTCTCGCAGAGCAGTCTCGGGATGATTTGTTGGATTTGGTCGAGGAAATGGACGAGGAAGAGCTGTTTCACATGCTCGCAACGTATATGATTGATGTCATGAAACGAAAAGTCGCGATGGAGGATGAGCACTTTCCGACAAGCGTCATGCATTAAAATAAGATCAAGTTCAGGACTACATCGTGATCAAAAGATAACTTTTTGAACGACCGTATGGAAACCTCACATTTCTCTTTTGAGCATCATAGGATGGTAACGCCAACAGACAGGAGAGAAAAGGAGGAATCTTGATGGTCGAGGTAGTGCCAATCCACTTTCCAGAGGGGACGGCTATTGCTGTCACTGTGCGTTTGCCCAAGACAACGCTATTGGCTGTAACGACCGATCATGGCTACATCATGTGTGGAGCGCTGGATGTGGGGCTATTAAATGAACGGTTAGCAGCGAGAGAAATTCTTGCTGGTCGTGCGGTAGGGGTCAAGACCATACAGGAATTGCTGGATGCGCCACTGGAGTCTGTGACGACGACGGCGGAACAGAAGGGGATTACGGCTGGTATGACTGGTCGAGATGCTGTCGTGAAAATGCTGTAAAACAACAAATGGTTTGCCGATAGAAAAACCTTTGTCCCATGACAAAGGTTTTTACGTTTTCTCGAGCCTTGTTTACCAACGGGCTGATTGCTCTTCACAGATTCCGATCTTGCTTTGCACCGCAATTATTTTTCCATCAGATGTTGAGAGGGTCCCGTCATAACGGCCGATTACTTGATGCAGAGTGGTTCGCACCAACGCAAAATTTTTGTGCTCGGTTCGAGCAAAGAGCGGCGTAAAGGTGAGGCGTACCGCAGAAGATTCTTCACTCGCAAGCGTCCAAGGGAGCATCCGGTTGTCAGGATCGTAGGAAAAACGAATTTGTTCACTCAGCTTGTAGAGGACACTATCAATCATCAAGCCATTTTCCGTCATGCCCGTTCCGTCCGTCCAGCCTCTGCCAAAGTTAAAGCCTGCGACCCCATCCGCGTGACGAAAAGAGCAGGTCGTCCAGTTCCATCGGGTGTGATACGGCCAAACGCCACGTCCAAAATCCAGACTGGCAAAAGAGTTCTGCCGATCGAGCAAATAGGTTTTCCCGTTATAGGCAATGGTGCCGTGCACAGGCCGGGCCGTTTGCTTCGATGTGAACTGAAAGCGCTCCGCACTCCACGGTATCACGACATTTAAGGACTCGGATGCCGGATCAATCACGATGTTGAGCAAGAGAGCTTTATTGCCGGGACAAATGGCAGTGGCTTCTACGCTCGTTCCGCTGGTTCCTGGCTGAAAGGAAACAGAGAGCTTGCGACTCGCAAAATGGCAAGCCTCATCTACAGTGGCACCAAGCCGAATCCCTGCGCCAAAAGGAACCGTAACGGCACTGTCTGCGGTCTCCCCTGTCGTCAGATCGATAAAATGGACAAAGACAATGCCAGCATAATCCAGATTGACCATCGCAATCGACATCGCACAATCAGGCGCGGTGATAAACCAAAAATTCCATTTTTTCCGGCGAAGCCAATGCCCGCTAAATTGGCAGTCATGCAACGGATAGCGGGACCAGCCAATCGCTTCGGGAAGCAAGCAGCCATCCTGGTCACATAATGAAAGAGGCTGCGTTAATTCTTTTTCGATAAGCGGCATACAATCATCTCCCTTGCAAACAAGGATTCTTCCAGACAAACTTTTCTCAACTGTCTTTCCACGGTAGACATAAAAAGAAAATCTAGAAAAAATTTCATGTAGAATCAAGTCGAATCACGCTATAATAGGGATACCCTGAGGAAAGGCGAAGGAAGGAAATGCGACTGAAATCCATTCAAAAATGCCAGCCGGGTGATAAATTGGCTCGTTCCATCTATACAGAGAATGGAACGATTCTCGTTGGGGCCGGAGTAGAACTAACTCAACGAATGATCACTCGACTCAAAAACAAAAACGTGAACAGTCTCTACATTCAAGACAAGCGCACCGATGATATCATCGTGGAGACAGTCATTTCCGAAAATACTCGCAGACAAGCAATGTCCATGATTCACGATACATTCCGAACCGTTCATCAAGTCCCGGACAAATGGCAGCAGCTTTTTTCGGAAAAGGGTTTGGGACGTAAGCTGCGGGATGTCATGCAAACCGTTGCGGATGAATTAAACAGCAGTGATTCAGCCATGAATTTATTGGCAGATGCTTGCGCCTTCGACAATTACATATTCACGCACTCCTTTAACGTTGCTTTGTATAGCACAGCTCTCGCCATAAATACTGGCTGTTCGGAAAAAGATGTGTTGGAGATTAGTATTGGCGGTATGCTCCACGACATTGGAAAAGTGCATATCCCAGACAACATTTTGCAAAAGCCGGGCCGCCTTACGCAAGAAGAATTTGAAGTCATGAAAAGACATACAGAGATCGGTTTTGAAATGCTTCGTCGGCAAGACGACATCCCGTTGCTTGCAGCCCACTGCGCTTTTCAACATCACGAGCGCTGGGATGGCTCCGGTTATCCACGGCACCTGAAAAAAGAAGAGATTCATCCATTTGGTCGCTTGATGGCTGTGGCTGATGTATTTGATGCCCTTACGTCGCATCGGGTATACCGTCGCGGAATGCTTCCTCACGAAGCAATGGAGGTGCTCTACTCCGGGTCAGGCAAACTGTTTGACCAAGTCTATGTAGAGGCTTTGCGAAATACGATTGCACTCTACCCTGTTGGTCTGACCGTCACCCTGAACAATGGTATGACTGGTGTTGTTGTTGATTCGAACAAAGGAATGCCGAGCCGTCCGATCGTCAGAGTTTTGGTGGATGAGGAAGGGCGGGATATCGAGCATCCCTATGAGTGTGACTTGTCCAAAATGCTGACGCTCATGATCATCACTTGTGGCGATTTGGTATAATCAGAGCCAGTCCTTCTTTTTAAAAATGATAAACATCGTCGTCCCGATAGCCGCCATACATCCCAGTACGATGTAGTAGCCGTAGGGTGAATGCAGCTCAGGCATCACATCAAAGTTCATCCCGTATATACCGGTCACAATCGTCAACGGCATAAAAATCGTTGTCAAGGCGGTAAAAACACGCATAATATCGTTGGCTCTGCCAGCAAGCGCTGCTTGATATGCTTCGCGCAAGTTCCCGATGAGGTCGCGAAAAGCTTCAAAGCTCTCTACAATTTTGCTAGCATCCTCTACAATATCGCCAAAGTACTTCCGTAGATAAGGTTGAATCAGCGGGAGTTCTTTTTTATGTAAGGCGTCAATCAAATCCCGCTGGGGAACGAGCATTTTACGGGCATATAAGATTTCACTGCGCAGCCCAATAATTTGATCCAGATGGGATTTTTTCGTGTGCATCAAAATTTGTTCTTCCAGATCTTCTAGCAGGTCCTCAATTTTTTCGGTCACATCGAAATAACGATCGACAATTTGATCTACCAAGTAGTACAGAAACGCATCGGGGCGATTGACTTCTTTTTCCCGGATGATCGACAGCATGGTAGTGAATTCGGGGGCCTCCTGCTTCGTTACAGTGATGATGGTGCTACTGCCCCAAAAAATATTGATCTCACGCAAGAAGATATCATGATTGTGGAAGGTAATGCCATTGATGACCATAAAGTAATGATCATCGTAATTTTGGAGCTTGGGCCGCTGTTCTTCCTCGTCGATGCAGTCCTCGACAGCCAGATGATGGAGTCCAAACAGCGGCTGTAAAATATCCAAATCGAATGGCGTGGCATGAATCCAATAAAACCCGTTCACAGGTGGAGTAGCAGCCTCTTCGATGTCTTCTACCTCAGTGATGATTCCGTTTTGTACGAGTCTGATCTTCATGTTCGATTCTCCTGCAAGTGGATTCGGTTGCGGCGGGTAGACGGGGCCAGATTTGTGTGAGAATCAGTTCATAAGCAGAGCGAAGTGCTCGGCGGCTAGGCGGAGCCTTTGATATGCGCTCTAGCTTGGGAGTCGTCATGCAAGTTCGCCTCCTCGATGAAAGCCTTCATCCTATATGTATGAACGTCAACTCGTCCGCTTTCCCGCTACGGCTAGTGATGGTAATTCCTTTTGATTCGTACTCATGCGAACCTCCGCACGTTTTATTGCCATAGTGTTCCTTACTTTCTACATTCCCTCTCAATTATTTTACCGTGTAGGACGGTATGACCAAAGCCATTTTTTGCATACTACAGATAAGCTGAGCAGATGAAAAGGTGGATGTCGACATGTGGACAAGCAAGAGGGCAAGTATGATTGGTTGTATCGTATGGTTGTTGACAGGAGCCGGTTGGGGACAAGCTGCTCTTGCCTTGGAGGCGAGAGACGTACAGCCTCCTCCGACTGTGTTTGAGGAAATCCAGATTAAACGGCAGGATGTGACAGGCGATGGTAAGCCAGATCTTATAACGCTGCTAGGAAAGAGATTTGCAGCAGACAGTCCTTACTTCGAACACTTAAAAATCATGGTTCAAGACCCCGTTGCGAAAAAAACAACCTTTTTTACAACACCGTATGGCGCCTATCAGCCGGAGATGTTCTTTTGTGATTTTACCGGAGGGGGTGTGCAACAAATTTTGCTTCAGGCACCGACTGGGGGCAGCGCAGGGACGTCTGAGTTTTATTTGTTCGCAGACAAGGACAACAAGCCGGCGATTCTGCCTGTTCCGCAGCCCTTGACGATTTCGGGCTCCTATCAGGATCATTACAAAGTACCTTTGACGATCAAGGAGACGGGGGAAACTGTCGTTCTTGATTTGTCTGACCGCAAAAAAATCTACGAAGAAAATGGGGTATACAAGAACGGGAAGCTGGTTTCGCCAGTAGAGGTCTTGCCTAACACATTCAGCGTACTCAAGCCCATCGATGAGAACCGCGATGGCATCTGTGAACTAAAAGGAGAACAGAGAGTCAGCGGTGTTGCCAACGCGGATACGATCGCCTATGTGGAGTCGTACTGGAAATGGGACAAGACAAGCTGGAAGCTGCAACGGGCAGTCGTGAGGAAAGCGGAAATGTAGGGGGTTACTAGGCTCACACAACCGTCCATAGCCCATGTGGGCGGTTTACACCCGTTTGTAAAGGGGTATATAATTGAAAGGATATTCTAGAGATATATGTACTCGGATAAAAGGAGTTCAGGCTATGAGCACATGTCCGTTTTCCACCTTTTTCGGATTGAAAGGGAAAGGAAAAAGTGAATCTTTTTTTCAGGGGGTGAAGGAAAAGGGGGAAGTACAAATTGTAGGGAAAGGCACCCTCGCGAAGCAACTAGCAATGATCAACCTGACCGAAGAAGAACTGAGCATTGTGAAAGCACTTCAGCCACTTATCATTCAAAATATTGACGCTATTGTCGACTACTTTTATGCCAGTATTGAAAATGAACCGCTTTTAATGATGATTGTAAACGAAAACAGCACGATTGAACGGTTGAAATTAACGTTGAACCGCCATATCTGCGAAATGTTTAGCGGACGCATCGACAGCGCTTACATTGAACAGCGCAGTAGAATTGCGGTTATTCATATGCGAATTGGCTTGGAACCAAAATGGTACTTGGGTGCATTCCAAAACTTGCAGGTTTCCTTGATGGATCTCTTGCAAAAAAACATCACGAACAAGGATGAGTTCGTACAAGCCCTCACGGCCGTCACGAAGATTCTCAGCATCGAACAGCAAATTGTGCTGGAGGAATATGAAAACGAGCATGAAAAGGCGCGTCGAGCGGAACAAGACAAAAAGGACGAGCTGCGGATCCTCCTGACCAATTCCGCGCATGAGCTGGCAGCGGTCTCAGAAGAAAACAGCGCGTCTGTTGTGCAATTGACAGAACAGTCGAGAGAAGTGCTTCGTTTTGCTGAAAATGGCACGGGCTTTTCCACGAAAGCACAAGACCTGTCCCGTGAAGGTAAAAAAAAGCTAGAAAAACAACAGGAACAAATGTGCTTGATTCAGAGCAGCGTCAAGCAAATCTCGGATGAAATGAATGCGATGGAGAAAAACGCAGAAAAAATCCAAGGGATTGTAGAGGTCGTGACGGCGATTGCGGAGCAGACAAATCTTTTGGCTTTAAATGCAGCGATTGAAGCAGCACGTGCTGGCGAACAGGGACGCGGATTCGCTGTCGTAGCCGATGAGGTACGCAAGCTGGCAGAACAGACCAAAAAGTCAGTCTTCGGTGTGCGTGAGCTGATCGAGAAGACGAACCAACAGACAGTAGTCCTCTCGTCTGTCGTTATAGAAATTCAGACGCTGGTGCAATCAAGCACTGCGGTAGTAAACGAGACGAATGCCTTTTTTGAAGGAATCATGAGCGCTGTCTCAGACGGTAAAGAGCAGAGCTCACGGATTCAGCGGGAGCTGGAAAACTTCTTCAAAGTCATGGAGGATATGAACCAAGCGGTGGCACAGGTAGCCAGCTCTGCGGATGAGCTATCGGAAATAACAGAAAACTTGTAAACAAACAAAAATCAGTAGTAAGTTGGCGGTTCAAAGGGACAATATTGGCGGCAATTACGCAATGGAGGACTGTAAACGTTTAAGGAAATAACTGGACTTTGTCCATTGTTGCGAATGGCATGAATTTCCCCAGGCTCTACAAAATAGTATTCACCCGTGCTGACATGAGTTGTTTGTGCTCGTTGTACTTCATTTTCATTATTCGTTTGGACATAAATCATATTTGTTAGCGTACCTGAGACTACCAATTCCCATCCAAAAGAGTCACCGTGATTATGCGGGATGGATTCTTGATCTGTCGGCAGATGGATCAACACAACTTCTACATGTGGCGTGGAGAATAATACTTTGCGTCCATAGGGTAGGTTTAGCGGCTCCGGGATGTATGGACCGAGTTGTTCCATGCAAGGAGACAGAGAGATGAGAGCGTGTCTAAGCTGGGAAGGAGTAGGCGAAACGAGGGAGCCAAATGCTTGTTCCAGACGTTCCAGATTCATAAATAACCTCCCAAACGAAAGTCATACTTCCTACACCATATGATCAAATTTCAAGAGTAGTGATAGCCTGAGCTTGACCAGAAAAGGGAATTATTTACCATTATTATTACATTGTAAATCAACAGGATTACTTGAGTTTAGGGCGCTTTTAGAGAAAAGCGTCCTTTTTTGTGCTATCGACAATCAGCTCACTCACCACCTATTATGAAGGTACGGTAACAAATGCCGTACAGGACGATTTGGGGAAACGTCCCCCATCAAAATGTTTCAAGAACGGAAGCTTTTTTGGATTTTCATTCAAGAGGAGGCATGCGCATGTCAACTGCCATAATCAGTGTACGCACCCACTAGAGGGGGGCGTTGATTCAAACCACCTGTCATGATCGGGGAGGTTTGGATGCAGATGAATAAGAAATGGTTTTTGTATGTCAATGCGTTGTCATCCTTGGGATCACGGATGAATTTGATCGCGTGTAGCGCGTTGATATTTACATTTGAACATAGTGCTTATTGGTTGACCGCTTTTTTTGTTGCAAGACAACTAGGGGGGATGCTGTTTAGTCCCTTGGCAGGCATATTGGCTGATCGAATGGACAGAAGGCGAACCATGATCGCAAGCGACATGGGGGCAGGTCTTGCTATTTTGGCCATCGCTTTTTATCCGACGCCGTATGTATTAATCGCAGCGGCTTTTCTCAATGGAATGCTGTATACGCTATTTCACATTAGCTTTCAGGCATCCCTGCCACAAATATTTGGGAGTGAGCAACTGCTCCAAATCAATGGATTAAAGGTCAGGCTGGAGTCATTGGTAGGCATCATGGGCTTCATGCTGGGAGGATGGCTGACAGATCACTCTGGTTATACAATGGTGATCGCTTTGGATGCCGCCAGCTTTCTTTTCTCTGCGTGGATTCTAACGAAACTTTGCTGGGAGGAGAAGGGGAACACGGCGCTTGCTACGTCATCTGATGCGGATATCAGAGGAAAAGCAGCGAACGGCTTTCGTGTCACCCTTCGCTACTTGCGGGAAACACCGGTGCTTCTGACGATTAGCCTGCTAGCTTTTCCCGTATCGCTCAGTACGTCTGCGTATAATTACGGGCTGCCTTTTTTGGCGGATCAATTGCGTGGTAGTGATGCTACCCTGCACGGATTGATGTGGACCGCGATGAGCGTCGGGGGCTTGATTGGCTCCTATGTGGCTGCTCGTTTGCGGGTAAAGCTGGTGAATGGGATGCTCGCTACTTATGCTGTTTTTTCTGTGGGGATTGTAGGGGCATTCGCGGCAAACCATGCTGTGTCTGTGCTATTGCTTTTGGTTTTCGCGGGTCTATTTTCTGGGGCAGCACAGGTGTATGAGAGCACACTTTTGCAACAAGCCCAAAATGATCTACGCGGCAAAGTGATGGGAGTGCAGGGGCTCTTGAGTAGAAGTGGGTACTTCGCTGGTTTTCTCATGGCTCCATTTTTGGCGGGTGCCTTCACTTTATTTGGGATGCTGGTCTTTGCCCAATTGATGTTTGTCGCAGGGCTGGTTGGATTTTGCTTGTATCTCGTTTTTTCTCTCCAAAAATAGAAATTAGCCTCCCATATACACGTAGTCTTTTTTCCACCTTCTAACCATAGGATTTACCAGTTGGGAGGTGTCGGGATTGGCCTTATTTCGACCCCGTCGGCGTTGGAGAAACCCGCTTTCACGTACGAAAGCGTTTTTGATCGCGTTGGTTATCTTTTTTGTTTTGACGATACAGACCCTTGTGTTTTTGCAAAATCGATTGGAGCCTACTCTCTTGATCCTGGCGACGCAAAAAGCTGAGCAATTGGCAAAAGAAGCGATAACAGATGCCGTAACCAAGCGGATTTCGCAGCAAGGCGTCGACTTCAATCAGATTGTCAAAATTGAGAAGAACAACAAGGGGCAGATTCAGGCATATCAGTTCAACTTCAAGGAATATGCGAGAATCGTGGGCGAAACAACAGCGAGAGTCCAGAACAAGCTCCAAGAGTTTGAGCAAGAAAAAGTTGACCGAACGATCCCGCTTGGTTTGGCAACTGGGAACTCCTTTTTGGCGTCGATGGGGCCGAAATTGCCAGTGACTTTCGTGCCCATTGGTTCGGTCAAGACCAAGCTGGAAACAGAGCTGAAGGAAGCAGGCATCAATATGGTGCTGGCGACGGTTTATATTTTCGTGGAGGTCGACCTGCGCATCGTCATCCCTTTTGCGACTGAGCAGCAGACGGTCACGACGAAAATCCCGATTACCCACTCCTTGATCATTGGAGATGTACCGACCTATTTGTACAACAACCCGGAAGGCAAGCCGGATGTGCCGCGGATCCCTGGGGATACACCGAACAGCACTCCTTAATCGCGGAATAGGAAAAGCGGCAGCTCTTGGCTGTCGCTTTTTTGTGTGCACCCAACAGGGATTGTCAGCGCAAATCTAGACTTGTATGATACAGGTAAAATCCTTCGAGAATAAGCTTGAGGAGGAAATTGGATGAATTTCGCTAAGATAGTTGAGGGTATATGGGGAAAGAATTGGTCTTGTTCAGAGGATATGGAACAAGATATAGAGTGTGATACGGCTCTCTTAGATCATAGTCACCTTGTGGCGGAACGTTTCCCACAAAAAAGTTTTAATCTGGATAGATTCCCCTTGCAAATTAAAAATCAAACTGTGTTTGAACAGGTAAATATCTTTTTTGATAGGACGGATGATAATCCTACCCTAATTTCCTATCTAAGAGAAGAAGAGAAATTTAAACAGGTATTCCGTAAACTTTGGGCATACAATTCAGTTTGGATTGAAACAACATTACCTAATGTAAACGTGGAAATGGCAGCAAATGCTCTAGATAGTGAGAATAAAAAAATAAGGGTTAAAGAAATTCATTTACAATTGAAAGCATCTGGTAGTAAGAGCATGAAAATAAATCATCTACATGATTTTGAATTATTCCTTGAGTTAGGGCTTCGTGAGAAAGTCTCTACCGTGTTTGTATTTGAAGATATGAAGATTTGTGTATGGTCAAATTTTGATTTTACGTTACCTTTGTATTCGGATGATGATAAATACACGGAGCTACTCCAAAGGATTTGTACTACGGAGGGAATATATTTGCGCTCATTAACGGATTGATCATAGCTGGAAATGGGCAGCGAACGCTAAGAGCCGCCGAAAAAGCGACAGCGCACTGCTGTTGCTTTTTGTCGTGCGAGTAAACTGAATATGACGCAACCACCGTGGACTCAACAAATTCAAAGTCTGGAGGAAGAACTTGGCGTGAAGCTGTTGGAGAGGAACAAGAGACAGGTTCGTTTTACGGTAGCAGGCACGATGCTGGTTAACACCATAAAGGGATTTCGAGAGGTTTTCCCGTGGTGGAGCGGTCTCTATATAGAAATGACATCTACCGAGCAACGGAAAGCTTTAGAGGATGGGAAAATGGATGTTGGCTTCCTTCGCGTGGCAGAACCGTCTATCCATATCACTTCGCCTTATGCCCTTGACCCAGTTGGTTCCGTGAAAGATGTCCTAATTAGGGGATGAAACCTTTTCAATATCGGTTGATTGAGTTTACACAAAAATCTTGACAGACCCTTAATTTCTAATCTGAATTATCCTTTGAAACAACCCATTTTAAGCTTGGATCTTCAAACATTTTTTTAAAATTATTTTGATTCACGATCTTATAATCACCCTCTTTACTAATCATCACATAATTTTTATCAACGAATACTGCCATGCTCAACTTTTCTACTCCATTAACATATATTCGTACTCTATAGTCACCATCTATCTCTGTAAAATTCTCTTTTTTCAGTTCCACAACTGATAATTCATTCAAAATTTTATCTACCATTTCCTTATTTGTAACGGAAACTCTTGCACTATCAGATTCTCTACGAATGTCAATACGAACTTCATCATTTTTCGTGATCTGATTTAATGCCTTTTCATTAAGAGATGTATATTTCATCCTATCAAATGCATAAAAAAGACCAGCAATCACAATAATTAAAACTACAGTCAAAATTATTCTCTTTTTATTCAAAATTGAGACACCCTTCCCAAAATATACTTATACTCGATTCCACAAAGTTCAATCAAGACTATATTCCTATAAAAATGTAAAAATTTCAAACTATATCCAATGATGAATTTTTATGAAACGTTTACGTATACTTTCCCGCCTCATGACATGAGGCTCCTCGATGACCTTTGCCCAAGAAGCTGAAAAGCCCCTTGAGAACCGCGTTCTTCGTCAAGTTAAATTGAGAAGTGTCTTTTGAGCAACTACAAGCGGTCCTTTTTGTGTTTTTTAACTTAGATTTGGAGTAGGGGTTGTTTGAAAAACGGTAGACCTCTTTGTTAAATTATGCATGATTGCATAATTTAACAAATTTTGCATAGGTAACTATTACCAAATCGTTATGTCTGTGTTATCATATAAAAAATTATAAACGATAAATTTTTTTAGGGGGCTTTGTATGTCTACGCAAATCGGAGATTTACTCCATGCCTACCGACGACGGGAAAATATATCGTTGAATGAGCTTGCAGAGCGTACAGACATGAGCAAGACAGCACTTTCCAAGATCGAATCAGGGGAGACAAAGCAACCAGGGTTTTCCCAATGGAAGAGGATTGCAAGCGTCATCAAAATCCCGTCAGTCGACGTAATCACCGCATATCTGGAAAACACGGAAAGACCTGCGACACTTCAATTACTGCTGAAAGAGGCTCTGGCTCTCGACAGCAAACAGCTAGTACAGCGGACTGCTCAGAAGCTACTGGACACACCGAAACTGGACACATTCCACGGGTTGGACTATCTCCTACGGGTGGCGAACGAGGCAGAGGATCAGAGTGCTAAACTGGCCTTGTACGACGTGCTGATCGACTTCACACGAAAGCGCGGCATACCATTCTATCTAGCAAAGGGACTCTACGAGCGCTATATGCTCGAAAGGGACGACTTTTCACGGTTTGAGGAAACCTACCGCAGAGGAAAGGAATTGCTGCACTACGTCGACCAACTACAGCCACCTGATCGCCTTGACTACTATTACCGGATGGGTGCTCACGCCTACATACTCGAATACTACGGTGAGAGTGTCGAACTATGCGGAAAGGCTATCAGCGAGGATGGAAACAAAGACAGCAAGCAAAAAGCGTCAGCTCTGATCTCGATGGGGAGCGCATACTTGCGACTGGAATATCCTATTTTGGCAGAATACTATCTGGAATTGTACGAAGAAAGTGAATACGCTGATTTTAGGAAAACGCATTTAAGAGCGCTGTTACACGCGAAAAAGGGAGAGTACGCACACGCAGTTGCGCTGTACACAGAATGCTTACAAGAAGCGAAGCCCGGTAGTCGAATTACGATTGCGAGCGATCTCCTCGATGTGTACCTTGAAGCAGAGCAGAGCGACGCAATTCAAGAGCTGATCGCCGCTGAACACACGTTTTTGACGATAGACTCCCATCCTAACAGGATTAAACATGCAGCTAGGTACTACAAGCGAAAAGGCATGTGCTTACTCTCAATAGGACAGGCAGACGCGGGAATAGACAGCCTCATGCAAAGTCTTCGCTTCTACCGTCAAATCGGCGCATTAGAAAAGGTGATAGGTGTTCTCGGCGTACTTTTCGGGTATCACCGAGAAATTGAATCGTCCTTGTCTTTAGAAAATATGGAAAAAATTATGGAAGTCTGCCATAATTAAAGATAACAAATAGGAGGTGCTGTCTATGAAAAAATGGCTATCAGGACTTATGGTTTTTGCTTTTATCTTTACCCTCAGTAACGTGCATGGCGCTTCTCAGAACGTTGACCCAGACTGGAAAAGAGTCATTATTGCAACCGTAGACCCCGATTGGTAGGGCGTAGTGCTTGTTAATGAATAAAGGGAACCTGATCATATGGTATGGGGCCGAACCGAACTGGTAAAAACCAATTTTTAGGGGAGCGTATAAATGAATGTATAAAAAGGCTACGTTTGTCCTCGCTGGCATCGGTGCGCTGCTGCTAGTCGGAAATAGCGCAGCGGCAAAAATCACTGAGGCTGAATCCTATGTTACTATCAAAAGTGCGACAAAAGAGGATTCACGGTACGATATAACGCCACAACGTTGAACAACGTCTCAAACGCTTCTATTTACAACTGAGGCTCGCTTGTATAGGGGCGATATAGTGGTAAAAGCCGCCAAAACATTCGAAAACATTTTAATCCAACGAGCTAATGAAATCTCTCACGATACGGGTATCGATCTGTCCGAATACTCTCTAATCGATAAACAAAAGGTTTTTGAAATGGACAGCGAGCTATTCGAAGGGGGACACGAGCTGACCCGAGCCAGCAGTCTTCAAGTAGGGGACTCAATGCCTCAAATCCATCTACATGAGTCAGGCGAAAGTCTGTACGTACTGAGACAGTACGCAGATGGGACGAACATGGCTGTAGAGTTCGTGTTGGAAAATGGCAAGTGGGAAAAGCAGTAACCACGAGGGGCGGCGAAAGCTGCTCTTTTTTATTGGACTTGACGGGGTAGCACCAGCAAAACGGGGATAAACACCGTTAAAGGATGTGGACAGCTAAAAAACCCATTTCTGGATGTGATGGAAGAAACGACATCTTAGCCCGTTTTCCTATATATTCGGATGATGATAAATACACGGAGCTACTCCAAAGGATGTGTACTACGGAGGGAATATATTTGCGCTCATTAACGGATTGATCATAGCTGGAAATCGGCATTGAACGCTAGGTGCCGCCGACAAGCTCACCATGATGACTGAATAGAAAAAGAGGCAGCGTACTGCTTGTCGTTTTTTGTCGTGAAGGAACAGAGAAGGTTTGACACGAATACGATTCATGAGCAAATCAAAACATGTACGCAGGCTTGTGCTGTTGTTTTGTGAAAATATAGTTATAGACTAGAAAATAAAGTAATAGCCTATGTACCCAGTGTCATACAATACACCAGAAATTGCATAATGTTGTGACAGATAGAGATGGGGGGGCCACTCACTGGCTGCGTTACTGTATACAAAAAGCCGATTGCATAAGCAATCGGCTGAGAGAAACTTTTCGCGTGTCGTGAAGACTAAAAACTCATAGGTGGTGGATCGTACCATGACACAAGTGATTGTAGTTCTGATTATATGTACTTTTGTAGCCCTGATTGCCCGAATTATTTTTCGATCAATCAAGGAGAAAAGACTTCCAAATCCACCTAACTATACCCCTTACGATGATGTAATGTCTGGAAAAGTACGCTCGGATGAAACCCGTGAAACAAATAAGAAAAACTAGACGGGTTTCCACTTTCACTTATTCAATCGATTGAAGATGATTTTGTTAATGTTTTTTCCCACTTCTCGCTCAAAAGCCTCTCGTCTAAAACCTATTTTTACTAGGCAGCTCAACCGATAAAAAATAAACAGCGCTACAACGTGCGCTGTCAGTCTACTACTTTATTTTTTTGAGAGCAGCTGTGGTGTCATCTACTTGTGCTCCGTGAGTGATCCAGTTACCCAATGAAATTTCGCATACGGACAAGCCATTTTTGCCAAGTCTCCGATATTCCATGAAGTCCTTCCTCCTTCCAATTTCAAACTGTGTATAACAAGGGAAATTAAATATATTAAATCATCATGATTACTATGAAAAACATATTATTTAGACCAATCCGTATTCATTGACCAAGGTTTGTTAATTATTCACATTTTCTGCAATCATTTGCCGCTATGATGAGAGTTGGATGTGATACCGATGAAGAAGCAAAGAAAAATCCTCTTTCTCATCTTGTTAGTGGCAGAGTCTCTGCTCGATTGGTCCAGTAGTCAGCAAAAACAGGACGACGATCTATACACGATAGGAATTGTGATTGCCAATGAAGATCGAAAAGATAAAGTAGCGGGATTGAAGGCGGGATTGAAATCGCTAGGTCTCGGCGAAGGAGTACGTGTTCAGTATGCGCCTGTTTATTTGAATACGGCTCAAACTCTTGAAGAGGAGCGATCCCTTGTCCAGGACTTGATTTCCAAAACACCTGATGTAGTCGTCACGACAGGGGCACACGAGACCTTTTTGATTCAACAGGAGACAACGGCAGTTCCCATTGTTTTTATTGGTGTTGCCTCATTGGTCGAGCTACCCCTTGTTGAGACAAAGGGGACGGTTACGTGTGGAATCAGCAATGGCCAAATGAATGTGATCGGGAAAAGGCTAGAGCTGACAACTCGTTTGTTGCCTGATGCCAAGCGCATTCTGATCATTGCCGATTCTCATGCTCCTACAACAGAGCAAGCCATCGTAGAAGCAGGGTCAGCTGCTTCCTTGCTTGGCGTTCGCTTGCAGGTGAAGCAGGTTGCTTCCCCAAAAGATTTAGAGCAATTGCTCAGTAAGCTCTCTCCAGGAGAATACGACGCCATGCTTCCTTTACCTAGCTATGTTTTGGAAGACGCGATTACCGATTGCTTGCCTCTTTTGATCGAGAAGCAATTGTTTGTCATGGGCGCATACCCTGAGCAGGTGAAGGCTGGTCTGTATGCCGCTTACGGCGTTTCTTTTCATGCACAAGGCATGCAGGCTGCTCATATGGTGGCTCGGGTATTGGATGGTGTCCCTCCTACAGAACTGTCAATCGAATGGCCGGATGACGTGCGGTTAGCTGTCAATGCTACTTCCCTGTCCAAGCTTCCCATTACCGTAACTGATCAACAGTGGTCACTGGCACAAGAATGGTATGGAGTGAGGAACAAATGAGGAGGAGCATACTACCGCGCATCAATCGACTGAAGACAAAAATGCTCCTGTTTGGGCTATGCATGTCCATCATCCCTTTTCTGATTCTTGGTTATATCAATTTGCATACCAGTAAAGAAAAGGTTCGAGAAGAGGTAGACAGAGCCAATCAGATCTACGTGGAAAATACGTTGGCGCAGTTGGATATGCTTTTTTTACATACGTCACAATCCATGCAGGTGGTCCAGCAGCGTTTTCTCAATGAGCGCCCTAGCGCTGATGATGCTTATTTTTTGTTGAATACGTTATTGAAAACCTCGCCTTACATGGAGGAGGTCGCGCTTTTTCATCAGGATGGAGAGCCGCAGTTTTTGCTGAATCGCTGGAAACACCAAAGGCTAGACGCACCTAAGGAGAGAGACAGCCAACTTCTTTCCATGATCCAGTCGGGAAAACCATACATCGGAAGCATTGTCCGATCAGCGGAAGGGAAGCTGCTGGTAACGGTCGCGATCCCGCATGTATCTGCCAACGGTGTAAAAGGCGGCATGTACGCAAAGCTCAATGTAAAACAGTTGCTCGAACAAGTTACGCTGCGAGCTCGATATGAAAACGAGGCCTATTTGTTTGTCACAGATGGGAAAAGAGATAGGTTTGCAGATCCGTTTATGCTGGGCAAGCCTTCTGATGGCTCTTTGACCTATTATGAACAAGCGGTTCCTCCCTCCTGGACACTACCAGATCGAACTGACAAGCCTGTTATCCGAACGTATCAAGCTTCCAATGGAGATGTCATGGTCAACTATGCCATGCGCTCTTCTGTCACACATTGGGTCATTATGCTGGAGCAGTCGAGCCAAACGGCGTTTGCTGCCTTTTCAAGATTGGAACAATCTCTGCTCTTTACGACCTTATTCATCGCACTTATCGTGTTGGGGATTAGCATTGTATTTTCTGTCTCGTTTAGCCGATTAATGGAAAAGATCGAATCCGCTGTGCAAAAAATCGCAGGCGGCGACTTATCCGTACGAATACCAGTGACGACCTCAGATGAAATTGGCAGGTTAGCAGCGTCCTGCAATGAAATGGCACAGAGTCTGGAGACGAAGACCAATCAGCTTCTGGAAGAAAAGAAGCGGCTTGATCTCGTCGTCAGTGGCATGGGGATGGGGCTAATTCTCGTAGATGAATCTTTTCGCATTCGCTGGATAAACCAAACAGCATCGGCGTGGTTCCAGGATACGGCTAATCTTCTGGGGAAAGACTGCCATCAGACGATTGGTCAGCAATTTAGTTCATGCAGTGGTTGCATGCTCCGAACGCGACAAATGGTAAACCAAAAACAGACTGACCTTATTTCCTCCAGAGTCGATCAGGATGGACGTATTCGTTCTTATCGACATCAGGTTTTCCCTCTGCATCCGGAGAAAGAATCGTCTGCTTTTCTGGAGGTCATCGAGGACATCACGGAGAAACGAGAGCTAGAAGCCGCAATCGCACAAGCAGACAAGCTCGCTGCTGTTGGACTCTTGGCGTCGGGAATCGCCCATGAAATTAATAATCCATTAGGCATTCTGTCGTTGTATGGACAAGACTTGCGAGACCGTTTAGTGGACGAGGATATTCGAGATTTACAGGACACAGGAGAGCTTGCTCAGTACTTGGACACGATGGACAAACAAATTAACCGTTGCAAGGAAATCACGACCCGATTGTTGCACTTCTCGGGAAAATCACCTGTTATCGCAGACAAAGTAGATATTCATCAAGTGCTATCAGACATTCTCATTCTTCTGTCTCATGAAATCCGTGTCAAACAGGTAACGGTAAACCAATCCCTGTCGGCCTCTGCTCCGTTTCTTCTTGCTACGCCTGGACAGCTTCAGCAGATCTTACTCAATCTGTTAACCAATGCGCTGTACGCGACCCAGGAGAGGGGAAATATTGAGATAGCAACTGATTCTCCATCGAATGATAGACTCCGTCTGTGGATCAGAGATGATGGATGCGGTATACCTGCAGCAGATTTGCCACATGTTTTGGAGCCGTTTTATACAACCAAGCCTCCTGGAAAAGGGACTGGTCTCGGGTTATCGGTCTGCTACGGGATTGTGACGAATTTAGGCGGAGAAATCGAGATCGAAAGTACGCCAAACATAGGCACGACTGTTACGGTCATCCTGCCGTCGGCAAAGGGGGAATGAACAAAAGATGCAAGCTGACACTCGTATACTCATTGTTGATGACGAAGCAGATTTCCGCCATCTATTAACCAATCGATTAAAGAGAAAGGGATATACCACGCTGGAAGCATCTGACGGAATCAGCGCACAAAAGCTAGTAACCAGCGAAACGATTCATGTCATTCTGCTTGATTTGAAAATGCCCGGGATGGACGGTCTCTCCTTTCTGCAATGGTGCAAGGAAGCCTTTCCTGCCATTCAAATCATTGTTGTGACGGGACACGGAACCATCGAAACAGCTATCGAAGCAATGAAACGCGGCGCCTATGATTATTTGACAAAGCCTTACAACCTCAATGAATTGGAGGTTTTGATTTCCAAGGCCGTCGAAAAACAGCTGTTGACCGAGGAAAACCAACAGTTAAGAGAAGCTCTATCGACAAACGGGAAAACGACGTTTCAAATCGTTGCGGAAAGTCCGAAGCTAAAAGAGGTACTAGCTACAGCCAAGCGAGTAGCCAGTACGGATTTTCTCGTTCTCTTAAAAGGGGAAAGTGGGACAGGGAAGGATGTCATCGCGAGACTTATTTATGAATGTAGTGAGCGAGCATCAGAGGCATTCGTACCGATCAATTTGGGGGCGATACCAGAAACGATGCTGGAAAGTGAACTATTTGGGCACGAAAAGGGAGCTTTTACAGGCGCAACTGCGCAGAAAAAAGGACTGGTAGAGATTGCTCATCGTGGGACGCTCTTTTTGGATGAAGTAGGGGACTTGCCTTTTCCTTTGCAGGTCAAGCTGCTGCGTTTTTTGGAAACCGGCGAATTTCGCCGAATAGGGAGCCCGATTTTGCACAAGGTGGATGTTCGTATCATTGCTGCTACCAATGCCGATCTGGAGAAGAAAGTGGAAGAAGGAACGTTTCGATCTGATCTATATTTTCGGCTGCATGTCATGGATATAACGATTCCACCCCTCATAGAGAGAAGAGAGGACATTTTGCCACTGTCTGCTTTCTTTTTGAATCGACTCAAGCGTAAGTATCCGGTCAAACCGCTTTCTGTGAAAGCGCAGGCAGCTCTTTTGGCCTACTCATTCCCGGGGAATGTTCGGGAGTTGGCTCATATGATCGAACGGGCTGTCGTTTTGGCAAAAGGAGAGGAGATTGAGGACAAGGATCTCTTTCCTCACGAACAGCCAGTAGCGCACAACTCGTCAGATAGGAAGCTCATTTCATCAACAGAAACGGGGGAAGAAGAGGCGTTTTTACTGAAAAATGTAGAGCGAGAACATATCAAGCATGTGTTGGACGTTCTGCAATGGAACAAGACCAAGACAGCAGAGAAGCTGGGAATCAGCGTGCGTAATCTGTATCGAAAAATCGAAGAGTACGAGCTACGACCGTGACATTTTGTCGCGTACTGAACATGACATTTTGGCATGGTCTTTTCTTTTTCTTGCTGTTTGGAATCGCCAAGTCGTTCGTTTTCCTGCTTTTATGGTTTGGCACGCCTCTTGCTACTCTCATGGTGTGAACGCACGATCAACATGGAGGAGTGAGACCTATGATCAAAAAAGAGAAGACAGGCTGGAAGAAGCTGTCGGTGCTAGTAGTGGCGATGCTGGTCTTTGCAGGCTGCGCTACACAGCAGACCGCTCAACCCACCTCAACAGCGGGTGAGGCCAAAGATAAAACAGCGAGTGGGGCAACGGGAGCGATCAGCCTCGATACCTACACCCCGCCTAGTATGGACAAGGTGCCAGAAGGACCATTGGGAGAATCGATTAAGTATGGACATAAGTTAATGAATGAAACGAGCACAGCACTCCCTGAATACACAGGGAATAAGCTCTCCTGCTCCAGTTGTCACGGTAATGCCGGAATGGATGCGACCTCCCCTTTAACGGGTGTCACCGCAGTCTATCCCCAGTACATTCCAAGGTCTGGAAAAGTGGTTACCATTGAAGATCGCATCAATGGTTGTTTTCAACGAAGCATGAACGGAAAGCCATTGCCTTACAACAGCGATGAAATGCGAGCGATGGTTGCCTATCTGTCGTATATCTCAACAGATGTACCAGTAGGAATTAAAGAGCGCCCGTGGATCGAGAAAAATGATATGAAGAGCGTACCTCAACCGAATCTAGCAAATGGAGAAGCACTCTTTCAAAAATCGTGTTTGCAATGCCATGCAGCTGATGGTTCAGGAACAGGACCAAACTCTGGACCAGCGCTATGGGGAGATAACTCTTTCAATATTGGTGCAGGTATGGCCCGAGTTTCCAAAGCTGCTGGCTACATTCAGCGCAACATGCCATTAGGGGAAATGGGCGGTATCAAGCAAGGGTCGTTAACGGATCAAGAAGCAGCGGACCTGGCAGCCTATATTTTGTCTAAGCCGCGTCCGGACTTTGCCAAAAAGGCACAAGACTGGCCAGCTGGAGGCGTTCCAAAGGACGTGCCGTATGAAGTAGACAGCGCCAAGAAGAAGCAATAGGAACTTAATATATAACCCAAAAAGGGACTGTCCCAAACGTTATAAAATGACGGAGGGATCGTCCTCTTTTTGATAAAATGGAAGTATCTTGCATTGGACTGTAGGAGGCTTGGAAATGCTGATCAAATGGATTACGTGTAAAGTATCGGAGAGTCAGAAGCAATCGTTTTCCCTCGCGCAGGAAAAATGGCGACCATTAGAACGAAACGAAGGCTTTCTTGGACAAATAGGCGGATGGAATCAGGATCAGCCGTTGGAGTCTTGTATCCTTGCTTTTTGGGAGGACATGCAGCACTATCAATCCTTCATGGAGAAGGATCATGATCAGATTTTTCATCAGTCGGGGCAGAGTCAGACGTACGAAGCCATTTCCGTAAAGATTTTCTCAAAGATCGTGGATATGGATGAACGAAATATCCTGGATGCCTTAGAGAACGGGGACATTCTTCGCGTAGTCCGTGCCAAAGACAGGATGTCAGAAACCGAGGCCATGCTGGGAAGAGTCGTCGCTCAAAGCCAAAAGAACAGCATGGAGTATTTGACCGCATCGCTGTGGAAAAGGGATAGCAGCCAAGTCAATGAGAATGAGCAGCCACCCGATTATTCCGTCATTCTTGAACCAGCATGGCGTATTGTCAAAAAAGGAGGCACAAAATGAGCAGAACCTTTCAAAAAGGCATTATTTTCGACATGGACAACACCTTGCTGCAATCTAGGATCAACTTTGCTGAGATGAAGCGGGCCATTTTTCAGCTATGGGTGGATAATAGGATCGTTTCTCCCACACTTGAGTGGGAAAAGCATACCGCGTCGCAGCTCATTGAGATCGGGCGAAAAGCGGAGCAGATGACGAGTGAGCTGGAGCAAGCGATGTGGGATGCAGTAACCGCGATCGAGAAGGAAGGGATGCATGGCGCTGTTCTGGAGCAGCACGCGGTAGAAGTGCTAGAGGAGTTGAAGAACCGCTATCAGCTGTATATCCTGACCAACAACGCTTATGCCGCCGCAGAGGAGGCTTTGAACGAGACGGGAATCGCCTCTTACTTTGACGAAATCGTCGCCCGCGAACAGATGACGATCTTGAAGCCATCTCCATCGGGCATTCACTATATTCGCAGCCGCAAGCCAGATTGGTCTGTTTCGGCTTGGACGATGATCGGGGATTCGTGGATCGATGGTAAGGCGGCATGCGACGGACAAGTCGCTTTTATTGCCTATCAAGGGAACGAGCTGGACATGGAACGAAATGGCGTTGTGCCAAAGGCGTACATCAATGATTTGAAACAACTCCTGACGGTCCTCGAAGAGTGCGAGTAAGGGTAAAGTGCACTTCCCCAATAAATGATTACAGACAATAGCGAAAAATGTGCTATACTTTGCCTAACTGAATACCAGCCTTCAGGGTAGGGTGCAATTCCCGACCGGCGGTAATGACGAACGCACGTCTGAGCCCGCGACTCGCTATCGTAAGCAGTTGATAGCGACTGACTTGGTGCAAATCCAAGGCCGACGGTACAGTCCGGATGGGAGAAGGTATTTGGAACGGCCTGTTTCGCTGTTTTTTTTCAAAAAACGGTAGAAGCAAGGCTTCTTTCTGAACGCCCTGAGCATAATATTCATGGGCGTTTTTATTTTTCATAAAACTTCATAGCGACAATCTTCAGGGCAAGGTGAAATTCCTGACCGGCGGTAATGGCGTACGTACGTCTGAGCCCGCGACTCGCTGACCACACTTGCAGCGACTGATCTGGTGAAAGTCCAGGGCCGACGGTACAGTCCGGATGGAAGAAGATTTTTATGCTTTCTTCATTTGTTTTTGAAAAAACGGATGAGGTAAGGCTTCTTTCCCTATGCCCTGAAACGCTTTGAGGTTTCAAGGGCTTTTTGTGTTGTTTGGCTGGAATGATGGAACAGGAAGGAGTGCGGTATGGAACAGGACAGCAAGTACATGGATCTGGCGCTGGAGCTGGCACGATCGGCACGAGGCCAAACCAGTCCGAATCCCATGGTCGGAGCTGTGATTGTGAAGGATGGAACCATCGTCGGAATGGGAGCGCATCTGCGGGCAGGAGAGCCCCATGCTGAGGTGCACGCACTGCGGATGGCTGGGGAAAAAGCGCAAGGTGCGACCGCGTACGTGACCTTGGAGCCTTGCAGTCACTACGGGAAAACTCCGCCGTGTGCAGAGGCGTTGATCGCAGCTGATGTACGTCGTGTCGTTGTAGCGACGCTCGATCCGAATCCATTGGTGGCGGGACGAGGAATGGAGATGCTGCGAGCAGCAGGAGTGGAAGTAGCGGTGGGCGTGAGAGAAGAGGAAGCGAAGGCGCTCAATGAAGTCTTTTTCCATTACATCCAAACCAGACGCCCATTTGTGACGGTAAAGACGGCCAGTACATTGGACGGGAAAATCGCTACATTTACGGGACACAGTCGGTGGATTACTGGAGCAGAGGCTCGGGCAGAGGTGCATGAGCTACGCAGGCAGCACGATGCGATCCTCGTTGGGGTTGGGACGATTCTCGCGGATGACCCACTGTTGACGGCGCGCCAGGAAGAGCAGCGTTTTGGAAGCCAGCCAGTTCGTGTGATTTTGGACAGCCATTTACGGACGCCGCTGGATGCCCGTGTGGTCCAGAATGCAGATGCGAAGACATGGATCTTTGCGACAGATGCAGCCCCAAAGGAAAAGCAGGAGCTGCTTGCGGTAAGAGGAGTAAAGGTTATCTCAACGGCAGGGCCAATTCGCGTGGAAAAGGTGCTGGATACGTTGGGTGAGCTGGGGATTACCTCGCTACTTGTGGAAGGCGGGCAGGAAGTCAATGGCTCCTTTTTGCAGGCGAGAGCGATTCAAAAGGTCGTGAGCCATATCGCGTTAAAGCTGATCGGGGGAAGCGGTGCACCTTCGCCATTTGGAGGTCAAGGCTTTGCGACGATGGGAGAAGCGGTACAGCTGGCAAATGTCACGATCACGCCGATCGGGAAAGGTGATGTACAGATCATCGGGTACCCACAATGGGAGGATCAGACGTAGCGAGTGAGGAGGAGAGAGCATGTTCACGGGACTGGTCGAAGAAGTGGGCGTGTTGGAATCAATTCAAGGGAACGAGCAGGCGAGTCGACTGGTCATCCGCGCACAGCAGGTACTCGAAGGGGTGAAGCTCGGGGACAGTATCTCGGTCAATGGCATTTGCCTTACGGTTACTTCTTATACGAATCGTCAGTTTAGCGTCGATGTGATGCCAGAGACGATGAACAAGACGAGCTTGCGGCAATTACGGAGCGGACAGCGATTGAATTTGGAGAGAGCGATGCGGCTGGGGGACCGTTTTGGCGGGCATATCGTCTCCGGACATGTAGATGGGACCGGAATGGTTGCTTCACGAGAGGTGAATGCGAATGCTGTCGTGTTTCGGATGGAGGCCACACCGCAACTGTTGAAGTACGTCATTGTCCGTGGATCGATTTGCATAGATGGCATCAGTCTCACCGTGGTGGACGTAAACGATATCGGTTTTACTGTTTCAATCATTCCGCATACGCTGGCGAATACGAGTCTTGCAGACAGACGACCTGGGGACTTAGTGAATCTCGAAACGGATGTCATTGGCAAATATGTGGAGCGCTTGTTAGGTTATCAAAAACATGGTGACCCAGAGAAATCTGGCGGGCTCAGTCTAGCCTTTTTGCAGGAAAACGGCTTCGCGTGACTAGGAGGGAGAAAGCATGTTTCATCGCATAGAAGAAGCATTGGAAGATTTGCGTCTGGGCAAGGCGGTCATCGTGGTCGATGATGAGGATCGGGAAAACGAAGGGGATTTTGTCTGCATGGCCGAAGCGGCTACGCCTGAAATGATCAACTTCATGGTCACACATGGCAGGGGACTCGTTTGCGTACCGGTGACAGAAGAGCACGCGACTCGCTTGCAGCTGGCTCCGATGGTGAAGGCCAATACAGACAAGCAAGGAACGGCTTTTACCGTGTCTATCGATGAAGGGGGTACACACACAGGGATATCCGCTCATGAGCGATCTCAGACTGTCTTGGCGATGCTCGATGATCAGAAGACCGCAGAAGATTTCCGTAAACCGGGACACATTTTTCCGTTAATCGCGAAGTTTGGCGGTGTATTGCGCAGAGCGGGACATACGGAGGCGGCAGTTGATTTGGCTCGCTTGGCAGGAGGCATTCCAGCGGGAGTCATTTGCGAAATTATGAACGAGGATGGTTCCATGGCACGTCTGCCGCAATTGGTAGAGATCGCACGCCGCTTTGATCTAAAGCTGATTACGATTGCAGACTTGATCGCGTATCGGATGCGGATGGAATCCTTGGTGAAAAGGGAAATCGAGGTACAGCTTCCGACCGCCTACGGTGATTTTCGGCTGGCAGCTTATACGAACGAGCTGGATGGCAAAGAGCATGTGGCTCTCATCAAGGGAGAGATCGAACCGGATGAGCCCACTCTCGTCCGCGTTCACTCGGAGTGCTTGACAGGCGATATTTTCGGATCTCATCGCTGTGACTGCGGTCCACAGCTGCACGCTGCATTGGAACAGATCGAAGCGAATGGACGCGGGATTTTATTGTACATGCGCCAGGAGGGCAGAGGCATTGGCTTGATGAATAAGCTACGTGCCTACAAGCTACAGGAGGAAGGCTTGGATACGGTTGAGGCCAATGAAAAGCTGGGGTTCGCGGCTGATCTGCGAAATTACTGTATCGGTGCGCAAATTTTGCGAGATTTAGGAGTGCAGCGCATGCGGCTTTTGACCAACAACCCACGAAAAATCCGCGGGCTCACCGGTTACGGATTAGCAGTAGAAGAACGGGTGCCGCTTCAAATGCCAGAGCATCTGCACAATAAACAGTACCTATCAACAAAACAAGAGAAGCTGGGTCACCTGCTTCATCTACAGTGATAAGGAGAGGGAATAAGCGATGAGAACATTCGAAGGACATTTGGTTGGAACAGGTTTGCGTGTAGGGATTGTGGCAGGACGCTTTAACGAATTGATCGTAAGCAAGCTGGTCGGAGGGGCTCTCGATGCCCTGAAGCGTCATGGTGTAGAAGATGAGCAGGTAGACGTGGCATGGGTACCGGGGGCATTTGAAATTCCGTTGATCGCCAAAAAAATGGCTGAATCCGGTCGCTATGATGCGGTTGTTACATTGGGAGCTGTCATTCGTGGCTCGACTCCGCACTTCGATTATGTTTGCAACGAGACCGCAAAAGGAGTTGCGTCCCTATCGCTATCGACTGGTATCCCCGTTATTTTTGGTGTTTTGACGACAGATAATATCGAGCAAGCCATCGAGCGAGCGGGAACCAAAGCAGGCAACAAAGGCTGGGAAGCAGCAACAGCAGCGATCGAAATGGCTAACTTATCTAAGCAGTTCGCCTAATCATTTCAAAGGAATAACGAGAACTTTCAACGGGGGCTTCGGCTCCCGTTTTCTATTTTTTTGGATAAAATCACCACGGGCAGGTCAAAGTAAGAAAGATTTTCCTGAAAAAAAGGGGGATCTAGCGTGAAGCCGACTGATTGGTGGAGAACGCAAGTAGAGGCTATACAAGCAAAGCGGCGCATCGGTTCGGCTCAAGCGCGGCGAAGCGAACAAATTACACCGGATATGGTAAAACAATGCATGCAAAACGTGGATGACCTCAGCAGCTTGTCATTGAAGATGAATGACGAAGAGGTACACGTTTTTTTTCTCGAAACGCTGGTGGATGAATCCCAAATTTATGAGAATGTCTTTCTTCCGTTGCAGCGTTCCGATGGTAAAGATCCGATGCAGGCGCTCCCTTTTTCAAAGGAATGTGTTCTCGACGATATGGAGACGTTGATGAGTAACTTGCTACGTGGTCATACCATCTTGTTTTTCTTGGAAAGGGATCTCATTCTGCATGTGAATACATTTCAGGTCGCGCATCGTTCTATTACGAAATCCGAGACGGAGGCGACCGTCCTCGGACCGCAAGACTCCTTTGTTGAAATGCAGGAGATCAATTTGTCCTTGCTTCGGAGAAGACTGGCTACGCCTCATCTGAAAGTATTGAGCTACACGATTGGCACCGAGGCACAGAACAAGGTAGCTGTGATTTATTTGGACAATATCGCAAACGCCGAAAATGTGGAGCGCGTGAAAAAAAGGATCGACAATGTCCGTTACCACGGATTTGTCGGGATGCCTATATTGAAGCAAATGCTGGAGGACAAGCCGTACTCTCCGTTTCCGCAGTTTGGCTTGACGGGTCGCCCTGACAATGCAACAGCAGCTTTGTTGGATGGCAGGCTCGTAATCATGCTGAATGGCAGTCCGGATGCTGCCATCTGTCCGACTTCCTTTCTAGAGATGTTTAGCAGTCCCGAAGACTTTTACAATCGATGGTCAACGGCAAGCTTGCTACGGATGATTCGCTTTTTCGGTTTATTTATCACCATTATGCTCACCTCCAGCTACGTCTCTGTCTTGACGTATCATCCGGAAATGCTTCCCCCCGCTTTGCTGACGATTTTGTCTGAATCGCGGAGTCGGGTGCCTTTTCCACCCGTGATCGAGGTGCTCATTATTGAGCTCGTCATCGAAATCCTACGAGAAGCGGGGATACGCATGCCGACTAAAATCGGTCAGACAATCGGTATCGTTGGCGGTATCGTGATCGGGACAGCCTCTGTACAAGCGGGGTTAGCCAGTAATATCCTGATTGTCCTTGTTTCGGTATCGGCACTGCTTTCTTTTGTGCCACCCAATTTTTTGATGAGTAATGCGATTCGGCTCGTTCGCTATGGTTTCATCTTGATGGCAGGCGTATTGGGCATGTACGGCCAGATACTGGCGCTGGCGTTTTTATTCGCGCACTTGCTCAATCTGACTTCGCTCGGGACGCCGTATATGGCTCCGGGGGTTCCGCGTCAATGGACGGATTTGATGAATAGTCTCGTACGTGCACCATTGAGGTTTATCGTCAATCGCAACCGCATGTCCCGGGCAAAGCAAAAGCGTGTCCGGCCAGTTGGGGAGGACTAGGGAGATGGATAGAGGGAGAATTCACAGCCTGAATCCGATCCTGGTAATCGGATTGATTATGAATACGATGGTAGGGGTTAATTTACTTGGACTAGCTCATCATGCGAGCAAAATGGGCTACAATCTGTGGTGGTCTCCGATTTTGCTGGGATGCATCGTCAGCCTAACGCTATTTCCAATGATGGCCTTGTGCCGTCGCTATCCAGAGGATAATCTTTTTCGGATTCATGAAAAGCTGTTGGGGAAATGGCTGGGGCACTGTTTCAATATCCTGATCATCGTTTATGCTACTCTAAACGTATCTACCGCCAATGAAGGATACGTCAGGCTGGTGCAAACCTCCATGCTGAACAATCAGACTGTCACGTTGCCCTTGCTAGGATTGACATTGGTCATGCTCTACATTGCAAACGGCGGTATCAAATTAATCGCGCGTTTTTGCCTGCTAACGTTCTTTTTTACGGGCTGGATGGTTTTTCTCTTGCAGTACGGATTTCAAAAGGGAGGATTCGCGCATATTTTTCCTCTTTTTAACACAGATTGGCGCAGTATAGCCGAAACCGTGCACAATTCTTACGCGAGCATGCTTGGGTATGAATTGGTCCTGTTTTTCTACCCATATATCCAAGAGAAGAACAAGGCACACAAGCATGTGCTGATTGGGGTATGGATCGTTGTTTTGCTGTACGTCATGATCTTGATCACAAGCGTAGCTTATTTTTCCGAATGGCAAATGGACAATCTCATTTATCCCATTTTGAATTTGTTTAAGGCTGTAGAGCTGTCTTTTTTGGAACGGATCGAAAATCTCGGGATTGGTCTCTGGGTTTTCCTCATTCTCAGCACGAGCACGGGATACTTGTGGGTTGCCCGTACCGGAATTGAAGAAATGGCAAATAAGACGAGGTTGTGGCATCTGCTTTTACCGACAATCATTTCGTTTCTATTCATTGTGGGGCCATTATCTGTAGAAAAACAACGCTACATTTATGACAAGGTGACTGTTTATATGGCCTATGGCTTGATCTTGTGGCCGATCTTTTTGTTAGTGCTGCATTCCTTGAGGTTCGGCAGAGGAGAGCGGGTATCATGAAGAGGGCGAGCTGGTTCATTGTTACGGTTATCCTCTTGCTCAGCCTTTGCGGTTGTGGGCGCGAACTCGAACAGCCAGCACTGGAAGACATGGCCATGATTGGGGTGATGGGCTTCGATTATGTGGATCGTGAAAAGATAGATGTCACCGTATCGGTACCGGTTCCTTCCAAAACAAAGGAATCGACGCAGGTGTACGCGACATATGCCTCGATGACGAGCGAGGCGATGCTGAATCTCGCGACAAAAGCAGAGAGGACCATGTCCCTCTCGCAATTGCGTGTGATTTTGTTCAGTGAAGAATACGCCCGCAAAGTTGGGATCGGAAAAGTCATCCTTGATCTCTATCGCAATCCGATTGTAGGAGAAAATGTATACATTGCCATCGTAAAAGGAAAAGCGAAAGATGTCATCAAAGGAACCTATAACCACAGGCCGGAAATCAACACGTATTTGAACAATTTGCTCCGTCCGCGAGTGGAAACAGCCTTTACGTCTTTTGCGACCATTCACGATTTTGTTTTTATGATGACCAGCAACACGATGGACCCCAATCTGCCTTATCTCATCCAAAGTGACGGAGAGATTCAGATCACCAGGGCGGCCCTTTTTCGAGTGGACAGGATGATCGGAATGTACGCACAGCGAGAGGGGAAGCTGGTTCAGGGGTTTCTGGGAAGAGAACGCTTGCCCCGTATGAGCTTTGAGTTCCAGCACGAGGCGAAGACAGGTAAAAAACAAACGGAAAAGGTCGTCTTCGATTTTGTGCGGGCAAAAACGAAAGTAAAAAGCAAGGGCAGCCTGAAAAAGCCTGTCATCAACATCGAGCTTCGGGTAAGAGGGATGCTGGTAGGCTATTCAGGCAGCAAGGATTTGGAGAAGCGGGCTCAATTTCGGACCATGGTTCAAGAGCTTGAGAAACGAATCAAAAAGGAAAGCGTGGATATGTTGGTACGTTTTCAAAAGCAAGGGGTCGACCCGGCGCAGCTCGAGGAGAGTATTCGCCAAAGATATTATGGCAAATGGACACGCGAAACGGGTCTCGCCCTTTATAAAAAAGCGAAATTTAACGTCAAGGTTCATGTGGATGTAGTCGGCTTTGGCACACTGAAATAAGGAGCGATAGCATTCCGGCGTGGTTAGAACAGACGCTTGAATTCGCGCCAGATCGCACCCAAAGTCCGGCGATTTACGTTTTGGAGCTTGCCGTACAACAGGTTTGTCAATCCAATAAAGGTGAGCTCCTGATCTTTCGTATATGGATACCAATTGAACTCACGCTTGCGTTTGCCCGGATCATGGATGACAGAGATGCTGTGCGTAAAGGCTTGCAATCCGGAAGGTCCGCGATAACGGCCGATGCCGCTCTGTTTGACCCCACCAAAAGGAAGATGGGGATTGGCGTAGCTGATAATGACGTCATTGATGCACACATTGCCACTGTCGAGCTGACGAGCTACGCGATTCGCTTTTGCTTTATCGGCTGACCATACCGAGGCATTCAGCCCGTACGGTGAGCTATTAGCCAAGCGCACAGCCTCTTCTTCGGTGGCAAAAGTCATGATCGGCAACACCGGACCAAAGGTCTCTTCCCGCATGATTTTCATGTCAGATGTCACGTTTGTGAGAATGGTCGGCGCGATATACATGCTATCAGAGGAAGGAAGTCCCCCGGTGACTGCGGTCGCGCCCGCAGCAAGTGCTTCGTCCACATGCTCACGGACAATTCCGATTTGTTGGGAAGACGTCATCGAACCGACCTCGGCCTGATTCGGATAGCTTTGGCGCAATGCTTTTGTCTTTTCGGTGACCAGCTTGAGAAATTCAGGATATACCTTTTCATGGACAAAAAGCCGCTCAACAGACATACATACCTGCCCTGAGTTCGTAAAAGCCCCCCACATCGCGCCATTTGCTGCCCGTTCCAGATGAGCGTCTTCGAACACGATCATCGGGTCTTTTCCCCCAAGCTCTAGTTCTACCGGAATCAAATGCTCCGACGCTGCCGCCATAATTTTTTTGCCTGTCGCAACAGAGCCTGTGAAAAATATTTTATCTGGGCGAGCAGCTACCAGCGCCTGTCCAGCTTCGCGTCCCCCATGCAGAACGGTCACGACTCCGTCCGGTATTGAAACAGCAGAAAACACCTCTTCCATGAGCAGTCCGGTAGAAGCAGTCACCTCGGAAGGTTTTAAAATTACGGTATTGCCTGCTACGAGGGCAGATAATACAGGAATGACGGCAAGCTGAAACGGATAATTCCACGGAGAGATGACCGCGACCACACCCATCGGCTTGTAGTGGACATACGATTTCTTCGGCCACAGCACGAGGGAGGTTGGTACCGGCTGATCGGCCAGCATCTGATAAGCATGTTTTTCATAAAACCGAATCGTGTCGACAGTGACGAAAATTTCGGTCATGTACGCTTCTAATGTAACTTTTCCGGTAGCCTCACTAATTTTTCGGGCGATCTCTTCGCCGTGATCGACTAAATAGTGCCGCAACCGTGTCAAATAGTCCAGACGCTCGGCCAACGATGTAGTGGACCAAGCTGGAAAGGCCAGACGCGCACGTGCCATCGCGTCTTCTACTTGTTCTGGAGTCGCTTCCAGTAAAGAACCAAGTAGCTCTCCAGTGGCGGGATTTTGCATGGACATGACTGCCATCATGATTCACCTCGATTCAGGAGATTAGGATTCAGTTGAGAAGAGTGTATACATCAAATGGGCAAAGGTCTGTTCAAAGCGGGCAATCGCTTCTTCACGATTCTGTAACTCATCGAGTAAAAATTGAAAAAGGAATCCGTCGATTACAGAGTAAATGAGTGAGATTGCGGAGTCTTCGTCGATGGTCAAGGAAGTTTGTTCTTCGCGCTGCAATCGTACGAGCATACGAGAGATGAGCTGTTGTAGACGGGATCGAATGACTTTTACCTGTTCACCAAACACTGGAACGTACATGGCCTGTACCTGCAAGTCATACCAGAGCCGATGCAGCTTTCGATCTTCTTGTAGACTACGGCACAAAACACGGGATAAAGCTGCTGACCATTGTCCGGATGGAGCTGCGAGTACTTCGCGTTCCAGCTCCTCTATAAAACGTCCTTTGTAGCTAGTGATTACAGCGAGCAAAAGCTCTTCTTTGCTTGCAAAGTAATAATGCAGAATGCCAAGTGAGACGCCAGATTCCTTGGCAATGTCGCGCAAGGAAACAGAGGCATACCCTTTTTCAGCCAAACAAGCAGTCGCTTGCTCAATCAAAAATGCCCGTTTTGCTTCGGCTTTTTTCTGGGTAGTCACTTTCTCACCTCTTTTTTGGACAATTGTCCAGTTTTTCTGTTTTTATTGTATTTTGACGGATGATGTCTGTCAATGAAAAGAGCTACCCATAAAAAAGAAGCGGCTTCATTGCCGCTTCTTTTGCCGCTCCCAGCGTCGTAAATACGGATAAGGATCAAATGACCAATCTGCGCCACCTGTTTCCCGATACATACCGTAGTGCAGATGGGGAGGGAATTTGCCTGAGGTGCCGGGCTTCCCATAACCTGAGCTGCCGACATATCCGATCACTTCACCCGGCTCCACGATGTCACCCGGCTTCATCCCCTTTTTAAACGAGGACAGATGTGCGAAGTAATGGTACACATTGCCCATGTCACGCATGCCGATCCGCCAACCGCCAAATCTGTTCCAGCCGATTACTTCGATGACTCCGTACGCTGTGCTGAGTACAGGGGTGCCGTGACTTGCAAAAATATCAGTCCCCTCGTGGATACGGCGACCACCCCAACCGCGCGGAGCACCCCATGTACTGCGGTAGCTGTATTCATACCTCGCGGGGATAGGGAAATGCCGCTCATCCAGGTCCAGATGCCGATACTTTGCATACACCTGCGCGAACTGCCTGATGGTCTTCACGGAACGATCACGTTGGTAGTACGACCAGAGACCAATTTGCCAATCTTCGTGGGAGAAGCCGTATTGGGACAGGTAGTGTATGAAGGTAGTGAGTGCATCGAGATCGTTGTGCCGATCTGCGACACCATCGCCATCGCCATCCATCCCAATGCCTTTAAAAAATTGAATGGATACCGGATTCGTGTCCTCTGCATCAGGATTGAATGCACCTGCCCAACGATCGCTTGGAATGTCCACGGCTGTTAGCCGTGAAACGTTTTCTTGCTCCTGCTTCTTCCGACGTATTTTCATGGTTCGCTCGTATTGATCAATGGCTGCTAAATAATTCCACGGAATGCCGTACATCGATTCCAAGCGCAAAAAAACTTGCAAGCGCTCTTGAAGAACCGGATCTTGCTCATTGGCGGACGGAGCAACTCCGGCGACGGATTCTAGTGGTGAAATAGCTGCAACCACGCACAAGCTGATCTGAATGATTAGGCGGAAAACTCGCATGCCGTCTCCCTCCAGCCTCGTAGTCTTTTGTTGTAGTTTCTGCCAGTTGGAGTGGATTATCCAAGATACTTTTGGTAAGCGTTTTGGTAATTCGTTGAGGAAATATTTGTAAAATTTCAGGGAAGGAGGCAGGAGCATGTCGCACAGCCAAAGAATTGAAATCAAGAGGAGTGATTCCTTAAAAAATCGTCATGAGGAGGCTGTGTGATGAGCAAAAAAGTGTTGATTGTAACAGGCGACGCTGTAGAGGCACTGGAGGTTTTCTATCCGTATTACCGCTGCTTGGAAGAAGGGTATGAAACGGTCATTGCAGCACCCAGCGTGAAAACCCTGCACACCGTTTGCCATGATTTCGAAGCACACAGTGAGACGTACACAGAAAAGCCAGCTTATCAGCTTCCCGCCCATGTTGCCTTTTCAGATATTAACCCTGAGGCGTTTGACGCTTTGATTATTCCGGGTGGACGAGCACCAGAGCATATCAGGCTCAATGAACACTTGAAGCCAATTGTCGCGCACTTCTTCGAGACGAACAAGCCAGTCGCAGCCATCTGCCATGGCTCTCAAGTATTGACGATTGTTCGCGAGCATTTAGCCGGTCGTGAAATCACAGCGTACCAGGCTTGCAGACCCGATGTAGAAGCGTGCGGAGCGATCTACCAAACGGAAACGCTCCATGTCGATGGCAATCTTGTTTCCGGACATGCTTGGCCAGACTTGCCAGGCTTCATGCGTGAATTCCTCCATTTACTCAAGTAAACAACCAGGTCCCCAAACTTCCGTCATTGCTGGCGGAAGTTTTTTCGTTCTGACAGATGCTTTTCATCCAGCCTTTTCCTCTGTATCATAAAGGGAAAATATGTTCGTCTGTCTCATGTGAGGAGTGGAAATAATCGTGCTGTCATTTATTCATACAGCGGATGTCCATCTGGATGCGCCGCTTCAAATGTTGGGGGAGCGCTACGAGCTGCGTCAGGATGATTTTCGTCAAACGATGAAAAGAATCCGTGACCTCGTGTGGGAAAAGGAAGCAGACTTCTGGCTCATTGCTGGAGATTTGCTGGAATACCACGGGGGGAGACGATCCACTGCCTTATTTTTACGTGATCTTTTTGCCAGCATCGCACCAATTCCTGTCGTGATCGCACCTGGCAATCACGATCCGTGGCGAGCGGATTCGTTTTATCAAACATTGGAATGGTCGGGGAACGTCTACTGGTTTACACCCGAGTGGGGCGTGTATGAATTTCCCGAAAAGTCATGCGTGATCTACGGCTGGGGCTTCGGGCAGCCACATGTGTACGAGTCGCCGCTCGATACATTTCCAGGCAAAATGGAAGGGTATGCCCATCATCTGATGGTTTTGCATGCTAGTGTGCTTTCCAATTCAGGAGACGAAGAGCATCATCCGTACGCGCCTGTCACCTTGCAGCAGCTCGTACAAACGGGCATGGACTATGTAGCGATGGGACACATTCACAAGCCGGAGCAATTCATGCATCCTGTCAAAAAACAACCCTTTGCAGCTTACCCAGGCTCTCCAGAAGGATTGACAAGTAAGGAAGCGGGAGAACGAAATGTTTTGTATGGAGAGCTGGATCATGATGGCAGATTGCAGCTCACGGCGATTCCTGTCCAGTCACGCAAAATTCGCAAGCTTACAATCGAAGGGAATGGAGTCGAAACGAATGAGCAGCTCATTGATCGGATGGAGCAGCAACTCATAGAGGAAAAGGATTCAGATATGATGTACATCACGCTGACAGGGGAGCGCGCTGCCCATTTTCAGCCTCCATTTTCCGTCCTTCAGCAGCGATTTTCCCGTTTTTTTTTGCTGCAGCTGACAGACCGGACCTGGCCTGATGTGGATGAGGACAAGCTGATCGCAGAGGGTGGCGTCTGGGGGAGATGGCTTTCCAAGCTGGCAGAGGTTGAGTCCCGTGCGCAAAATGAGGACGAACGAGAAATCGTCAGGTTAGCCAAGCAAGAGGCTTTGGCGCGGATTGGAGGGACCATTCGATGAAAATAGAGGAGCTAGTGCTGGGGGGCTTCGGAAAATGGCAGGATGCTACCTTCCGTTTTGCTCCAGGCATCAATCTGTTTTATGCCCCCAATGAGTCAGGAAAATCAACGATCCTACAAGGTATTTTCGCGGCCTTGTATGGAATGAAGCGCGATTACGTCAAATCGACGCGATACTTGCCTGAATATGAAAAATATCGTCCGTGGCAGAGTGGCTCGTATGAAACGATCATTACGTACAGATTAGCGGGAAAAACCTATCGCCTGCACCGTCAGTTGACGAAGGAACGGGAGGAGGCGCGCCTCTTTTTGGACCCCGAATGGACGGAGCTGACTGATCTTTACTTGGAAGACAGACGCAAGGAACGGAATTTTATCGAAAAGCATACGGGTCTTACACGTAGTCTATTTACGGATTTGACGTGGATCAGGAGGGAACCACTTCAGGCGGCTGAGCATTTGATTCCGACTTTTACGACTGCGGAAGAAGCCAATCCGGCTGTCCAACAAATTTTGGCGGAGCTGGATCGAGAGGTTGCCCTCATCGGTAAAAAAGAACGGGCCGAAAATACACTTTTGGGAAAAGCAGCTACGAAGGTGGCACAAAAAGAGCTGGAGAAAGAAAACGCAAAGGCAGCTTGGCGTACAATCAGTCAACTGACGCTGCAAATAGCGGAAGCGAAAGAAGAATGTCAGCAATTAGAGCTGCGGCGAAGCCGATTGCAGCAGCATCTGGAGCGTTCAATTGGACAAGCAAAAGTGTTGCAGGAACGCTGGCAACGAAGCCATGCTCCTGTCAGTCAGCAAGACTGGGCGTGGTGGGAACAAACAGCTCTCTCTGAGGCCGAGCTGGCTATTCACGAAGAGGCAAGACGTGGTTTTGCTCAGGTAACTATGCCGAGGGAAGCCGTACAACAGAGTGATGATCAGCTCATCCCCGTACAGCAAGATTATGAAAAAGGCGCACAATTGCTCAAACAGCGAGAAGCATTGCATATTCGGTTGGCGTCACTGGCTGTATCGGCCCTTTCTACAAGTCCGCGAAGTACAGCATCACGAAGCACCCGCCAAGGCAATTTGGCAAAAAGGAGGCGGGGAGCTGCACTCATGTGGGGCGGCGCAGGGATATTCTCCGTTCTTGGGGTAATCGGCTTCATGAGTGGACATCCCGTTCTGGGAGGAATTTCTGTGACTGCGGCTTTGTTGCTGTTCGGCTTTGGGGTTTTCTTGTTGCGAGTCGGTGGAAGTACGGGCGGAGCTAAACAGACAGTAGATCATGATGCGGTACAGGAAAGTCAAAGGCTACAAGAAGAGATTGCTTTACTCGATGCTGAAATCGCCACAATCGTTCAGAGATGGGGGGCGAGTAATTGGGATATATTTTTGGAAAGACGGGAAGAGCTACTGAAAAGTACAAGCAAGCAACAATCTGCGCATCTTCTATCCGAAATGGCGAAAACCAAGCAGGAGGCTGATCTGTCGGCCAGCTGGGGTGAGGCACTTCGGACCTTGCTGGATCAGGAGAAAAACGCGTTTGAGACCGAGCAAGGCAAATTTCGTATCGAGATGGTGGAGATTGAGGAGAGACTGCAAGAGCTGCGGGAACAAATGGCCAGAGGAAATGGGGAGATGGCGGTTCACGAGAGCTTGTCATTAGCTCGCGCGACTGATGAGCTGGAGGAAGCGCAGGCAGAACTTCGTCAGCTGCAAAATAAGCGAGATGCCCTTCAGCTAGCTCGGGAAATGCTGCAGGAGGCAATAGGGGAATGGCGGCGGGATAGTACACCCGCTGTAAATCAGCAGGCTTCGGAGATCATTGAGCATATTACGGGGGGAGCGTATCGCGATGTCAGGCTCGATCCTCGTGACGGGTTTGCCATCCGTTTGCTTGCGCCAACCAAACAAATGGTGCTCGAACAAAACCAATGTTCCACGGGGACTATCGATCAGCTATACCTTGTCCAGCGTTTGGCATTGGTGCATCATGCCAAGCAGTTGGAGCCATTGCCGCTCTTTTTCGATGATCATTTTGTCCATTATGATGAAGAGCGCCTGCGTCGAACGCTTGACTATGTCGCGATGCTGGCACAAGAACATCAAGTGTTTCTTTTCACCTGTCATGAGCGAGAGCTACGTATCCTGGAGCCATTGCTTCGTCAAGGGAACCGCCATGCCGTGCATCGAATCGGGTAATTGTTTCCGGGGAGGAAAGAGGTTGCCCCTCCGAAATCCAGCCTCTATAATGGAAATTGTTATTGTCTTGTATCATGATGTCACATGAGGAGTGAGCCCTATGACGCAACGCAAGCCGGAGTGGCTCAAGATCAACCTTGTTTCAGGATCAGAACTAGCCAGCTTTAAAGAGCTTAAGCAAACCATGCGCACGAAGACGCTACATACCGTTTGTGAAGAAGCAAAATGCCCCAACATTCATGAATGCTGGGCAAGCGGTACAGCAACGTTCATGATTTTGGGTGATATATGTACCCGTGCTTGTCGGTTTTGTGCAGTAAAAACGGGACTGCCGACGGAGCTGGATACGGCCGAACCAGAACGTGTAGCAGAAGCAGCAGAACAAATGCGTTTGAAGCATGTCGTTGTTACTTCCGTTGCTCGTGATGATTTGGCAGATGGAGGCGCACAGATTTTTGCCGATACGATTCGTGCGATTCGTCGTCGACTGCCGTTTGCCTCCGTAGAAGTATTGATTCCCGATTTTATGGGGAACTGGGATGCGTTAAAAGTAGTCATGGACGCAAAGCCTGACGTACTAAACCACAACATTGAGGCGGTTCGCCGGATGTCAGATCGCGTACGGGCAAGAGCCAAATACGATCGGACGCTGGAACTGTTGAAAAAGGCGAAGGAATTCCAGCCGAGCATTCCGACGAAGTCTAGTCTGATGATTGGTGTAGGCGAGACGATGGAGGAAATCATCGAAACGATGGATGACCTGCGTTCTGTCGACGTCAACATCATGACGATTGGTCAGTATTTGCAACCGACCAAAAAGCATTTGAAGGTAGAAAAGTTCTACCATCCAGATGAATTCGCTCGTTTGAAGGATGAAGGCATGAAGCGTGGCTTTAGTCACGTGGAGTCAGGGCCATTAGTGCGCAGCTCGTATCACGCTCACGAGCAGGCGAGTGCCGCGAAGGAAACGATTGCGAAAGAATCCATGCCGAAAGCACAATAATAAGTAACCCCCTCAACCGCCCGATACGAGCGGAATATTGAGGGGGTTTTCACTATATGGGGGAGAGGGCTTTTAGCGGCTGGTTGTTGTCTTCACGTTATGGGATGTTCCACCCATACGCTTGACGAGCGTGTCAATGCTTTTCGCATCTTCTGTACGCGCTGTACTCACATTGCTGGAGCGACTTGCTACACGAGCGATTTCTTGGATGTCATTCGGATTATCGGTGACATACACTTTGTAATAGCGTGGTGAAACCGATTCAGCGTTCATTCTTGCCTGTTTTTTCGCTGTGTGCGCATCTGCTCCTTGTGTATGCACGCCTACAAAAACTTCTTTGTCCGTTACCAAGACGGTAGAACGCTGTACACCAGGGCAGCTGGCAGTGACATTTCCAACAGCTTTTGCCAATGCTTCACGGTCTACATAAACGTTGGTGACACTGGCAGTTCTCATATGCTGACGGTCAGTCTGCGCATAGCCCATGCGTGGCATTCCAGTTTGCATGACACCTGCTCCACCGCGGTTTACACCATGCTGCTGATAAATGGAATGGTGTGTACCTGTACCTGTTGGTGCATTGTAAACACCCGCTGTGCCCATACCAGCTTTATGATCCGTAAAGGCATTGTACGGTCTCATTCCACTTGTGTAGGCGTTGTAGTTGTTTACATGTGGGTAAGTACCATTTGGATATGCACCATAGTTATTCCCGGCATTATTGGTTAGTCCCATGCCATTGCGGACGTGAAGTCCATCACGAGTGCCGTCGTAGTTGCGGACGTGAAGCCCGTCAAAACTAGTGGTGCCAGCACCAGTGTAGTTGCGAGTATGGTGGTACCCGTCGATGTTCGTCGAGCGCATGCCATCGTAGTTACGGACGTGCATTCCATCAAAGTTTCGAACGTGCGGAGCAGACTGGTACGACATCGTCTTGTTCGGATGCGTGTAGTTAGGCGCAGCATTGTTGTAACAACCAGTAGCTAAGAGCGCAATACCTGCAATTGCAGGATACAACCATGTCTTTTTCAATGGTAACACCCCCTACACGATAGAATGTCCAAAGGCACAGATCAGTTATCGTGGGAAATTTAGCTCATGTTGCGCGAAATATGATAAGATGGACATAGTATACATGCGTAAGGAGGAAGCGAGTTTGATTCGCACGCAAGCCGGTACTTATGAAGTCATGGAAGTAAATCGAGACGGCTGGAACCTTGAGGCGTTCAAGGAGCGCTATAGCGACATCCTCGACAAGTACGATTATATTGTAGGGGACTGGGGCTATGGTCAGCTTCGTCTTCGTGGGTTTTATACTGACGCTAATCGCAAAGTACCGTTCGAGCAGCGGATCGCCGCTTTGGATGAGTACCTGCATGAGTTCTGCAATTTTGGTTGTCCGTACTTCGTTTTGCGCAAGGTAAAAGCAAGCGTTGGCAACAGTAACGACCAAAGCGAGCAAGACGAAGCTGGCTTTGATGTCATCATTGATATTCGCCAGGACATTCCTCGTGAAGAGGGTGGCTCTTCGCCTTTTGTAGAACGAAAAGAACGCAGACGCTACCACCCGCGTCAAAATAAACAGGATCGCCAGAACAATGCTGGCGCGGATCGTAATGGAGCAGGGAGAAACGAACGCGGGGAGAAGCCAAAGTTTCAAAAGGATCGACCCGATAAAAACGGCAAGGATGCCAACTCACGAGAGCGCCGTCCCAATCAAATGAAACCCAATCGCGAACGCGATAAAGTCCCAACAGGACCAAATACACCAAAGCGTGATTCCTAAAAACGTAATGGAAGAAGAGAAGCGTAAAAAGAGCCCTGTATGTCAGGGCTCTTTTCGTTTTTCGATCTAAAAACCGCCGGGACCACCGAGTCCACCGAGTCCACCAAAACCACCGGGACCACCAAAACCACCGGGACCACCAAAACCACCGGGACCACCAAAACCACCGGGGCCACCAAAACCACCAGGACCACCAGGACCACCAAAACCACCGGGACCACCAAAACCACCGGGGCCACCAAAACCACCAGGACCACCAGGACCACCAAAACCACCGGGTCCCCAACCTGGCCAGCCCCATGTAGGCCAGTAGCCAGGCCAGCATGTATTGCATCCCCACCAAGGATATGGCTGCGGGACGACAACGACCTCAGGACCTCGTCTTCTACGGAAAAAGACGGGATGAGCCTGATCTTCTGGAATGTATCGATAATCCTGGTCTGCTTGGTAATAAGGTGGTTGGTCATATTGAGCGGGAACGAAGTGGTTTTGATTGTATTCGTTTTGATCATATTGAGTTTGATGATATTGATTTTGGTCGTATGAACTTTGGTCGTATGAACTTTGATCGTATGAGCTTTGGTCGAATGGATAAGATTGCATGATGCGATTCGCACTCCTCTCGTTATCTGTCTGTGCATCTGTGCAGTAGCAGTATACGAGGCATACGCCTGTAAGGAGCATTGTCCAGCAGGAATTGGGCGGGGACTACAAATAAAAAAAGGAAGAGCCCGTAATCGGTCTTCCTTTGGTAAATTAAATAGCTGCTTCCAAAAATGCTTTCAATTCTTCTGCTTCACTCTCGTTCAAGTTGAACGCGAATTCCAGATAGCCTTCTTCTTCCAGATCATCATGTCCAATAATAGCAGAACGTCCATTTTGAATGTTGATGACAATTGCCTTCCCATAAAAACGGCTGGTGGTCGTAATCGCGAGGTCAAATCGCGTAGCTTCCCCCGTGAAGCTGACAAAGCGCGTTCGAGTATCCTCCGCTTCGTCGTACAAGTAGAACAAATCATTTGCCATATGGGTGTCCCTCTACTTCCATAAAAGATTTGGTTTGTGTTCGGTATTGTGTACAGCGCGGACAAAGCGAATGGTTTTGGTTTGGGCACGCATGACGATCGAATGAGTTTCCACCATATCATCACCGAGATAGCGCACGCCTTGCAACAGCTCTCCATCAGAGACGCCTGTTGCAGCGAAAATGGCGTCGTCCCCTTTGACCAGATCGTTCAGCGTCAAGAGCTGCTCCGGATTGACGAGCCCCATTCTGATGCAGCGCTCGCGCTCGATATCGTTCTGCGGCTTGAGCTGGGCTTGCATGTCGCCACCCAGACACTTGATGGCTGCGGCACTGATCACGCCCTCTGGCGCACCACCGATTCCCAAGAACAGGTCAATCCCTGTATGCGGCAGACAAGCAGCAATCGCGGCACCTACATCACCATCTCCAAAAAGCTTCACTCGCGCACCCTTTTCACGAATGGCGTCAATAATCGCCTGGTGGCGGTCGCGTTCCTGAATAATGACCGTTACATCTTGCACGCGCTTGTTGTTTGCTTTTGCTACAACCTCTATCATTTTATCCACGGGATCATAAAGGTTGATTTGTCCGGCAGCACGTTTGCCGACGGCCATTTTCATCATGTACATGTCTGGTGCATGCAGCAGTGTTCCACGGTCCCCGATGGCGATAACAGACATGGCATTATTGTGTCCCTTGGCGACAATCGTCGTTCCTTCAAGCGGATCAACCGCCACATCTACCTCAGGCCCGCCAGCTTCAGGGTTACCGAGCTTTTCACCGATATAGAGCATGGGGGCCTCATCCAGTTCACCTTCTCCAATGACGACGGTACCCCTCATGTTGATCGTATCAAACATGGCGCGCATGGCGCTGGTCGCTGCTCCATCTGCTTCATTCTTTTTCCCGCGTCCCATCCAGTGAGAAGAGGCGAGTGCAGCCATTTCCGTTACCCGCACAATTTCCAGTGCCAATTCGCGTTCCACAGTGTGTTCCTCCCCTTATGCTTGCCGACAAAAATTCACCCCATCATTGTAACATAAAGTTATCACTGATTCGTCTTTTCAGCACCGAGAAAGTGGCGAGAACCTGAAAAGGAGAAGTGGAGTGTAGGGGATCTACATGAGCACCGGACTTTGAAAGGTGAACGCCACTTTCGATGTCGAATAATCCCCCGGTAAAACTACGTGATCAAAAGACGAACGTGATTCGTGACAGGCCGTACAAATTTGGTATACTGATGGATGAAAAGAGGTGAAACCCGGTGAGCAATTCCTATTTGCAGGAAGGGGAATTGGTGCTTCTCGTCCTGGTGCTAACATTTGTGTTTACCGTTTACTACTCAAAACGCAAATCAAAAAAGCGAAAGTAAGGAGAAATATATGTACGACGTGAATACAAAACGAATCGACCAAGTATTGGAACATATGTCTCGCATGCTTGATCTGCTGGACAAGCTCAGCGAACGAGGAGCCAAAGCGGTTTTGGCAGATGAAGTAGCTGTTGCAGCGATGGAGCGAGCCCTGCACTTGTCTATCGAAGGAATAGTGGATGTCGGAAACGCGCTGATCGACGGATTTATTATGCGAGATCCAGGAAGCTACAGCGACATCGTGGAAATTTTGCGGGATGAGCGAGTCATCACAGATGAACAGGCTTTGATCCTGACACGTGTAACTGATTTCCGCAAGCATCTGGTCAATGATTATACAAGTGTGCCAGTCAATGAGATGTACAGTCTGGTAGAAGAAGCGACCAGTACGATTCGTCAGTTTGAGCCACAGGTAAGAGCCTTCTTGAAAAAAGAACTGTTTTAAAAAAGTGTTTTCAATCCATCACTAACGTAGCGGATATTTTATACAAAAGACTTTCGTTTGTTTACTAAAACGTCTTCATCCACTACAATAGGGAGAAAGGACGGTGATACGTATGACAAACGAAGGAACGTCCACTCGTGATCAAATCCTGCACATGCTCAAGGTCAAAGGTTCACTCCCTGTCAGCGACATGGCCGTCGAGCTAGGGATTACTGAAATGGCGGTACGACGTCATTTGAACACCCTGGAGAGAGATAATTTGATCAAGTCTACGCTTGTTCGCCAAGCGATGGGACGCCCAACGAATGTTTATTCATTGTCGCAGGAAGCAGACGAACTGTTCCCGCGCAATTATTCTCATTTGACATTAGATTTTTTACAAGACATAAAGGAAATCGACGGTTTGTCCAAAATAGAAATGCTATTTAGACGCCGCGAGAATCGCTTGGAGGAGACTTATCGCTCCTACATGCAAGGTGACTTGGAAAATCGTGTAGCCAAGCTGGCCGAGCTGCAAAACGATAAAGGCTACATGGTGGAATGGGAAAAGGACGAAAATGGAGACGGCTATCGGATTCAGGAGTTCAATTGCCCAATCTCGCAAGTAGCTCGTGAATTCAACCAAGCGTGTAGCTGTGAGCTTTCCTTGTTCCGTCGGGTCTTGAATGCCAATGTCGAGCAAACCACGTGCATGGCAAAAGGTGGAGACAAATGCGTGTTTCACATCAAGGAAGCGAAATAAAATCGTCATAACGAAGGTCCACTCAAAGTCGGGTGGATTTTTTTCTTTTATTTACAGGATTCCCCTGATACGATTTCCTTATCGTTCTAATAGTGAACTAGACTGCTTCATGGAGAGTGAAATGGATGATGGTAGAGGTATTGCAACCGCTCTTATCTTTTTTGGAGCGAGATGTACATCGGCTAGAGGATATACATAAAGATTCCCGTGCCTTTCAGGACCCGTCTATAAAAGCGATGTTTCAACACGCTGTCTCGAATCCTGAGTCGATCAACGAAATTCTAGGTCAGCTCACTGCATTTCTTGACAGCGAAGCTGATACGTATAAAAAAGGGATGGCCTGCATTATGAGCGGAACGCTGGTCGAAAACGGCGGCGCCCCGAGCCTGATTGTCGATTCCGTTGTCCGGCAGCTGGAGCGGCATCTTATTTTGATAGAAGCGTATTTGGAGAATGAAGAGCTCTCAATGGAAGAGCATTTTTTATCAAGTCCAGATACGGTCAAAGCGCGAGTGACGTCTGACTTTGTGATTTTGGCGACGATGACCATGATTTGCCGAAACAAGCAAGCACGAAATCAGATGCGACAAAAGGAAGGGCTCGTCCGTTTGATCGAATCGCTCTATGAGCACGTCGACAACTTGGAATATGTACATGATGTTTTAAACAGTGTGGATGATCTGGAGGTTGTCGCCTTGCACCCGGAAACCTTGACTGGTGTAAGAGTGCGCCTGGAGACCGTGCAAAACAATTTCCATTTATTTACGTTGCTCCAGGATGTGATGCTGCGATCCTTCCATAGCATGGAACCCTTTGCCTCCATGCAGCGTAACGAAGTCGCCATCAAAGCAGCGTCTGGGATTGAATACCCCGAGACAAGTGGTGCTTCGGATGAGGCTTTATTCGGTTTCTTCAATATGTATGGTCTGGACGAAAATAGCAGCGAGCTTAAGCAAAATCAGCTAGAGGGCTGGGTGTTTGGAGAAATGATGCCCACGCATATTCCAAGAATAGATGGAAAAGTAATGATCTTGTTAGGGGAGAAAATTTTTGCGAGTCGCTCCTGGGATTTATCCTTTTGCATACCCGTTCACAGCGCACTATCACCTAAGACTGAGCTGCTGGAAGTATTGTCCCCCGAACAAACAAAAGCATGGCTGGACAGAATTGTGGCGATGAGAGGAAGAGCCGACTAGACAAAAAGCAGGAAGCGGTGGAAGGCCGTTTCCTGCTTTTTTGCGATAGGAAGGACGAAGGATTACACTAAGAGGAGAAAGCTTGTTCAATCGGCTTACGACAACAGATGGGAGATGGAACAACGTGAAACAATATAAAGGCTATTTGCTTGATCTGGATGGGACGATATATCGAGGAAAAGAAGCGATTCCGGGAGCAGCAGCATTCATCACCCACTTGAAAACTCATCAGATTCCGTATTTGTTCCTGACCAACAATTCTTCAGCCTCTGCACAGCACGTCGCAGAACGGCTGGTAGCAATGGGCATAGAAGCACAGGCTCGGGACGTATATACCACGAGCATGGCGACCACTACCTATTTACGAGAGCAGGCACCAGCGGGTACGCGCGTCTACGTGATTGGAGAGGCGGGCCTGCATGATCAGCTGAAGGATGCAGGCTATGTGATTACAGAAGAAGATCCGGCTTATGTCATTGTCGGGATTGATCGTGCTTTCACGTATGAAAAGCTGGCGATCGCTGCACGCGCTATCCGTGAAGGAGCAACTTTTATCGCTACAAATGCAGATGCAGCCCTGCCGACGGATGCCGGTTTGTTCCCTGGCAATGGTTCACTGGTGGCAGCCGTCTCTGTTGCCTCCGCGACCAAACCAATCGTGATTGGCAAACCAGAGTCCATTATCGTCCGTTACGCTCTGAATCAGCTTGGTACTGCTGCGGCTGACACGCTGATCGTCGGGGACAATTTATATACGGACATTGAGGCAGGTGCCAACAGTGGCTTGGACAGCTTGCTAGTTTTGACAGGCTATTCCACGCGCGAAGAAGCAGACCAGCATCATGCTGCTCCTACCCATATTGCGGAAGATTTGCCGGAATGGCAGCAGCGAATCTCACTATGATTCAACGCATTCTTCCTGCTGCTTCTGGCGGTGGGCAATGCGGCTGGAGGCGGCTGCTGCGACCGCACCAACAAGATCGTCCAAAAAAGTATGAACACCATTACGCTTGTCGTTGAGATCGGCGAGTTTGCCGTGCTTCAGCTTGTCTACATAACCGAAGTTGGTAAATCCGATGCTTCCATACAGGTTGACGATGGCAAGGGCGAGTACCTCGTCTATGCCGTATAGCGGCTCGTCTGTTTCAATAATCGCCTGGAGTGGGGGCAGCAGCTGCTTTTGTTCTGCGAGGATGTCGAGCTGAATCCCAGTCAGCAACGCGTTTTGGACCTCGCGTTTTTTCAAGACGGAGGCCACGCTGTCGAGACACAAGTCCAAGGTGATGTCCGGGATATATTTTGACTGCAGGAACATGACAATTTCAGCAATGTCGTTCATGCTGACTCCTCGTTTTTCCAACAGCTCAATAACGAAATCTAGACAACTCTCACTATTTAGTGGATGCTCACTCATGCTTGTCGCTCCTCCTTATCGGCATGAATGTATCTAGTATCTGCATACAGATAGGCACCTATCCCGATCTACCGACATACAATGCCAGAAGAGCAGTATGCAAGGAGGGTGAACAACTGTATGGAAGAAAAAGAGCTTCTTCAGGAGAAGTACGGTTTTGAACTCCAGGGATATCGTACGACGGGGGCAAGCAAGGTACTGGAAACGGATCGAGGCCTTTACTACATGTTCGAGGCGCCAGCCGGATATAAATACAAAAGCAAGTTTATTGAGAAAGTAAAACAGCATTTGAGTCAACAGCAAAACATTCGCTTGTTAAAGCTGGTGAACACAACAAGCGGGCAGGCTCACATCGTTGATGATGAGCAGCTTTACTATTTATACAGAGGCGTGCGAGAGGCGGTTCCTGAAAATCCCTATTATGCCGGTGGGCAGTCGCTCGCAAAGTTCCATCTGGCCACGAGTGATTTTTCATCTGACAAGATGTTTATCCCCTACAGTTCACTTGGCAACTGGCCGAGCACGTGGCACAAAAAGCTGCGGAATTTTTATGAGTACCGAGATGAGATGGATGAGGATCATGTCGAGCTCGCGCCAATGGATGAATATTTGTTGACCTGCTTCACGTACATTACTCAGCTCGGGGAATTGTCCGTTCAATATTTGGTGGATGCTGGATACGATAAAGTCGTGAAGGAAACAGCTAGTCTCGGGAAAGTAGCCTACCAAAATTTTGATCAAGGGTATATGCTATGGAAAGAGAAGGATGTACGTCTAATGGCAGGTGAATGGAACTGGGTTCTTGATATGCGTACTCGCGATGTGGGGCAGTGGATCAAAGCCGAGACAAAGCGAAACGGCTGGAATGAAGAGGCTGTGTCCAGCTTTCTCGACGGCTACAACAGCGTCTCTGCTTTGCTGCCAGCTGAATATGCCGTGATTTATTCGCTCATGCTCTACCCAGGCAGGTTTTTGAAGCTCGTGGAGACTTATATGGAGTTGCCGGTAGAAGAGCGCCAGGAAGTCAACATCCAAGCATGGCAAACGCAGTTGGAAGACGAGCTAACCAAAATGGAAGACGGACTTCGAAAGTACCCGCTATTCATTGCTGAGCGTTATGACGTATCCATTCCACAAATTGATTGGTTGTGGAGGAAAAAAGATGATCAAGCAACAAGTTTTCGTTACGAGGAAACTCAATCCTGAAGTAATCGCGATGCTTGAAAAAGTAGCCGAGGTCGAGCAATGGACAAAAAATGCGCCGATCCCGCGTGAACTGTTGCTGGAAAAGATTAAACATGTAGATGCCGTCTTGACCATGCTGACAGAACGAGTGGACGAAGAATTTTTGTCGAGTACAAAACGACTCCGAATTGTGGCGAACATGGCGGTCGGTTACGACAATATTGATTTGGAAGCGTGCAGACGACACGAGGTCATCGTAACCAACACGCCCGATGTGCTGACAGAGTCTACTGCCGATTTAGCTTTCGCTTTATTGATGGCGACAGGCCGCCGATTGACGGAAGCCAACCGATTTTTATTGCAGGGGGAATGGACATCGTGGAGTCCGACCCTCATGTCTGGACAAAATGTATATGGTTCAACTCTGGGGATCATTGGGATGGGGCGAATTGGGGAAGCCGTGGCGAGACGCGCCAAAGGCTTTGGCATGCGAATCTTGTATCACAACCGGAATCGCAAACCAGAGGCTGAGCAAGAGACAGGAGCGCGGTATGCAGACATGGCAGAGCTTCTGCAAGAGTCCGATTACGTCGTGCTGCTTACACCGCTGACAGAGGACACACGCATGTTGATGGGGGAAAAGCAGTTTTCGCTCATGAAAGAAACTGCTGTGTTTATCAATGTTTCTCGTGGTGGGACAGTCGATGAGTCCGCACTGTATCAGGCGCTGGTAGATAAAAAAATTTGGGCGGCAGGCCTGGATGTTTTTGCGGTCGAGCCTGTCCCGATGGATAACCCGCTCTTGCAACTGCCGAATGTAGTCGCATTGCCGCATATTGGTAGTGCAACTGTGCAAACGAGGGCGGAGATGGCGAGGCTGGCTGCTGCTAACATCGTAGCGGTGCTAAGTGGAAGGGGACCACTGACTGCCGTATGAACATGTTCTTTGTTTTGATTTCAGGACTCTTCGTGCTTCTCTTGATTGCAGCAGTAGCCGTTTCGTTTCACGTAACCTGGCGCTTGACGCATCCTGTACGAAAACCGATTCACATGGAACCCCGAGATTTTGGAATCGAACAGGTGGAGCCCGTTGTTTTTTCGAGCAGGGAAACGACGATTTCGTTGGCTGGATGGTACTTGTCGGCAGAAAAAAATGGGCGAGTTCCGAATGGAAGTACCCTGATCTTTGCTCACGGGTATAGTCAAAATAGATTAGAGCCACATCTGCCTGCCTTGTCATTGGCTGCAAGACTTGTCGAGGCTGGATTTGATGTGTTGATGTTTGACTTTCGCAATGCGGGAGAGTCAAGCAAAGCACTAACTACGATTGGTCTTCGCGAACAGCAAGATCTCCTTGGGGCCATCGATTTTGCAGCAGCGAGGAAGCCAGAGCACAGATTTGGTCTCGTCGGTTTTTCCATGGGGGCGGCAACCTCTTTGATGGTTGGCGGAGTGGATGAACGCATCACAGCGATTGTGGCAGATTCACCGTTCTATTCCTTGCGTGAATACCTGACTGAGAACTTGCCGCAGTGGACGGGCCTGCCCCGATTTCCATTTAACTGGCTCATTCTTACCTTGTGTCCTGTTTTCCTAGGGGCCAACCCGCGAGAGGTCAATCCGTATCAGGCAGTCCAGCAAGCGAATAAACCGATTCTTTTTATCCACGGGACAGGCGATACGACAATCCCCATGGTAAACAGCGAACGACTATTTGAGCTGACCCAAGACGAAGGTTCCGAGATTTGGATCGTACCGCGAGCGGGGCACGTACGCAGCTATTCGTTAGTTCCCGAGGAGTACGGGAAGCGTGTCATTGCCTTTTTTGAAAAAGGAAGGGGAAAGGGGAAATGAAAAAAGCAGCTACGCGGTTGCTGTAGCTGCTTTCATGTCGATGTGTGGATTAGAATACTTGTTGAACTTCTTTGATGCCTGGGATTTCTTCCACCAGTGCACGCTCGATTCCTGCTTTTAGGGTGATGGTAGAGGAAGGGCAGCTACCGCAAGCACCCATCAGGCGCAGCTTCACGATGCCATCTTCTACATCAACGAGTTGTACGTCTCCGCCGTCACGTTGCAGGTAAGGGCGCAGTTTATCGAGAACTTCTTGTACTTGATCCATGATATCCATGTTATACATTCACTCCTTTCCAACCTCTCCTTTATTATAATCATACCATGGTGAGAAATCCATGGCTTACATGCCCTGTTGACACTTTGAAGTTCAGCTGACACACCGAAGTTTAGTAGCATGGACTTTTTGTAATCTTCGCATGTTATAATGAAAAGGAAAGCAAGTACTTCAATATAAGGGGTCAGATCTTCGTGAACGTATTTCGCAATGTAAAGGAACTGATTGGTAATACGCCGATCGTCGAAATTACACAATTTGAGCTCCCCGAGGGTGTCCGCTTGTTCGCCAAACTGGAATATTTTAACCCGGGTGGCAGCGTAAAAGACAGACTGGGTATGGAGCTGATTCGTGCGGCAGAAGAGAACGGCCAGTTGGCCCCAGGTGGTACCATTATCGAACCGACAGCAGGAAATACAGGAATTGGTGTAGCACTGGCCGCTGTAGGAACCGGTTATAAAGTCATTTTCTGCGTACCAGCGAAGTTTTCCGAGGAAAAGCAAGAGCTGATGCGTGCCCTCGGAGCAGAAGTCGTCAATACTCCGACAGAGCTGGGGATTAAGGGTGCAATCGCCAAGGCAAAAGAACTCGCAGAATCCATTCCGGGCGCTTTTGTACCACAGCAATTTGCTAACCCGGCGAATCCAGACGCACACTACAAAACAACAGGTCCGGAAATTTGGAGTCAAATGGATGGCCAAGTACATGTATTTGTGGCAGGCGCGGGCTCTGGCGGTACTTTCATGGGTGCTGCTCGCTACTTGAAAGAACAAAACCCAAACGTAAAAACGGTCATTGTCGAGCCAGAAGGTTCTATCTTGAATGGGGGAGAATCCGGCCCGCATAAAACAGAAGGGATCGGCATGGAGTTTTTGCCTCCGTTCATGGATACGAGCTACTTTAACGCGATTCACACAATTCTCGATGTGGAAGCATTCGATCTGGTCAAGCAGTTGGCTGCCAAGGAAGGCTTGCTCGTAGGCAGCTCCTCAGGTGCAGCCATGGCAGCGGCGCTGCGCGAAGCAAGAGAAGCAGCTCCAGGGACTCATATCGTTACACTGTTTGCTGATGGCAGCGAACGTTATCTAAGCAAGAAAATTTACCAGGGGGGAATTTAAGATGCGTATCAAAACTCGTCTGATCCACGGCGGAATCGATGGAGATCCACATACAGGAGCCGTATCCGTTCCGATTTACCAGGTAAGTACTTATAAACAGGAAGCCATTGGCGTTCACAAGGGATTCGAATACTCCCGGACTGGGAACCCGACCCGTCACGCATTGGAAACATACATCGCAGAAATCGAAGGCGGCGCACGCGGCTTTGCATTTGGTTCTGGTATGGCGGCACTCTCTACCATCCTTTCCATGTTCAACAAAGGCGACCATCTCGTGGTAGGTGACGATGTATACGGTGGTACTTACCGTGTCGTTACACGTGTTTTCTCCCGTATGGGTCTGGAAGCAACTTATGTAGATACGAGTGATCTGGCAGCAGTAGAGGCGGCAATTCGCCCGGAAACCAAAGCAATCATTATGGAAACACCGACAAACCCGCTGCTGAAAGTAAGCGACATCAGCGCGTTGGCAGGCATCGCGAAAGCAAAAGGCGTGCTGCTCGTGGTAGACAACACGTTCATGACACCATACTGGCAAAATCCGCTGGATCTTGGTGCTGACATCGTGTTCCACAGCGCAACGAAATATTTGGGCGGACACAGCGACGTAGTAGCAGGTCTGGTCGTAGCAAAAGATGCGAAAGTGGGCGAAGACCTCCATTTTGTGCAAAATGCAATTGGCGGTGTGCTTGGACCACAAGATTCTTGGCTCTTGCTGCGCGGTATGAAGACGCTGGGAATTCGGATGGAAGAGCATGAGCACAACGCACGTACGATAGCAAAATGGCTGTCTGAGCGCAGTGACATTAAACGCGTGATCTATCCTGGTCTGTCCAGCCATTCCGGTCATGAGCTGATTCAAAAGCAAGCGCGTGGCTTCGGTGGTATGATTTCCTTCGACGTAGGCAGCGCAGAGCGTGCTGACGAAGTGTTGGCAAAGGTAAAATACTACACGCTGGCAGAATCGTTGGGTGCAGTGGAGAGCTTGATCAGCGTACCTGCACGCATGACACATGCTTCTATCCCGGCAGAGCGCCGTGCTGAGCTGGGCATTACGGATGGCTTGGTGCGCATCTCTGTTGGTATTGAAGATGTTCAAGACTTGATCGAGGACCTGGAACAAGCATTGTCCTAAGCTAGCTGACCCGGGGGAGGGCGGATATAGTGACTGTCGATATCAAGGTTTTTGGGACAGAGCAATTGTGCGCTAGCTGCGTCAATTTGCCATCTGCAAAGGAAACAGCCGAGTGGTTGGAGGCGGCACTCTCTCGCAAGTATGGAAGTGACAGCATCCGCATCGTATATAGCGACTTTCAACAGCCGCAGACAGACGATGACAAAAGCTGGGCGAATCGCATTATCGAGGAAGATTTATGGTATCCGCTTGTCGTAATTTCCGGGGAAATTGTCGGTGAGGGAAATCCGAAATTAAAGGATATCTATGAAAAGCTGGAGAGCATGGGCGTGCAGCCGATTGCTTCGACAGCAGATACCGAATAACAGCATAAGCGCAACGACAATCATTTTTTACAGCGACCAGATGCATGAGCCTGGTCGCTTTTTTTATCTGTGCGAAACGACATCGTTCATTTTCACGTATAACTAATATTACGACAAAGAGGATGATTTTGGTATGTATGGAAAAAGAATGATGATCAGTGCTCTGACATGTACAATTTGCTTTACGGGTATTTTAACTGCTCCCTTGCCTCAAACGCAGGCAGAAGCAGCTACCCATCAAATTACCTACAAGCTACCGCCGAATCCGGAAAAGTATTTGTTTTTGAATAAACAGATGGTTTCCATTACGAATCCACAACCTCGCCCATTAAAGTTGCGCCCCTACTCGTCTGGTGACTTTATCTCGGATATGCATGGTGGTGATGATCCACAATCACTAAACAAAATGTACTACTCTTATAACCTGAAATTTCAAACCTCGAAAAAAGGATTTCTATGGAATGTCTACGATTTTATCGGAACACTTCCACCGGCTTATCCCGCAGATGTGAATCTGGATGAGCTGGACAATCGGATCAGGAGCCTCGAGCGTCTAACAAGTGAAGACGAACAAGTAATCCAAAGACGTGCCCAAATCCATATGGATGCTCGCCTGAAGCCACTCATCCAGGCTGGATACGTCATGCCTAACGAAATTGATGATGAGAGAGCAACGAAGGAATTCGTCGCAACGGTACTCTATCGTATGTTTGGAACAACCCGTCCCTATCATGGGGGAATTGACCTGAAGGACTCGGAGAATGTTGCTGTTCGGTGGGCTGTCGAGGTAGGCTTGCCTGGTTTTGAAGTCGATAAAGAAGGATATATTTATCCGCAGTCACCACTTAGCATGGACCCTGGTCCGAACGAATATGGGCAAGAATACGCGTATGATCGCCTGTTTCACTTTATCACGCTCGTTCTACCGGGAAAAAAGACGGCCGGGGGTTGGGAGTATTACCAAGTCAAGCTGTTAGATGGCATGCTGCCTGTTCAGCTCAACGAGTTCATCCATGTGAATGGCAAACCTTATAAGGATAACCAAGATTCCTCTATTAATGAAACGAAGGAATACCAGAATGCAAGGGGGAAAATCTCTCAGTATTTCGTTCCGCGTTTCCCCAAGATGCTGGAGTTGGCACGCAAGGATGCGATGAAGCCCCGTGCATGGGAGTGGAGCCGCGATTTCATCCACCATCCGAAGTTTGCCAAGCAAGTAGCTGCTTATCGCAAAAATAAAAGCAGCAAAAACGTAGATGCCGTCTATCAGGCACTCAGACAGCATTACAATCTGAACACCCATCAAGACTCGCCAGCCATTATCAAAAGTGTGCTAGATAATGTCAAGTAACGTGCTGTTTACTATTTGTATATCATTCGTAAACATTTTGTAACGAACTAGAGCAGGCTTCGTCCTATAGTAGTAAATGTAACCAATAACCTAACATCTAGTGGAGGCAATTACAATGAATAAAAAATGGATGAAGCCTGTTACATATTTGCTGCTTGCAGGAGTTGTAGGCGTAGCTGGATTTTCTGCAATGAATACACAAGTAGCTCACGCAGATTCTGAAAAAGGAAAGCTGTTCTCTGCCGCAGCTGAATTGAAGCTCGCGAAAAACACCTATGTGATCGATCAAAAAACGGCTGACGTGAATGGCGATAAGAAGGAAGACATCGTATACCTGATTGGCGAAAAAGAAAAAGCGGATGACATCTATTCCTCCAATATGAACATCGTAGTGAAGGACGGAAAATCCGGCGCTTATAGCCAAACCGATATGAAAGAGCTGGGCGGCTATGAAGGCGAGCTGACTCTCGTAGACTTCACGGGTGATCATGTTGCGGATGCCTTCGTGAAAACAGCGACTGGTGGAAGCGGCGGTATATACAGCCACGTAATCGCTACCTTTGAAAACAATAAGCCAGCCGTAATTTTTGGTGAAAAGGAAAACGAAGGAATCCGTTACGAAGGGAAATTCGTGGATGGCTTTAAAGTAGAGGGCAAAGGCTCCCACCTGGATAAGCCGCTGACGCTTGACGTGAGTGCCAACCAGGATGTATACGTAGCTGCCAAGCTGTATGACAAAGCAGGCAAAGTACAGCCAACAGAAGATGCTGTTTCTGTATCCTCCTACCCATTCGGTTCTTTGACACCAGTCGATATGGATGCGAACGGTACATTTGAGCTGGTAGGGGAGCAACGACTTGTAGGTATGAACAACACAGATACCGTTTCCCGCATCAACTCCGTATGGGGCTACCAAGGTGAAGGAAAATGGAATCCATGGGAAGTAGAGTATTCTACTTTCTTGAAAAAACACGCAGGTGAAGCAATCAACACGATGATTGAAAAGTAATAATTGTAGAGCTTGATACGCAGCCTCTTTTTCATGATGGAAATGAAAAAGGAGGCTGTTTTTCGTTGTCAGAGAATGGTTCTACCAACTGACTTTTTCTCATATGGATTTTGGGTACAGGGGTAACCAAAGGAGGAAGAGCGGATGGACCAACCGATTGCTCGCTACTACGAATTGAAGGAAATTCAAAAGCAGCTAGAGGAAGAATTGAACGAGCTGCGGAGTAAACTAATTGAAGCTTACAGTGAAGCAGGCAGCGCAGAGGAAGGCGAATACAAGCTGCTGATTTCCTATCAGGAGCGGCGAGAATACAACGATGAGCGCCTTTACAACGCCTTGCCAGATCCTTCGCTTTGGCGCCTCATGTCGAAGGCGGATACCGGGAAAATTTCGAGTTTGCTCAAGCTGAATGTCATCCATGAGAAGGTGTTGGCAGACACCTTTGAACCGAAAAAAGTACCTATTTTACGTGTCCAAAAGCGATAAATCAGCAAAATGAGGGAACCGTCAGGAGTAGTCTTGACGGTTTTTTACGTTCGAACAATTATCTTGTATAATGGGATGGTACTGCCAATTTTTGAGAGGAGGATCGTGCAGATGAAAGTCTTATTTTGCAGTCAGCCATTTCAAGAAAACAAAGTCGATGAAACCTACGAATATGAGTATACGTGCGCAAAACAACTAGGTTTGGATATTCATCTGATCAGCTTGGAACAACTGATCTACCAGGACAACCCGTTAGCGGCTGTGAAACAAATCCAACCCTCTCCTGAAAAAGTATTGGCTATCTACAGGGGATGGATGCTAAAACCGTTCCTGTACCAAAAATTATATGACGCTCTGCTAGCCAAAAATATAGTGTTAATCAATACACCCGAAAAGTACGTGCATTGCCATTACCTGCCTGAATCTTATGGGGTCATCAAAGATTTCACCCCGCTGTCGGTCTGGCTGCACAAAAAAGAGATAGACGCGTCATTTCAAAACGTGTATCGGATCGTAAATAGATTTGGACAGGCTCCGATCATGATCAAAGATTATGTGAAATCTCGAAAACACGATTGGAATGAGGCGTGCTATATTCCCGATGCTTCCGATAAAGAAAAGGTACAGCAGGTGACCAGTCGATTTTTGGAGCTGCAACAGGATGAGTTGAATGAGGGAGTTGTCTTTCGAGAATTTGTAAAGCTTCAGTTTTTGACCCATCACTCGCAGAGCAACATGCCATTATCCCAGGAATATCGCGTTTTCTTTTTGGATGGCGAACCCATGTACATGGCAAATTACTGGGAGGAAGGACAATATGATGATACGCCGCCAGACCTTCAGCCATTTTTAGAGGTAGCGAAAAAAATCAAGAGTCGCTTTTTTACTATGGATATCGCCAAGCTGGAAAATGGCTCATGGACCATTCTCGAGCTAGGGGATGCACAGGTGTCTGCTCTGCCTGAACAGGCTGATAGATGTGAATTTTTCACGAGGTTAAAAAGAAAACTTCCATAGAAAGGGGATTCTCCATGAAAATAGGCTTGGCTCAGACGAGGAGCTGCTAATTTACGAGATTGATCTTGTTAGAGCTACACGATTATTGGCAGAGCATTTCCATCCTGAGTTGGTTGATTAGTTATAGAAAGAGCGTGAATGAATGAATACAGAATTGTTTCAACCAAGTCTGAAACCCGGTGTGAACTATGAAACCAAATCGTACAATCTGACCTCTTATCTGTATGCATGTATGATTGGCGGTTTTTTACCCGCACTTGTGTTGGGGATGCAAAATGCAGTGTGGTTACGTGTCAATCCGTTATTGCGTACCGTCATTTTGATCGTAGGAATTATTCTTTATTTCGTCTTACCACTAGGGATACTCAGATTTTTTTTAGGGACGTGGATTGGGATTGCGTATTACTTTTTAATGAAAAGAAGATATAAGGTTCATGAGGGAATCCACGGTACAATTCAGCCAATGCTCCATACAGCTATTGGGTGCTCCTTCGTAGGCAGGATGCTGGAAGTGGGTTACATTGTAAAAGGAGTGCCGTTATTATATGGATCTTAAAGTTTTGGAGGGTTCTCCCCACTATCAGTTGGGCGAGCATTACTATGAAATGGGGCGCTATGAACAGGCGAGAGAACAATTTAAGCAGGTATTGGCCGAAGATGCAACGCATCCCAGACTGCTATACATGATGGCATATTGTGAATACCAACTGGACAATTATGAAGAAGCCTATGAGCTTTGCACAAACGCCATCAAAGAGGGCTTCGTTACAGAATATGTCTATAATACCCTTGGATTGATTCTGAAACAGCAAAAAAAATGGTATGAAGCGGAGGAGGCGATGCTTTATGCGTTGTCCTTAAATCCCCTCGAACCGAGTAACATTGCCACGTATGCGTTCCTGATGTACGAGACTGGCCATCTAAAAAGGGCTAGGCTAATGCTGGAAGAAGCGAAACGTCTAGACCCGATGGACCCAACCGTGCTGCATTACCAATTTTATATGGCCATGATCGATGGTAAGAAAAAAGAGAAATACGAAGCGCTGGCAGGGTACATGCAAGTAGCCGAAGACGATTTGTACAAGGTAATCAAAATTGGAGAAGAGGCTTACTTTCGAGATGATTTCAAAACAGCGAAGGAAGCTCTGATCCACGCCTTTATGCTAGACCCGACAAATTCCCGAGTAAAGGAACTACTAGACGGAATTGAAAAGGAGACCCATTTTCTTTTTTATCCGAACCGAATTGTCCACAAGCTGGGAGGACCTATTGGTTCATGGGCAGCTAGCGTGGGACTAATTTTACTGGCTATTTACTTGTATCCACCAGCGTTTGGGGGCATCTTGCTCTTTCTGCTTATCTTTAATGTTTACACGTGGATTTCGGGGTTTGTTTATAAATTGTTTGTAAAGTGAGGAATTTTCATATGAATAAAATCGATGTCGTTAAACAAATGGCGGAAAGCAATCCTGAAAACGGATCTGCTTGGTACCTGTTAGGCTTGGAATATGCGCAGATCGGTCAAAATAATGAAGCGTTACAAGCATTCACTCAAGCGCTTCGGTTCTGTGATCACGCCCTCCAGCAGCAAATCATCGTGGAGTTGGGTAAGTTAGCAGCTTCAAATACGTCTCCCAGTCACCCTCAACTAGTTCAGCATGAGGCTTTTGAACAGACTTCAGTAACAGTACAAGAAGTGGAATTGGATATCCCCCAGCAAGTTGAAACCCAAGAGGACTCTTCGACCTTTCAGGTAATTTCCGGCGGACAAGCTGGCAAACGGGGGAGAGAGAAAGAACGGGTGACCTTCGAGGATGTAGGCGGACTTCATGAGGTGAAGAATGCCATTCATATGAAAATTATCAAGCCGTTTGTGTCCCCAGAATTGTTCGAACTCTTCAAGAAAAAAGTGGGGGGCGGAATCCTCCTTTACGGGCCGCCCGGATGCGGAAAAACGTTCATTGCCAAAGCAACAGCAGGGGAATGCCGTGCCCGCTTTATTCCCATACATATTTCGGATATTCTCGATCCTTATATCGGCGGTAGTGAGCAAAACCTTCGAGAGATCTTCTCGTCTGCGAGAGCGAACAACCCGAGTGTCCTGTTCCTCGATGAAATGGATGCACTCGGCTATAATCGTAGCCGAGCTTCGTCTAATTCAATGCGAACAGTTGTTGATACGCTCTTAACCGAGATCGAAGGCATCGAAACTAGCACAGAAAAGATGCTCATCATCGGTGCGACCAATATGCCTTGGGATGTAGACCCTGCCTTTAAGCGTCCGGGCCGTTTCGACAAGATGATTTTTGTCTCACCTCCAGATGAAGAAGCGAGGAAGACGATTTTTCAAATCAAGCTGACAGAACGACCGGTGGTTGATATTGATTACGATTGGTTGGCCAAGGAAACAGACCTGTATTCTGGCGCAGATATTGAGAATGTCGTAGAGACCGCGACAGAGATGGTGATCACTGAAATTATGAAGACAGGCGTTGAACGCCCAATTCAGATGAATGATTTGAAGCAAGCCATCGCATCTACCAATCCTTCTACCATTGAATGGCTACGCACAGTCAAAAATTACGTGAAATACGCCAATCAGGGCGGGATGTACAATGATGTAGAGTCGTTCTTATCACGTTATAAGCGCATTTAACATGTACCCAGCACAAATTCAAAAAAGCTGACGTCCAACCATCCCGACGTCAGCTTTTTTGCCAGTCTACATCTTATTGTCCACATATCGCCCATACTTGGGGACAGCTATCCGATCAAACTCCGCAACCAATTGGACCAATCCATCGGCCAATTCCTCGCCATACATAGGTGGACCGTGACCAGTGATTGCATATGCAGGGGAGAGATTGGCAAGCTTTTCGACGGATTCTCGCGCTGCCTGCCAATCAGTTGTCAAATAAACAGGGGGGCCGGTCAGTTGCTTTTGCTGAGTCACGACTTGATATAATGAGTCCTGTTTTACCGTAACAAAAGCGTCCCCTGCGAGGAGAGTTCTGTCTTCATCACGAAAGAAGGAAATGTGCCCGGGGGAATGTCCAGGTGTATGTATCCAGCGCCATCCAGGCATTCCGGGAACACTCCAGTCTTCGGGCAAAGGATGAACATGGCTGCCCAAATCGATTGGTTCATTTGGAAACAACGGGGATATCTTCGCAAGCAGCCCACCCTCAACCGTTCCATCTGGCTCGGGATAGTATGTTTGGCCTGTCAAATAAGGGATTTCAAGCGAATGGGCATAGACGGGCACCCTCCACGCTTTTACGAGCTCAATGACTGCCCCGACATGATCGAAATGACCGTGAGTGAGCAGGATGGCTCTTGGCTTGGCATCCTCACCAAAGCGCTCCTGGGCAATCCCGATGATTTGTTCCGCCGATTGTGGCATCCCCGCATCTACCAGAACCCATGATTTTGCATCTCCGACCAGCGCGATATTCACAATTTGAATGGTGTAGCATTCTACATCTGGTCTGACTGTCTCTTCGACGCCACTTCGAAAGGAAGTCATCGGCATGTAATTGTCAGCCAGCGTATCTTTCATATCCTCATATGTGTTGGGTTCCACTAAAAAACCTCCAAGCTGGTTATTCCGGTCTACGATATTATGTGGGTTTCGCTTGGAGATTATCATTGTTACGTTTTTTTGAATTATTTGACGATAGGTCCCGTAAGCCCTTCCGCCCAATCCAATATAAACGCTGCCTGACCGGGATTGAGTGTTTGCGGGAGTTTGTCCCGTGTAAAAAACGTATGCTCAGAGCTCTCAGGGCCCTCCTGTTTGAGTTCCCCATGAAACGAGGTTACTCGAAAGATGATTTGCACGCTGAACACCTTGTCGCCGTTCGGGTATTCTCTGCAACCCGATGGGCCGGAGTATATTCCAAACAGCTCTGGCGCCTCAATGATCAGGTTGGTTTCTTCTTCTACTTCACGAAATAGTGTCTCTACAAAGGTTTCCCCGATTTCCATCAGACCTCCAGGGAGACACCAGTTGTTCTGGTCTTTGCGCCTTTGCAGCAAAATACGTCCCAGCTCGTCCTCGATGATCGCACCACAGCCTACCGTTATCAGCCGTTCTTGCCCGATCAGACGGCGCATCGTTTGAATATAATCATTCATCTGGAAATATCACCCTCCTAATCCTTTGATTATACAAAAAGAAAACCTGTTAGACCATCCGGTCAACAGGCTTGTTTGCTATCCCATATGCTTTTTGTACATCCATAGCTGACCGCTCTTGATGACACGAGCCATCTGACCGACCAGAGACATTTTTCCCATGCTGGCAAAGCCTTCCTTTTTGCCGAGGGAACCGAGGAAGCCCTTATGCTTGAGAGCAGGCAATGAAGCTGGATACTCCTCACCTTTGATGTCCTTTTTCAACATCAAGGCAATTTGATCGCCTTGGATCTCAGCTGTTTGCGCGCTCGGAGCGATGATTGTACTTGCACAGTCACCTACTACATACACGTTCGTATGGGATGGGATTTGATGATACTGATTGAGTTTGGCGCGTCCGATGTTGTCTGTTTCGATCGGCAGAGAGCGCACGATTTTGTTCGCTTGAATACCTGCTGTCCATACGATAACATCACTTTCAACCGGCTGGTTGTGGTTGAACACGATCCCTTGTTCAATGCCAGTGACATTCGCCATGGAAACAAGCTGTACATCGTGCTCAATGAACCATTGAGAAGCATATTCCTGAAGCTTTTTCGGGAATGGGCTCAAAATGCTTTGACCGCGGTCGATGATGCGTACATTCAGGTCGGGACGGCTCTCGCGCAGCTCAGCAGCCATTTCCACGCCGGAAAGACCACCGCCCACAACGCTAACCGTGCCGTATGGGTTCACATTATTGATTGCCATGTATGTGTTGCGGGTAGCTCCCATGGATTGAATCGAACAAGTAAATTGTTCAGCACCAGGGATATCATGGTAACGATCCTCACAACCCAATCCCATTACAAGCCAATCGTAGGAGAGGGTGTCCCCGTTAGCAAAATTGACGACCTGCTCGTCCAATTCCACACCAGCAATTTCACCGTATTTGACGGTCAGGCGTGGATCGTTTGGAAAAGTAACACGCAGGTGAGATTCCGGTGTAGTACCTGCCGCCAGAGCGTAATACTCTGTTTTCAAGCCATGAAACGGCATACGGTCTACGAGGGTTATAAACACGTCATCTGGTAAATCAGGGGACAGGACTCGCTCAATAATACGAAGACCCCCGTATCCTCCTCCAAGGATCACAAGTCGTTTCATAGAAGGTCTAGTCCTTTCTTCTGTCCGTTTTTTACAGCACCCACTCTATTTTTAGTCTCTTTCACTAAAAATGCAAGCAGAATCTTTTTCCCGTTTTCTCCGCTGGATTTTTATCAAAGTCGCGGTACAATAAAGTACATGATGATGTCGAAATAATCGGTAGGTGACAGTAGATGAAACCACTAGTAGAATTTTGCGCGAGCAATGTTTCCTCTTATACGCAATCCGTCGTGGATGCATTGGAAAATGATCCTGATCTAGATGTGGACGTACTTGAGTACGGCTGTCTGGGGTACTGCGGTGAGTGCTACATGGAGCCATTCGCGCTCGTAAACGGCACGTTGGTACAAGCCCCAACAGCGGATGAATTACTGGTGAAAATCAAGAATAAATTACGGGAGGAAGAAGAGCTGCTGGATGCAGACTTTCCTCTGTAGATTGTTCTCTTAGGATGTTCATTGGGGAGCATGATCAACCGCGCACGTATCAAAATAGTAAAGCTGATGCCCAAGTGATTTGGAGCATCAGCTTTTTATTATGGATTAATGTTCTTTGATCACGTTGTAGAAGGTATCGCGTTCCAGGGCGCGTTTTCCTGCGCCTTTGATCAACCAAACCAACTCATCTACAGTCAGAGCTTGCTGGGTAAGTGCACCGGCTGAGTGGCTGATGCGCTCCTCGATCAAGGTTCCGTGAGCATCGGAAATTCCCATTTGCAGAGAAAGCTGTGTGAGCTGGGTACCGATATTGATGAAGTATGCTTTGATATGCTGGAAGTTATCGAGCATCAGACGGCTGATTGCCATTGTTTTCAAATCATCAATCGCAGAGTTGCGGCGTTTGATGCCAGCTGTTGCTTTAATCGGTTGAACAGCCAATGGAATGAACACCATGAAGCCGTTTGTGTCATCTTGCAGCTCGCGCAGGCGGAGCATGTGGATCACGCGCTCTTCCAATGTCTCGATGGAGCCGTACAACATGGTGGTATGTGTTTTCAAGCCCAACTCATGAGCTGTGCGGTGTACTTGCAGGTACATGTCTGTACTTGCTTTTTCCGGGCTCATTTTCATACGATAGCGCTCAGTCAAAATTTCAGCGCCACCACCTGTAAGGCTTTGGAGACCAGCTTTCATCAGCTCTTGCAAAACCTCGCGGATGGATAGACCGGAGATGCGGGAGAAGAACTCAATCTCTGCACCTGTATACGATTTAATCGTCACATCTGGGTACGCTTTTCTCAAGGTACGAATGGTGTCGAGGTAGTAATCAAATGGTTTGTGCTGGTTATGTCCGCCAACGATATGGAATTCACGGATACCCGGATGGAAGCGTGTTTCTACATAATGAAGCAACTCATCTGTGCTCATCGTGTAGGCACCCTCATCCCCTTCATCGCGGCGGAAGCCACAGAATTTGCAATGAGCTTCACATACGTTGGTTGGGTTGATGTACAGATTTTGCAAAAAGTAAACGTTATCCTGATTCTTGCGATAGTTAACAACGTTAGCCAATTGTCCAATCGTCAAAAGATCGTTGGAATTAAAAAGGGTGACACCGTCTTCCAAAGTCAGTCTTTCGCCATGCATGACTTTTTCTGCGATTCCGGCGAGAGCTTTGTCTTGTATGGCAATCGTTTCAAGCGTCATTCCAAACACTTCCTTTCAAAGTCAATGGTTCTTAGATGAAAGAGCTTTAATCCAGTCGTACCCAATCGATATTCGTTCCATGGGAGTGGAAAGGCTCTTAGGAATAGAGTGAATCTCGGGCAACAAGAGCACCTATATTATAAACCTCTTGGTAAGTACGAACAATAACATAAGTTCTCCAACTCTCTAGGAAGGAAGTTGCGGATGTAAAAATATAATAATTACCGTCGTATTTTTGGTATATTTTCGGAAATAAAGGAATTTTTGTTTGCGAATTTCTAGCTGTTCTTGTAAAATATAGTAAGAAAGCCTGATCTATTATTAGGAGGAGCTTCAAATGCGGGACGTTTTGCTCGAGAAAATCGAACTCCTTCGACAGCGTATGGTACATATGGGGTTAGAGTTTGGGTTAGATCATCCAGATGTCCTAGAATACAGTATACAAATTGATCAACTACACAACGAACTGAACCAGATCGATCATAGTCTGTCTAAGGCAGGGAACCGGAAGAAAGCTTATAGATTTTATCTAATGGAAAACAATGCACATTTTGCATAGGAAGGGGAAACCCTTCTTTTTTATTTGGAAAGAGAGAATGAGTGCGTAAAGTGCAGGGGAACCTTGTGGGAAGAAGCGTTTCTTAGTAAACTGAATATACTGGTTGTAACACGTGCAGGAATGATGAGCCTGTGAAGGAGGGAAAGAAGCATGATTACATTGACAGAGCGCGCCAGTCTGAAAGTAAAAGAAATGCTGGCAGCAGAAGGTAAGCCCGATGTGTTTTTACGGGTAGGTGTCAGAACAGGTGGTTGCAGCGGCTTTACCTACGGGATGGGCTGGGACGAAGAGATGAAGGAAGGCGACGAGACCTTCGAGCAAAACGGTGTGAAAATTGTTGTCGATAAGGACAGCTATCCATACATTAAAGGTACAGAGATCGATTTCAAGGAATCGATGATGGGCGGAGGCTTCTCCATCGAGAATCCAAATGCAGTCGCTTCCTGTGGCTGTGGATCTTCGTTTAAGACGGCACTCGCTGAAGGCAAAGCGGAGAAATGTGACGACTAATAAGAAGACGAAGACGGAACCCCTTCGACTTGTGTGAATAAATGCACACGAGTTGAGGGGGTATTTTGTTGTGCGAAATGAAAGGAATTCACAAAATAGAGGCCGTCACTTATAATTAGGAATAATTGGGAATAAAATGAAAAGATGAGCGGCAGGATTGTTACGGGGAAGAAATTCAAACGGGTTACTGCTTGCAGCGATACGATTGTAGAGATAAACGTACCAGCACAATACATTCTCTATGCCAAAACGAACAATGAGCTTTACAAGGTTCAGTGGAAATAACACAAGGAATCCATACTTCGGTATGGATTTTTTTTGCGGCAACATGTCACAAAATGACGCCTTTGTTTGTTATATGGGCGAATCGGAGGTGAGAGGGCTTGGATCATAACGAAATGGAGCAAGCGCTAAAGGAGGTCAGAGCCGGGGATATCGACCAATTTGGTTTGATCATCGATGCGATGCAAAAGCCGTTGTTCGTGTATTGCTATCACATGCTGGGACACCGACAGGAAGCGGAGGATGCTGTCCAGGAGGTTTTCTTGAAAGCATTCGAGCAGCTGGACAGCTATCGGCACAACGTTTCTTTTTCGGCATGGATGTATAAGATCGCGTATCATCATTGCTTGAACCTGTTAAACAGGGCGAAGCTGAATCGCGTGGTCACTTTTTTGCGAGCGGGGATTCAGACGTTCAGTCGCCATGAGGGGGAAAAGAAGGTAGAAGATACGGAGTATTTGAACAACCCTCTTCATGTAGCGATATCAAAGCTCTCCGTAAAGGAGCGGAATCTCCTAATCTTGCGTGTTGTGGAAGAACGCAGCTATGACGAGCTGGCCTTATTGTTTGATACAAAGCCAGCCACGCTGCGCAAACAGTATGAGCGGGCATTGAAAAAATGCAAATCTTATATGCTCGCGAGCGAAGGCGGTGATAGACATGACTCGATCTCAGCAACCCGATGATTGGAAACAACAGTTAACCGCCGCCGCCGATGATTTCGATGTCAAGGATCAGGTCCTTCAAAAAATCAAGGAACGAAAAAATATGTCGGAGGGAAAACAAATGAAAAAAAGATTGGGATTACTTGTCGTGGCTATTCTTGTGTTTGGAGGAACATCCGCTTATGCAGCCATGAAGGTATACGAATTGAAGAATGAAAAAGGGGAAGCCGTTGTAAAAGTGCAGCAGACTACTACACCACAACCGCAAAGTAGTCAGGAAAGTATAAAAAACTTTGAAGATGCAAGGAATTCGCTAAAGCCAGGCGAAGGCGCAGCAATCTATATGCCTGGCCCGGACAATCCGAAGAAACGTGTTTCCTTCACCTATGTTCCTGTTATTCATGAATCCACACCACCGCTTCAGAAAGAAGTGGGGGGCTTTTATGAGGTACCAGCTGAGCTTGTGGGTGGCTACAAATTTGTAAATGGTCATGTAAACTATCCATTTAATTATAGCCAACCAGAGTTATTCGAAGAAATGCACAAAGAGGCAGAAAACGAGAAGAAGCAGATCGTTGTGCGAAAAGTATCGCCTAAGCCAAATTTTGATAGAGTCTATACGCTGTACAAAGGGAGTGAAGGGGCAGAGACGGAAGGGGACGTCTACATTGCTATTACGAACCTTGAAGGTATGAAATGGATCGAGGAAGAAGCAGGAGAGGATGGAATCGTAGAAAAAGTAAAAGTGCAAAAATACGAGGGAATGTATGTGGCCAGGAAGTTATTGGACGGAAAAGAAGAAAAAAAGGTACAGGTTTATCAAGAGGACAAGAATAGACTTATCGAAGTGGTTGCCCTGAATCCTGCTCTGACGAAAAAAGATTTACTGATGATTGCCGAGAAATTAAAGTAGATACACCTGGTTGGAATTGTAACATTTATCCAAATGCGCACGTACTTACAAGAGCAGCTCCTTATTGGAGTCTGCTCTTACTTTTTTAGGGTAAAAGCATGAGTAAGGAGTGAAGAGAGTGGCTGATGTTACGCAGGAACAAAAAGGCTTACAGTGGCTTTTGCTGGGGGCATTTGGGATCGGCATACTGTTCGACTGGATGTTTTACGGGAAAGGCTTGGGCATCTCTTATCTGTTGTTCGTAATAGGCTTGTACGGTCTTTTTATTTGGCAGGCTAGGAAACGCATTCATTTACGCTTTTTTCGAAAGCAAGTATTCGACTGGATATGGACGGTCCCGATTTTTCTACTTGCGCTAACCTTTTTTCTATTTTCCAATCCGCATTTTCATCTGTTCAACCTGGTACTGATTCCGTTTTTATTCGTGATCCAAACGATCTTGATCACCAAGCGTCATCAAGCGAATTGGTACGAAGCAGGCTTTTTCATAGAGATGATGGAGATATTGCTCCTTTACACCCCGAAGTATACGCGCCTGCCATTTAGGCTGACAAAGGAACGGATCAAGGACAGGTTGGACGAGGAGAAGTATGGGGTAATGAAGAAGGTTTTCATCGGAATCGGAATCTCGGTGCCTCTTCTGGTGATTGTACTCTCCTTGCTCTCGAATGCGGATAGTGTGTTTGGACATTTTCTGGGTCAAATCCCGCGAAGGGTGATTGATGTCCATTCACTTGAAGCAATCTTTCGAATGATGCTAATCGGGATTATTACGATCCTTGTGTTTGCTTACATGTATTCCCTTTTCGGGAAACGGGAAAAAGTAATAGATTTGCCTGTACCCGAAGATGACAAAAAGATCGTGTGGGACGGAATTATCCTCGGGACGATTCTTGCCATTATCAATATCGTGTACATAGTGTTTACATATATTCAGATATCGTATTTGTTCAGTGGGGCGAAGCGAGTTTTACCAGATGAATTGACGTACGCCGAGTATGCTAGAAATGGCTTCAATGAGCTGGTGACGGTCACCGTTATTAATTTTTTGATTCTCCTATGCACGATGCACTTCGCATCACGGGCAAAACCAATGCTCTACCGGATCAATCAGGTTCTGCTGAGTATGCTGACGATTTGCACGGGCTTCATGCTCATGTCCGCCTATTTTCGCCTCTCACTATATGAGGATGCTTACGGGTATACGCATACGCGGCTGTTAGCTCACGTTTTCATGATATTTCTGTTTGTGCTGTTTATCATTGCTCTCTTGAAAATTTGGCGCGACGGTTTCTCCTTGATCAAATATTACGCGATTGTGACACTCGTGAGTTACGTCATTCTGAATTACATCAATATGGATGTCATTATTGCCAAAAACAATGTACAGCGCTATCACGCGACTGGACACATTGACATCGCGTATTTGAGCGAGCTGTCTTATGATGCCATACCAGTGGTTATGGAGCATATTAAGGATAAAAAGGTAGAAGAGAGGTATATGGAAATGCTGCAGGAGCAAAGAGAGATTTTGTATGAGGACAGTAGCTGGCAGTCCTTTAATCTCTCGGAGTATCGGGCAAAAGCTTATCTTCCATGAAAATAGAGAGGACGGAGACGAGGTGATCTATCGTCTCCGTTTTGTTTGGTACCAAAAGAAATAGAACAAGATTCCCACAGAGATCATGACCACGATCCCTGTAAATAGATAATCGTTCCATACTAGATTGGCGGAACGGATAGGTATGGCACCAGCACCTAACGCTTGCAGGTCCTCTCCGGCATCTGACTTGATGGCTGTACGTGTACAGATGTTGGTTTCTAGCTCATTTAGCTCCCAATAAGAGGCATAGACAAGATATTCTTGACCCGGTTGAAAAGGAATGCCGCATGCACCACCAAGACCGCTGGTGACGATCTGAACTTGTGTCTGATCTACTCCTTTCCACGTGGATTGCACCTCGAAAATAACATCAAAGCCTCCCCGCTCTGGTCTATCCCAAAAGGGAAGCCAACGAAGCCAGTCTGTTCGCTCATGTACCTGGAGCACCTTGCCTGTAAATACAGCAGCAGACTGATCCTTTGCTGTTAAAGGGTCAGGAGGTCTGACACAACTACAGGCCGACGCAGGAAAAGGCTGGATGAAAAAGGTGAAAAGAAGCACGAGCGAGAAAAGGGTAAGAATACCTTGAACGTTTCTAAAAATCATCACTGATCCACTCCTCTAAACCATAAGACGAAGAAAAGAGAGGAATGTTCCGAAAATGATGACAACGATTGTTTTGTGTATCCTGTTGGGAATTATCTTTCTCGCCTACCATACGACTTATGTCCAAATATCGACAGTGAAGCTGGCGATTCCTTCTATCCCCCCACTTACATTGGTTCATCTTTCCGATCCTCATGGACGAACACGGTTTTGGAATGGAGAGCTGCACAAACTGGTGAATGCCCATGATCCAGATATTGTGATAGTGACGGGGGATTTGACACAGCACAGCGGGCAGTTGGCGCGTGTGTTAAATGAGCTAGCAAAAGTAAAGAGCAAGGATGGAATCTTCTTTGTTCCTGGCAATTACGAGAGAGAAGGGGGGAGATTTCACAAAAAGGTCTACTCCGATGCTGTTTACCGTTCCCAAAAAGAGGCATGGCAGCAGGTGATGACGGTGCTGGAAAACGAGGGGGCGGTGAAAGAAAAAGACGGCAGTCGCATTTGGATATACGGCTTCGATAATTCGATTTACGGCAATGAACAGCGTCCGGGACAAGAGATCCAGCAGGCGAATCTGACGATATTTTTGGCCCACTCTCCCAATATTATCTCGTTGATTCACAACGAGGGTTTGAAAGCTGACCTTCTTTTGACCGGACACACCCACGGGGGACAAATTCGCTTGTTCAATCGGACTCTTGGTGCCTACAAGCATTTTCATGTCGGGCAAAAAGTGGATCAATTCGTTGGCGTATTTGGCATCAGTCGCGGACTAGGTACTTCCAGGCTGCCAATCCGGCTGAATTGTTTTCCAGAGATAACGGTATATGCGATCAATCCATCATGAACGCTCATGTTCAACAATCATTCGCCAATTCGTCACTGTTCGTTCACAAGATTCCAGATTTTGGATTGATTCCATCGAGTAAGATGGAAGTGTAGAAAAAGAAGAAAGAAGGGGTCAAAAGTGAACAAAAAGTGGAGTCTATTGATTTCTTCAGTTGCATTGTCTGCAATGTTGATGACAGCATGCGGTGGAGACAAGGAAGCTGCGGCTCCTGCAGCAACTACTGGCACACAAGTGAATATAGAAGCTAGTAACTGGAAATTCAATCAAGAAACTTATGAAGTAAAAGCTGGCGAAGAGTTCACGCTCAACTTCAAGTCGACAGAAGGCTTTCACGGTATTGGGATCCAAGGGCTGGATGTAGACCTGCAAAAAGATGGCAGCAAAACGATGAAAATCGATGCAGCTGGTGAGTACACCGTCTTTTGCAACGTGATCTGTGGACCGGATCATGGCAAAATGGTAGCAAAACTAGTCGTGAAATAATTCGATTCTCTTATTGGCATAAAACAACAAACAAGCACTTTGGCCTGTCTAGCGGGTCAAGGTGTTTTTTCATTTCACAGGTGGGGACATACTACATGGGTAGCCACTCATCGAGTAAGGGAGGGAACCACATGTCCAAGCACAACAACAAAGACAAACGCCCAACGGAAGCATCCGCCGGCTCACGCAGCACTCCCCCGAAAACAGGAGAGAACACTGGACATAATTTGCGAAAAGAAGATCGGTCGTAGCATACAGGTAAGAAGCTACCAGGCAAAAGTCCTCCCATGAAGGGAGGGCTTTCTTGCTCGTTATATACATGTTTTCGCGATTTTTGCACATGGTAAGGAGGAAAAGTTTTCAAGTCGGTGATGCGATCCAAAAAGGAGATGAGTGACACTGGATAAGAAACACTACTATGTGACCTTGCAAGCAGGAACGACCGTGGCAGAAATCCGCGACGAAAAAGGCTCCGCCACGTACGATTTTGAGATCGAAGCGACCGATGTTCAAGTGGGCATGATGCGAGACTTGTTCAATAACTGTGTCCACGGTGATTTCATGATGTGGATGCATGGGCATACGCTATGGTCTGACATGCCGGATCGGGACAACGACGAATACGATGACAACCTGCGGGCCATCTACCAACTTATTTATCAGTATGGCACCGAAAAAACGAAAAGAGATCTGGAGCAAATGGGCCTCGTAAAGCTCTTGGGGCTGGATAGAGAAGAGTTGCGTCCTTTTTAACGGATCAATCATAGACGTTTTCTACCAGAAGGAGTGAATCTTATGAAGATGTGGAAGCAAGGAATGATGACAACAGCGTTGGTAATGGGGCTCGTTATGCCAGGTATTGCGTTGGCGCAAGATGGATCTGCAACAGTTGCTCAGATGAGCAAGCCGACTCACAGCCATGATGAGCATGGGGAGAAGCACATGAAGGTGCGACAAAGCTCAAACAGAGGCGTTCATCAAAAAATGTACATGCTCTTGCTAGCGGAAAAATATGCACCAGATAGTGTGGGGAAATGGCAGGCAGCGTTTAAAGAAAGCGATCGGTTAATGAGCGAGTTCGAAGCGCTGAGTGACGACCCGAAGTGGCAGGCGAAGCGTGAAGAACGAAAGCAACTGATCAACAAGCTGAATGAACAAGTCAAAAAGGGCGAAATAACCAACGAACAGATGGAAAAGCAGTTCAAGGAATGGAAAGACAAAAACATGGGGCCAAAAGAAGAGCGTGACGCCCGAAGATCTCGGATTGAGCAAATGAAAAAAACACACGAAGCCTTTGACTCTGCGATTGAATCTGGTGATACAGCCAGGATTAAGGAGTCACTCCAACAAATGCTGGAACAAATGCAAGCAAATAATTCTCGCATGGCGGAAAAGCTGGCCATGAAGAAAAAATAGCGTTTCGAACGAAAAAGGACGTGACCGACTTACTGGTACGCGTCCTTTTCCATATCGGTTACAAGCATAACGGGAGTCCATTCATCCAGAAAGACCATCTCTTCGGTTTGGCAGGAGGAACACCAGCCTGTATGGACGCATTGGTGGCGGGTACGATCTATGTAACCATTGTCCATTTTGGCATCGTCGATCTCCCGGTACGGGCTGTAGCTCCCATAAAAGTCATACAGACGGCCTGCATCCTGCAGAGCTTGACCGCACGTTGCACACGTTTGGTGGAGGGGTGTAAAGCCATTGCAAACTGGGCAGAGATGATTCAAAGCGTAATCGCCTCCTCGTTGTTGCTTCTACTGTGCACGCCAACAAAAGCGGTTATGCAAAGGAATAAAAAATCCCTGTCGCAGCCATCGGAGGCAACAACAGGGACGAAACATTTTTACGATTTGAAGTTGTCCATGCTTGAAGAATGACCAGGCTGCAATTTGGCATCTGGATTAAAGTAGGAAACCGCGTTGTTTACAGCGGTAGGGGCTTCACCAAATCCGACAGCGATCAGCTTGACCTTACCAGGATAGGTTGCGATATCGCCTGCTGCGAAAATGCCTGGAATGTTTGATTCCATGCGGGTATCGACCACGATGGAGCCTTTTTCGAGCTCCAGCCCCCAGTTCTTGATCGGACCGAGAGAGGAGATGAAGCCGAAGTTGACAATGACTGCGTCGACTTCCAGATCGACTTCTTCTTTTGTCGTGCAATGGGCCAGCGTGAGTTTTCCGATGCGCTCCTCGCCGTGCAAAGCTGCTATTTCGTAAGGTGTCGTGACGTTTACTTTGGAGGACATCAGCATTTCTACGCTGTGTTCATGTGCGCGGAACTTGTCTCTGCGATGGATGAGGTGTACTTCCTTTGCGATAGGTTCTAGCATGAGGGACCAGTCTAGAGCGGAATCACCGCCGCCAATAACAGCTACACGCTGTCCCTTGAAGGAGTTCAGATCGGTAACAAAATAGTGCAGATTGGATTTTTCATATTTGACGGCATCTGGGTGTTCCAGCCTGCGAGGTTCGAACGCTCCTACCCCAGCAGTAATGATGACGGATTTGGAGTAGTGAGTGCCTTTGTCCGTTGTGATTTCAAACACATCGTCTGCTTTTTTTACGACATTTTCCACTTTCTCTTCCAGGCAAACGGTTTGCTGAAAACGGGAAATCTGATCTTTCAGATTATTGATCAAATCTTGTGCTAAAACCTTTGGAAATCCGGCTACATCATATATGTACTTCTCCGGATAAAGAGCGGCTAACTGCCCGCCTAGCTGGGGCATGCTCTCAATGATTTTTACACTGGCCTGCCTCATCCCGCCGTAAAAAGCGGTAAATAACCCGGCAGGGCCTCCACCAATGATCGTAATGTCGTAGATTTGCTCGTCCTTTTGCAGAAAATTCAATCCAAAGCACCTCCGAATTAATCGTAAGCGAACTCCTCAACCATTATAACCCATACAAGTGGAAAAACAGGAGAGAAAGTTCGAAAGAGGATAGGCAAAAAAACCTTGCAAATCCAATCGGTAGCCGATAAGATGAGGATGACTGTAAAGAAATTGTCACATTTTCCTACGTCTGACTTTGTGCATTTTTTCACAGAGTGGTTCGAATGGCAGCACAGGGCAATAATTCCGATACTACACGGATCATGAATTGGGGCATCTTAATTTGTACCAGACCACGTGAAAAATCGCACAATCTTCCTTAAGTTACCATAAACAATGACATCATACATGATTGGAAGGGATACTAATGGGTACACCCAAAATCCTGATTCTTGGCGCTGGATACGGTGGTTTGCTCACAACGTTGCAGCTACAGAAAAAGCTCAACTACAATGAGGCAGAAATCACCTTGGTCAACAAGCACAACTATCACTACATCACGACTTGGCTGCATGAGCCGGCTGCAGGTACAGCACCAGCGGATCATGCCCGCGTCAGTCTGGATGGCATTTTGAACAAGGACAAAGTCAACTTTGTCAAAGGAACGGTGCAAGCCATTCAGCCAGAGGAGCAGACCGTCACGCTCGAAAATGGCGAGGTGCTGTCGTATGACTATCTCGTCGTCGGATTGGGCAGCGAACCAGAAACGTTCGGAATTGAGGGACTCAAGGAGCATGCGTTTAGCATTCGCAGTATCAATGCAGTCCGGAATATTCGCGAGCATATTGAATACATGTTCTCTAAGTTTAAAAATGAGCCGGATCGTACGGATTACCTCACGTTTGTTGTGGGTGGAGCTGGCTTTACAGGCATTGAGTTTTGCGGAGAGCTCGGCGATCGTTTGCCAGAGCTGTGCCGAGAATTTGATGTCGATCCAGAACTGGTGAAAATCTACTGCATTGAGGCAGCACCAACTGCATTGCCTGGCTTTGACCCAGAGCTGATCCAATACGCAATGGATGTATTGGAGAGAAAAGGCATCGAGTTCAAAATTGGAACACCGATCAAGCAGTGCACCCCGGATGGCGTGCTGTTGGCTACCGGAGAAGAAATCAAATCGAAGACGGTGGTTTGGGCAGCAGGTGTCCGCGGAAATAACATCGTGGAAAAAGCAGGCTTCGAAGTTATGCGCGGTCGAGTCAAGGTAGACGAATACTTGCGTGCCCCTGGTCATGAAAATGTTTTTGTCGTAGGGGATTGTGCCTTGATCTTCAACGAAGAAGGACGTCCGTATCCGCCAACTGCGCAAATCGCGGTACAGGAAGGCGAGACGCTGGGTGCAAATCTTGCGGCCTTGGTCCGTGGCGATCTTCCGCAAAAATTCATCCCGCATCTGCAAGGGACATTGGCCTCTCTTGGAAAAGGCGAGGGCATCGGGCAAGTTGGTTCGAAAAAGCTGTTCGGCAGCACAGCGGCGATGATGAAAAAAGCGAGTGACCTGCGCTATCTGTACAAAATTGGCGGCGTCGGTCTCGCATTGAAGAAAGTAAAGCTGTAAAAACGATGCGTCACGCAAGCATTCAAGTCCGGGGGCTTATGGTCCGCGAAGAGATGGATCGGTACAACGCCTTGATGGAAGTGGGAGCTTTTCTGGAGGAACAGGGGCGACACGACTTGGCATGGCATGTACAGCGTGAAGTAGATATTCTCATCCTGCCTGCCATCGATCGGCTCAAGGAAAAGGGCCGCGAGAGGGATCGGGAAAATCTGCGATACATGATCGATAATGGGCTCCTGGATGATGAGGATGATTGATAGGTACCCCCGGCGAAGAAAAGCCGGGGGTTTCGTTTAGCTAGGACGTGGAAGGAGCGAGCTGGATGCGCGAGGGGAAGGTTTGGCTAGGCGCCTGCGGGATTGTTATTCGCGGGCAAGAAGCACTGGTTGTCAAAAAAACGTATAGCGGACTAAAAGGTCAATGGTCATTTCCTGCGGGATTCGTGCAGGAGGGCGAGACTGTAGATGAAGCAGCAGTACGTGAGGTGCTGGAAGAAACGGGTGTCGAGGCAGTCGTGCGACAAGTAGCCGGAATCCGTTCAGGCGTCATTCGGGAGTCCATTAGCGACAATATGGTCGTTTTTTGGATGGATTACATAGGGGGAGAACCGCGCCCGCAGGAAGGGGAAATAGCGGAGGCGAAATTTATGCCGATACAGGAGCTGCTTCATGACCCGCTGTCTTCTACTTATTTGAAAATCATATTGCCGGACTATATCAAGCGAGAGCAAGGAATGACAGGTCAAGCGTTTGCTATCGATCCCATTTTTCAATACACTTCCTATAAAATCTTTAAGTAATCCTGCGAATAAGCTAGATAAACTGCAATGTTCCCGCTTACATTGCGGTTTTTTATGGTTTTTTCGCGATGAACTGCATTGTGAACCAAGGGGGGATTCTGATATAGTTAGATACATCAAAATAATCAGAAAATACATGCAATTAATTCTTGCGCATGTATGCCGAAAGGGGAGCTCAACATGAGACAAAAACAAGAACAGTGCCCGTACTGCCATGGCCAAGGGTATTTCCAATTGCTCCTGGGGGGCTCGGAGAATTGCCCTAACTGTGACGGAGCTGGTACACAGGAAGCTCAGAAGGAAGCTGTTTCTTCTCATCCATAATGATTGAGGAACCTCGCATAGAAAACCGTCGAAGCGAATGCATCGGCGGTTTTTTCTGTCAGGCATGCAACACATACGCTTGGCTTCTCTTATTGACCGATCCCTCGCCTTTTTGCTACACTAATACCGAAAATAGCCCGTCTTTCCTGTATTTGCATAAGTAAGTGGCAAAAGGTGGAGAAGGTGGCAGGAGGTCTTTTTCGTCGATGAACTTGATGCAATTTATGGTATCCATTGTTTTGTTCTCCGTGCTTGGGTTTGGCATTGGGTTTATTTTAAACATGATTTTGAAAACAACCTGGTTTCCAGTTGTGATCGGCGTTGGTGTAGTCGTAGGTGCACTTGTTTATCAACAAATCGTTCCGGGAATTTGGGATTCGCTTATTCTGGGCTGCGGCATGGCAGGTACAGTGGCGAGTGGCTGGACCATTCACACGCTTCGCAAAAAAGGATATCGGATGTTTTAACAACAAGATCAAGCAGGCCTTTGTTTCGGGCCTGTTTTTCTTTTGGCATTTGATTGAAAAACGTGCAACTGACAGAATATTTCTGTAATCAACCAAAATTTGTGTATACTTTCCTCCTCGTCGGGACATGACTAGAAACGAGAGGAGGTTTACCAAGAAATGAATGGAAAGCAGTTCGTAAGTATCGTCGCGCTGTTCATCCTGGTCTTGACGGCCTTCGCAAGCGATGGATACAGCTATAATGTTGTGGGAGACTACGGTGTCTCCTCCACTTTTGGAATCAAGGAAACAAAAGAGGGGCAACGTGTCGTCAAAAAAAGGACGGTATCTGCCAGTTCTCTTACTCAAGTGATTGATAAAGCGGATGTATTTCACGATCAATATCCAAAAGTACGTGTAGTCGCGACCGGCTACTATGCCGGATACGAGTCGACAGGCAAAAATCCATCTCACCCGTCCTATGGTATTACCTATTCAGGTGTCAAAGTACGTAGAGACGACTATTCCACGATTGCAGCCGATCTGCGCGTTTTCCCGCTGGGGACCATTTTGTACATCCCCGGTTATGGATATGGCGTCGTAGCTGACAAGGGTGGAGCGATTCGCGGCCATAAGATTGACCTGTATTTCGAGACTAAGCAGGACGTATTCTCGCAATGGGGGAAAAAATCGGTGGACGTGTACATCGTAAAAAAAGGTGAAGGCAAAGTAACGGAAGCTTTTCTCAATAACTTGAATGAAAAAGGAATCGCAGCCATGGCGGAACCCGTCAGCGGCCAACAACAAACTGAATAGCAACCAACGAAAACGAATGGATGCCGCATCGGTGGCATGAAAGAAAAAAAGAAAAAACGTTCAAGGCACAGGCTTTGAACGTTTTTTGTGTCATTTTGTATGAATCAAATCAACCAGCTTCTCCAGTCCTTCTAAAATGCGAGGAGAAGGGCGGCAATATAGGCCTTCTTCCAACAAGTGGACCTGATTGTTTCGAATCGCGGTCATGTTCGTCCATTCCGGGCGGCTTGTGATCATGTCAGCCTTGATTCGCTTCCATTCAATTCCGCACCAGACGACGCAAATATGATCCGGATTGCGTTCCATGACCATTTCCCGCGTAGCCTTGACGTTCGCGACAGGATAATCTGCAAAAATATTGATGGCACCCGCTATGTCACTGACATCGGTCAACCAGTTTTCCTGACCAGGTGTGTAGATGGGATTCGGCCACCATTCCCAGTAGAGCTTCGGGCGTTGAGCGTACGTCGCGGTTTTTTGTCGGATGCTTTCAATGGTTTCGTCAAATTGGATCGCAAGCTGCTCGGCTTGCCTCTGTGTTTCTGTCGCCTCACCGACGAGTCGGATATCATGAGCGATTTCCCCGATCCGGGAAGGGTTCAGGACGATATGAGGAATTTCTCTGTCGCGCAGAGCTTCTATATTATTCTCCATGCCAGGAACAGAGAGCGACGCTACGACGAGATCCGGTTGGAGTGCAGCGACCCGGTCCATATCGATTGTCAAATCGGGTCCAACCCGGGGGAGATGCTGCCACTCCAGCGGCCAGTCAGAGTGATCATCCAAACCGACGACATGCTCATGTAGGCCTAAATAATACAGGATTTCGGTATTGCTGGGGCAGATGGAAACAATGCGCATGGGAGCCCTCCTTTAAAAAAACGGATGGAGCAATAACGCAATCATGATGCCTAACCAACCGCCGATCAATACTTCGATTGGTTGATGACCGAGTAGTTCTTTCAGTTTTTTCGCTTTTTCCTGGTTAGGGCGTACTTTTAGCGATTTCATTCCTTCTAACAGGTGGTTGAATTCATCGACCAGCTTATTTAAGACAACCGCTTGCATACCGGCATGGCGGCGGACACCTGCGGCATCAAACATCACGATCACACCGAGAATGGCGGAAATAGCGAACATGTTACTGCCAAAGCCCTCACGCAGTCCCACAGCTGTGGATAGTGCTGTCACAGCAGAAGAGTGAGAGCTGGGCATACCGCCAGTACTCATGAGCAGTGACCATTGCCACGTTTTCGTTGCAAAAAAATGAAGGGGAATTTTGATAAATTGGGCGATCCCTATGGCTAGCAGTGCTGCCCATAAGGGGAAGTTTTCAAAAAAATCCGCCACGGAAAATCCATTCCTTTCTACTGTGCGCTTATCTCTAAGATTATTGTAACAGAAGGGCGTTGTCTTAATCCGTGAAGTTTTTGTTTGGATGTAAAGTCACTGCCAATCTGTGTTACCATAAAGATGGAAGGTTCGAAACGGAGGCATGCATCCATGGGGTATCCCGAGCAGTATTTACAGTTCATTGAAAAATTCAATGATGGAGAATACTACGAATGCCACGATCTGTTGGAAGACATCTGGATGGAAGACAAGTCAGACAAGTTTTTGCAAGGATTGCTGCAATTGTCAGTCGGACTGTACCACCAAGAGTACGGCAATATAAAAGGTGCTCGCTGGATGTTAAGCAATGCACGAAAGTATTTGACTCGTTACCAGCCAGTTCATTGGGGGTTGGACGTAGCAAGAGTTCTTCGTTACATAGATGAATGCGAGAAATTGTTGCCGGAAAAGGATGTCATTTCTTACACAGAGGCAAAAGCCATGACGTTTCCACCCTTGCGCTTATATGTCGACACATCGTTCTAAACAAATGTGCCCATATAGTATCCTACCACACAGAAAGAGGGAAGAGTATATGAAAGTAGCAGTAGAAAATCGCATACAGCTTGTCAATATCACATGTGATGAACTAATTGTCCCGCTATGGAAGGGTGAGGAGATTTCGCAAGTATACCCGGAATTGGACGAAGCTTTTGGAGGTAGTCTGAGTGGCTTGCAGCAGGACAAGGAAATTACGGGTGAGGCAAAGGAAATTACGGTTGTTCACGGCATGAACAGCGTAGCTGCAAAAAAACTGTTGATCGTCGGGATGGGTGAACCAGGGAAATTTGATTTCGTCGCAGCCCGAAATGCATGGGGACGTGCAGCGAAGACGGTTGTGGGAAAAGGCAACGGCAAAACAGTGGTTATTGATTTGCCAACAACAGAGCATCTGAGTGCTGACCGTCTGGCGCAGGCAGTGACGGAAGCATTTGGACTCGCTGAATACAACTACGAGGGCTACCGTCAAAAGGCAAAGCGTGAGTTTGACCCAATTGCGACGGTGCAGATTTTGGCAGCAGATGCCGATGCTTCATTGGTACAGACAGGTGTTGCACGTGGTTCGGCGCTCGTATCCGGGACGAATCTGGCGCGCACCCTCGTCAATGAACCAGCTAACTACTTGACTCCACGCGCTTTGAAGGATGCGATGGTCGAGGTAGCAGAGCGCTATGGCATGGCTGTGGAAGTCATGGAAAAAGCGAAGCTGGAAGAGCTGGGGATGGGCGGAGTGCTCTCTGTTGCACAAGGCAGCGAGCTCGAGCCTTATGTCGTGGCAGTCAAATATCAAGGAAGAGACACGTGGGACGATGTCATCGGCTTGATCGGTAAAGGCGTGACATTTGATACAGGTGGAATCTCCATCAAGCCAGTAGCAGGCATGGAAGACATGAAGTCGGACATGGGTGGAGCGGCTTCGATGATCGGCGCATTGGAGGCACTGGGACAGATTAAACCAAAAGTAAACGTCCTGGCTGTCGTCGGTACCGTGGAAAACATGCCATCCGGATCAGCATTCCGTCCAGGCGATGTCATCACGACTATGAGCGGCAAAACAGTAGAGATCATTACGACAGACGCAGAAGGTCGTCTCGTACTGGCTGATTGCATCACCTATGCAAAAGAGCAAGGAGTGTCTTGCCTGGTGGATGCCGCTACCTTGACGGGTGGTATCGTGGTTGCACTCGGTCATTTCTGCTCTGGCGCCATGACCAACGACAAAGCACTGTTGGATGAGCTGATGAACGCAGCAGACGTGGCGGGTGAGCGTTTGTGGCAGCTTCCTACCTTCGATGAATACCGCAGCCTCAACAAGAGCCGCTTTGCCGATTTGAAAAACTCGGGTGGACGTTATGGACATGGCATTATCGGCGGTGTTTTCCTGCAAGAATTCGTTGGCGACACGCCGTGGGTACATCTGGACATCGCGGGTACGGCGTACACAGCAAGTGCTGGCGATATGCAACCAGCTGGCGGTACAGGAGCAATGACGCGCACGATTGTTGAGTTTGTTTCTAGCCGTAGTGAATAAGAGGTAGTTCCAGTTCTCATTTCAATATAAAAAGGAGTGTTTTACATGGCACAAAATCCAAGTAACGAAGCACGTCGTCAACTGCTGGAGGATGCAAAAACGATCGCAGTAGTGGGTCTATCCAACAAGCCAGACCGCACCAGCTATATGGTATCGCAAGCTATGCAGAACGTCGGCTACACAATCATCCCGGTCAATCCTATCATCGCGGGTGAAACGGTTTTGGGCGAAAAAGTGCTTGCTAGCCTGTCTGAGATCGATCAGCCAGTCGACATCGTCAATGTGTTCCGTCGCAGCGAAGACATGGTGCCTGTTGCAGAGGATGCATTGAAGATGCAGAACAAGCCAAAAGTGTTCTGGATGCAACAAGGCATTGCCAACGAAGACGCGGCTAAATTGGTTGCAGATCAAGGCATCGACGTTGTGCAGGACATGTGCATCAAGGTAGATCACGCCCTTTTGCGGGTTGGAAAATAAGAGACTGGCAATCGAGGGAGTGGAAACAACATGTTTATCAACCCAGCGGCTGATACCAAGCGCGATCGCATTCCACCGAATCAAAAACAGACGACAGGCTTTCCTGTCCTGCACTATGGAGAGGTTCCCGAATATACAGATCTGTCTACGGAGTGGAGCTTTCGCCTTTTCGGTCTCGTCGAGGAAGAAGTAACGCTGACCTACGAACAAATGATGGCTCTGCCAAGAGGCGGCACGACTAACGATATTCACTGCGTGACAGGCTGGAGCAAGCTGGACAATGAATGGGAAGGCATTCCCGTAGAGGAAGTACTGAAGCGGGTAAAGGTGAAGCCGGAAGCAAAGTACGTCATGCTGCACGCTGAGCACGGATGGACTGTGAACATTCCGCTTGTTGACTTCGTGAAAAACGGCAATCTGTTCGCTACGAAACATAACGGCGAGGATTTGACCCCTGAACACGGCTGGCCGCTGCGCTTTGTCATTCCGCATCTCTACTTCTGGAAAAGCGCCAAGTGGGTGCGTGGGATTGAGTTTATGGAGAAAGACAAGCAAGGGTTTTGGGAGAAGAACGGGTATAATATGTATGGCGATCCTTGGAAAGAGCAGAGGTTTGCTTGGGATTGATTGGGGAATAAAAAGAGGCGGGAAACCGCCTCTTAATTTGTTTCAATGAAATAATTTTGCATGCCACTCTTCTACCGGACCACCAACAGCTTCACTTTATGTATCTACTACGATTCTGGAGAATACAGTTTGCATAATTACTTTCTTGTGATCAAGTTCAAGATGTGGCCAGCTTTCCTTTATGCTCTTTGCAAATGTCATAACATCTTTTTTTGACAACTTAGGTATCGTTTTAACCATAGATGATTCTGACATGAGTTGAGCCCTGATAGTCTCTTCGCGTTCATTTTCTTCATGCATGCGGAGTTTGAGGTCATCTACGCTAATTACATCCTTAGCAAAAGCCATCTGCCATTTCTTTTTCCGTTTTTGTATTTCACTCAATTCACGTTCTAATTGTACGTGATCAGGAACAGTAAAGGTAATATGATGATCGTTTGCGACTTCGATTTCTTTTTGCCATGAACCATCAATAATGAAATCCATTTGTTCAAGCATGAGCTTTTCGACAGTGTCTTCAGCGATTATGGGTATTTCGCATATTCCTTGAGCAAATCGAGCACTACATCTGTAATAACGGTAATTTTTAAGCTATTGCTTTTTCTCCCCACCTTGGAGGGGGCTTCCGCATCGGGCGCATTTTAAAATGCCGGTAAACGGAAAGCAAACATTAGTCTTCTCACGGGATATCAACCGTTTCTTAGAAAGAATAGCTGCTGCTTCGAAATCTTCTTCTGAAACAAGGGCTTCATGATCACCATCTATCAAGTTATCCATCCATCTCTTTTTTCCTATATAAACCGGATTGTAAAGGATGTATCTTACTGTGATCCTTTTGTTTTATACAAAACAAAGATACGTTTGACTATTGCGGCTTCTGGTTCGTAAACAACTAGCTTGCCATCCTCCTTTGCGAAAGTTTTTCTCCATCCCCATCGACACTTGTTCCCCAAGGTTTTCACGGGCGCTGAAGAGGAAGCACAAACGCAGATTCTAAAAGCGATTGAATCGGTACTTCCATAGAGCGTAGGTTTGTCTCAATAGGGATAATGCATTTATTTACAAAAGTTTACACAACGGGCGCTTTCAGTAATCGAGTTGTAATATTTGGTAAAATGGATATGAGCAATTGGGGGTTGAGGCGTGCCAGTGTGAATCTGGGACGTTTATTTTTTGTTTGAAAAGCGAACGTATGATCTTGTTTTTGGGTTTTGTGGTTGTGAAACTCAACTAATCTAGAAAGTAGGTGAGCGTTTGACGAAAGAGGAATGCAGAACAATTTTGCGACGCATTGCCTGGAACTTGAACTATAGAGAAAGAAAGAGGCTGCGTAACGAATGCCCGATTCTGGACGACTTTGGCAGGCAGCAGGGCACGGTAAATCACGACGGAAGCCTTTATGTTGAAGAGTTGTTACGGCAACTATCCAATGAAAAGGAAAGGCACGTTATCCGCAAGATCGTCCTAGAAGGTTTCACAGCAAAAGATGTCGGAGAAAACTTACAAATGGGGGAAAGAGGAGTGAATCAATGCAAAATTCGGAGCCTGAAGAAACTACAACAATACTTGATCAAGCATTCAGTTTAATGGTCGATCGAGCAAAAAGTGGAGATAACGAAGCATTAATAAGGATTTTGGAAGAAATGCAATCTGAAATTGACTCCCTAGCTGGTTTTCTTAAGCTACCAAAAGAAGAGGGAATTCAGGAGATTACGACACGGTTTATTGAGAAAATCAGGGGATGAAAAATTCTTTACAATTTTTTTAGCAAGGCTGTTCCGTTTTACCCCTGTTTTTTTCCTAGATAGGTGAAAGCGACAATGACCGGTCAAAAACTGTTGCTTATCTATTACACTCAAAGGAGAAATGAAGCATGGCGAAAGGCATTGATTACGCAGGTAAGAATAACTCAACGAAAAGTAATTTGAGAGCTATTAAG